>NZ_FWZT01000006.1 GCF_900177345.1 Pseudobacteriovorax antillogorgiicola
AAGAAGGAGTTTTTGGAAAGAGACTGCCCATGAGTGATATCAGGGCCTATCTTAATTTTTGTCTTGATTTGTGACACCCTTGCTCGGACAGGACACATGGCGGAACTTCCTTCTATTCTGGATTTTCCTGCCGCTGCGACTGGTAAAAGTCGCGTCGATTGCAAGAAAGATATCATCTTCAATTTTGATCTTGGAAATCCTTCTCCGAATAGCTCGATTCAGGCAGAGCCTCGCAATTTGACGAGTTCTCGCACCTGACAGCATACGGCTATAGTTAGATTCATGGGTTCCAAAAATGCGCGATGCCTTTCGTAGATCATGTCTAGTTGACTTAAGCATCAAAAACATTATGTACTGGGAAATAATTCCCTGAAGTCTCTTGGGAACGCAATTAAAATCATTTATGATACCGAGCAAATGCTTTAGCATTTTATGGCCTTTCATATTCTGCTTGGATTTGGTTTGGCGACGAGATTAGAGCAGAATTAGGCCATTTTATCTACCAATTCCAATAAGATATACTTTTTTTGCTTCTTGCATTTAGATGGATAGCCGAAGCCCTTTAGCATCAGGGGGTATGGCTAGCTGTCGGCCCTAAATTGTTGCCTTGGGCGGGATTGATGGAAGGCTGCTAAAATCCGCGCAAGCGGTCAGTAAGTAGGCAGCAAACTCAGAGAATACGCTTCTTACTATGGATCAGGGCTTGCTCCACCACCGCACCCCGGAATAGCAAGCAAAGCATCGCCTCCATTATTACCAACCCCCTGTACACACCAATTTCCGTTCACACGAATAATGTTTGCAGGCCCTCGACTGGCTGCGGCTTGATTGTGTTGAACGTTACCGCTACAAGGCAGCACGTCCAGTATCTCAAATCCAGCCTGTCCATCGAGCTGCTGAATACACCATGATTGACCATCAAAGACCCCTAAAACATGGTTTGCAACAACAGTAGTCGAATCTGGTGCCATTGGGTCATTTTCAGGCAAAGGATCAAGCGGGGAATTTACTTTTGACAAAACTAACTTTTTCTCTTGTCGAGTATTTAGGTGTATATTGGTAAATGATGCTATAAAGCTGACTAGAGGCCTCGCATTTTGAATATCTTCCTCAGTGGGGTTTGACATTTGATACATGACTTGAAAAGTAGCTCCCTCAGTAGATTCCGATACCTGCACATTGATTTCCTGTAAAGACACTTCATAAGACCAAGATAGATCTTTAATATCTGTACCTAACTTAGCGGTCTGTTTGGGGTCTGTTGATGAAACTATTTTGCAAAAAGTGACGTCTTTTGGTTTGGCAACCGTGGCCTTCTCTTGAAACGAACAGGCTATAGCATAGCTTGGCATTCCTTCGGTTTCCTCTGATGGTCGATCACTTTTCCCCACTAAACTGCTCTGTGGCTTGCAGCTGCAAGCCAGAACAAAAAACCCTAGAAATAGTAAGTTTTTAGGCATCAAGATCCCATGATTTACTTAGCAAGTCCTCTGCTAGTGAAAGAGTATCCCCCACTCGACCACCACTGAGGCGTAGGCTTAAAGATTTGTATTCAAAAAAAGCTGAATGAGCCAGGAATTTTTGATTCCTCCTTGTAAACCACCTACAAGCGGCCATCCAAACCAACATTTCCTTATCAATGTTACGAAGCTGCTTAACTTTTTTCAAGATAGCACAAACCTTTCGCAGGCGAACAAGAAAGGGAACTTCTGAGTCATATGCACGTTCAAACTCAAAAGCAAATCGATAGAAAAGGTTTGTTCTATCAATATCAATACCCTTTCGCCTTGATAATGGTCGAATTTTGGGAAGGGTTTGCATCCACTTGGTTGAAGAACTCGATAAGGCCCAGAAAAAGCATTCAAATATATAACTTGGCAAAAAGTGGCTTCGTTTTTTCATCACCAGATCCACAAGCGCCTGCAAATCACTACCTGCTAAGATTTGGCAACAAGCCTCTTCCCATACTAGCTCTCTTAGGAAAGAATCAGGTATATTTGATAAGCTTCTGGTTGACTCAATTACTTTTTGAGCCGACTGCATATCGTGACTAAGCCTATGAGCTCGAGCCAATCCCAGCCTAACCTTAAAAAGAGTGTTTCCTGATACTCCCTCTTTCTCTGCAGTTGCGAAGGCAGCAATGGCTGATTGGGCGTTACCAAATTTGAGGGCTCGGATACCCAAGGATAGATAAAAAAGGCCCTTGCCTTCGGGATAGGACGAGCCAGAAGCCAGTAGCGCATATTGTTGTTCCCAGAGTGATTCCCAGGGACTTCCTTCCAACAAGTGGATCTGGCTCATAAGAAGATACAGTTCTCCGTAAAGATAGGCATTCTTTGAAGCCTGAGGTTTCAACCCACTTACTTTTAGATGATTTTCTGCCAATTGAAACAGACCGTTCACTTCGGAAGGAGAAAGATTTCCATACTTTAAGTGATGATTAAGAGCTGACATCCCAAAAATAAAGGCCTTTAAGATATCATTTCCTCGGACGGAATCCCCAAAGTTCTGGAGGCGCTCCAAGATAAATTGGAACCTTTCATCAGGGGAAACATCCTTGCTTGCCTCTTCTATCTCTGATTTGACAGCTAGCTTTTGTTCTCGTATTTCGGCCGATGACCAAGTACGGCTTTTTCTATTCTTTGCCAAACATATCCTCAGAACTATCCTGATTTCCCTTTAAGAATAGCATCGGGGTGAGGTAACACCCAAATCCCACGACAGCAGCAGCTTCTTAAACCTATGGAAAAACAGATAATATCAAAAACTTACAAAAGACCATGTCACTTCCAACCTCGTCAAGTCTACCGTCGGTTCAGTCAGCGAGCTTTTAAACCAACAATTCTAGCAAGCTACAAAACTTTCAAGACATCGGGTGTTCTAGGCTGCCGCATCTCGAGCCCCCTCCCAGAAATCTCGAAGTCTAATATAACCTCATATAATTTAATAATTACTTCACCATAGATATACCCACCCTTGTAAACCTAACTGGCCCAAAAAGTGAAAGAAGATGGAAAACTGAACGAATCGCTGAAGGAGAACATAATGCGTAGCCTAGAGATTTTATTGCTCATGATTTTCGTGGTTAACCAAGGTTGTGGAGACACAAGTGAGAATTCAAACCGAACTGCTCCTATAGGAGACAAACAGGTCTATGAAGTAGACACAGACAAGCAGAAAGCCCCTGTTGAAACAAGAGACTCAACAGAGGCAATTAAGCCGGGTGAGCAAAATGAGGAGCTTGCTGTCGAGGATAGAAATAAGACCCCAGAAAAGGAGCCCAGTGAAAGCCCAGAACCACGAGAAAGCCTGGAAATTCCCCCCTCAGGTAACCAATACACGGCGATCTATAGCAGTCAAAACTGGTGTATCCTTGCAGACAACGTTCCAGAAAATGCCAAAATTCTAGGGCTTCCCACTTGTTCAAAAGGCTCTCAACATGACGCTGAAGCAGCTAATAGAAACCCTGTTACCTTGATAAAGGTCAACGGCTTCTGGTGTGTCCAAGGGGAAGGTAATAATGGTGGTGACGCCCTGCTTTTTATACCTGGCTGCGGTGGTGGTGCTACACCAGACCCTAGTTGATCCCGACCTACTCCCCCACTAGTTCAAAGATTATAGCGGGGGCCAACCTTTAGGTGACCTTCGGGCTATTTCAGACAGCCTTTACGTCTGACCCTTTTCGTTTATCCTAACAATTAGCACTGCGTCAATTGCGAAGAGCCTATCATCGCCCACCCATCATAGGATGCTCAACTGGAATGGAACAAAGGCTCGATAAGGCCAAATTCGTTTTTCGTGCTCTCAAAAATAAACATACTGTTTAGCGTGGTCATTTTCATGCGATATTACATGAAATAAGCCATCTGAATATATGTAATTGGCGATATTGGATATCTCTCGTGAATACATAATATCGACATTGCGCCAAAAAGGGATAGATAGGTGCAAACCTTAATCAAGAATGATCCTTTAAATAAAGGTGGAGCTGTAAAATATGAAATTTATAAACAAATCTATCGCGATTGCAACAATTGCGGCTGCTGGAGCCTCCCTCGACGCTTCGGCTAACACTTTTGTCCAGTTACAGGCAAATAAAGTGATTAACCGACAAAATTGAAGGAAACAAAATGAAGCTAATTATTACAGTTCTAATGACACTCACATTGGTTTCTTGTGGAAGTGACTCAAAAACATGGATTCTTTGTGGAAAGAAGCGGTTAGGCTCAGCAAAAACCATGCTGTAATAGCCATTGAAGACCTTAAGATTCGCAATATGAGTAGGAGTTCTAAAGGAACGATAGATAATCCAGGTAAGATGGTGGCGCAGAAATCGGGCTTAAATAGAGCTATTCTTCGTGAAGGATGGTACGATTTCGAGAAAAAGCTTGAGTGGCAAGCTAAAAAACGTGGAGCTAGGGTCATATACTGTGATCCTAAATACAATGGGTAACAAGCACTACGATCTAATTTGTAAAAATTTAGACCCGATCGGACACTAGCCCTGTTTTGACATTCCTATTTGATTGTCTGTTAGTTCAGATTCAGCTCGTCAACCTTTACCCTCCATTCCTGTCTCCCGTCAAGAAAAGTCTGCATTGGAGTCCGTCCACAGCACACTTTACCTTGGTGTGTTCGATTTACATTATAGTCTTCGACCCAGTCATCGAGGTCCTTTTGAAGCTCTTCCATGCTTCTGTAAAGGTTTTTCCTGAAGGTAACTTGTTAGAATTCGTTCAAAATAGTCTTATGGAACCTCTCGCAGATACCATTTGTTTGCGGATGCCTAGCTTTTGTTTTGGTATGATCAATGTCATTGACAGCCAGATATAGCTGAAAGTCATGTTGCTCAACCTTGCCGCAGTATTCGGTGCCACGATCTGTGAGAATCCTGAGTACACCCATTCCATGATTCTCAAAAAGTGGTAAGACTCTATCATTAAGAAGATCAGCTGCGGTGATCGGGGTTTTCTGATTGTAGAGCTTGCAGCATGCTGCTTTCGAATAGGTATCAACAAATGTTTGCTGATAAATTCGGCCAATTCCCTTGAATAACGCCAAAGACAAAGTAGCAAAGGATGATCTTCCTCTGATCGAACAAAAGCTCAAGTCCTTGCATGAATATAGCATGGGGGCAGTTAGTGCATGCTCATATGATAGCTCTAGGCGGTGTCTTGAAGAATTGTCAGAGGATTTTCCTAGTTTTTTAGGTGGTGCAGAACCGTCCCTTACCATATTTGAGCATCTACTGCAAAGAGCCATCCATGATACGGAAGGCTATGCTAATAAGCTTGATATCAATCAACCCTGGCCTTCTCCTTCCAACAGCAAGGGTCCTTCCTTTCGCGGTGTACTGGAACGAAAGCTAGCTTCCTACTTAAACAAACCGAGCAACAATGCTCTCCAAACCCTAGAAACAGCCATCAACATAGCCTTTATGCAGAACAATCGTCAGGGTGACGAGTTGTTCCTTGAGCTAAGTCATCGTGATGAACTTGGCGGTAGTAAGGCTCAAGGCTCAACAAGCGCTCAATACAACTATTATGGTAAGATTCGTAAGTCCTTCAAGAAAGATAGCTTTATCGTTCAGCAAGGAACTACAACTGTTGCAATGAGAGCTTGTGTCGATAAATCCACCTGCACACTCTAGATTCTTAAAAATGCGGAACCCATGGTTCCGCACTTCTTTTGGAGGCATATTATGAGAGGAACATGGGTCATGGCCCTACTTCTTATTCTTGGCGTTACATTGGGAGCGATATATTTTGTTGCTGCTAATAGCTCGACACCGAAATTTGAGTCAACACAATCGGAGCCTGCTCCCAACGAAGATGGATCTCAGCTTGATCAAAGGGTGGTAGAGGCTGAAGACGAAGAACAAGACAGATCGGCGGAAAAAAACGGGAAAAAATCTGATGTACTCGTTCAGGATGAGGTTATTCCAAAGGGCGAACCTGAACGTATTAGGCAGGACATCGAATCTATAAGAAAGTACTTTCCTAAAGATTTGCAAGAACGAATTGTACAGTATGAAAACCAAGTTAGAGCCTTGAAGCCTAGACAAGACGAATACCAATCTCTAATGAAAGCTATTAACGAAGAGATCATCGCAAGTCAAGGTGATCCGTCTCCTGTGAAAAAGGAGCGAGCTGATGAGTTGAGAGAAGAGTTGATGATTGCTGCAAAGCGACTCGGAAGGGAAGCGAGAGAAATCAGTCAGCAAATAGCAGACGAAGTTCACACTATCAAAGAAAGGTATGATCGTGGCTAACTTTCAAAGAAGCTTATTCGTTGCATCGCTTAGTTTGATGCCTCTTCAGTCCTGTCGCGCTATGGAAGCCAATAGTGCTAAAGTTGGTGGAAATGGCTCCACTGAGCTATGCTCGTCATCCACTGAAGAAGCATGTAAGCCGATCGATGAAGAAAATTGCTCTAGTGATTCTGAAACTGATTGTGACTCTGATCATGAGCTCGTAACGATCCTACAAGTAAAGGAGCTAGGTTCGATTCCCGACGGTGACCTGCCAAGTACTTCGCGGTGCCAGACCTTGCTGGATCATCTGGATTCTGAAGTGAAGCGAACCATATCAGAGGGCATAGTTTTAGAAAACATTGCCTTTGCTCAGCTCCTAAAAGACAACGATTTTATCATAGATGACAGCTACCGCTTTTTACCGTCAGAAGGACAGCAAATAATAGGTTTTGGAATCTTTGAAATCGATCGAAGCACCTGGGAAGCTGGTATAGTAGACGACCTTGGCGAAAGTAATCTGACAGATTACTGCTTGACTCCCGAAAGTTATGAACTTGAACGCTCCCACATCTCAATTGGCACTCCAAAGTTGCTTCAAAGCTGGAGGGATCAAAAAACCCAAGGGCGACAAGAAGAATGTTTAGAGAATAGCTTCTGCTTTGGAAGTGACGGTTTAGCCTATGGAAGCCATTATAAAGGTGGTGTAAGATATGATCACGGGATCAATTGGGGAAGTCCAGGGATCAATCAAAATTCATTCCGCCTGTTCTGGCACATTGAAAGCCCGGTCAACCTAAGTGTTGAAGGAGTTCCAAGTAGTGTGAGCGTGAGCCCTAGGCCAATCTCTACAGGGAACTGCCAGGAAATCACCCTTCAAGTCTCCAACTCTGAAAACTTTACGAATAGTTCGATTCAGGTTATTAAGCCTCGAAACGAATGCTACGAGCGAGCTGCTCCCTTTCTGACAGAGCCCTTGGCTCTTAGTGAAGATTTGAGTGAGGACCAGATTGCAGCCATTCTCGATGCCTCGCATTTGAGCCCGAGACAGCTATGGAGACCTTTACCGGAGGTGCCGGTGAGCCCTTGTTTGTTGAAAGACATCCTAGGCCCTAACAGTTGTTTTCAACCCATTATAAAGAGCTTTGACCCCTACCTGAGGGAGTTTCTAAAAGGACACGAAGACCTATATGTATTGATGCAGCTATCACATGACATTCGTGTTGTTGCAAAGTTGGATCGCCTGACAGGAGCAATAGACATCTTAGAATCACAATTTATAACTGAAGGAGGTGTCCCATGATTCGATCTCTGCTGATCGGCATATCCCTTTTAACCGCTAGCCAAAGCTATGGTAATGTCATTTTCGATGCTAGTCAGTCTTGTATCAAGGCTAGCTCAAATCCTGAAAGGTATCGCCCTCCTTGTCATTTCGAGCCAAGAAGCCTGATGCCAAGCTTTATGGATCAAATTCCCGAAGATCTTCGGGCTGCCCCTTTTCAGTCCATTGCTAAATTAAGTTTTTCGTGTGAATCCTTGAGACCGTTTTCAGCAAATTATACGCTAAACGATGGCCAAGAGGTCGTTGGAGAAGGGCACCTCGCGGCAAGCCATGGGGCTACAACCCGACTCACGTTCTTGCATCAGTATGGGCAGGCTGGCCTTAGAATCGCAGGTCTAAAAGGAACTCAAGGGTTTCAAGCTTTCAAGCCAGCCTGCCAGCTAGTGGTCGATCGCTTAGTAAGCCTACCCGAACCCAAATACTTTCAACTCTTGGCTGAATCCTTGCTAAAGCTGGATCGAACTCTTGGGATGGTTTTTGCTATGGCTACTCCAGACCAAAGTTACGCGGAGGCTCTACAGGTACTTGATCAGGCTAGCTTGCTCCTTGAGTTTCTGCAATTTTCAGCAGATGAACTGACTTCCATGCAAATTGCACAAACTTTAATCGATTTAGGCGGTGCTAAGGAGGTATTGAATCAAGACTGTGGAGCTTCGAGTCAAGTAAGCCTACGCACAGCAGCTATTCGTGAGACCCGAGATCTAATTCAAAGCAAAGTAATGGAGGCCGATTCAGCTATGACGGAGCTTAAAGACTTTCTTGCCAGGCAGATTGATTGGCTAAAGGACCATGCCTCACAAATAGCAGAAAACGAAATTGGAAGTTTAGAGATGACTTTAGATCGTATTAAATAATTTTCTACTGCATAAAAATGGAGATCAGACAATGAACCGTGCATATCGATTTGCTTATCTACTTTTACCAACGATAATTATGACATCTAGTGTTGAAGCTAAGATCTTGTCGGAACGCAATGATCTAGAGCTAGAAAAAACATGGAATGAGGAAGACCCTCGCTTTGAATCCACAGCCTCGCTGCAGGCTAGAAAAGATCCGATATTTATTGCAGGTATCAAATATAGCTTTGATGAGCGAGATTTTGTAAATCGTTGGGGTCGTGAGTATGAACTTACGATTCCAGTTTCAGGTGATAGTGGTGAGAATCAACTCATATTCGATATTGAGGCTGCTGTGGAAGGCAATGGTTTCTATAACGACGGTTTTGAATGCCATAAATACTATCCGCAGCCTGGCGGTATGGTCTTGATTGGTAGCGGCTATCCACCTGACTGTCATCGGATGACCGTGAATCCTAGAAACCAATTTAAGTTTATAGTCAACATCGATGTCAAATGTAGCGGGATTCCTATTGGTAACGAATCCGACGATAAAAACTCCCTGCTTTCAAGCCAGGAGGTTCGTGAGATTAAAGAAACCATGGAGCGTTGGATCTCACAGGGGCGCTATATTTTTGATTCTGTTATAGATAGGCACCGCAGTATCAATCTTATTGTTGACAACGAACTCAATACAGGGGGAGATTGCGAAAGCTTAACAGTCAAAATTTCGGGAAGATCGGGAACGACTATCAGTAAGATTGATCTCGATGTTACAATTTCAGAGCGCTTCTGATTGAGGGCGCTTTGCGCCCTACCAGTATTGTGAACAGAACGAGGCCTCAGGCTCAAAAGATTCAAAGTTTCTCAGTAAATAGCGTTCGAGGCGCTGACAAATCTCACGAACTTGCGATTCCACATCAAGTTTAATCAGCTTAGCTCCCGTGGAACCATCCAGTAAAAAGCTATTGGCAAGTCTATCGACGACTGCCGATGAATCTCCAGACAAACGTATAATCAGAGATTCTTCTTCCCAAGGCCAGAGAAAGAGGCTTGCTCTAGAGCTAAAGAATAGAGTCTTTCTCTGTTCTAAAACATCATGAATTGAAAAATCCCACGATTTAATTGGAGATGAAAATACCACCTTACCACTAACATCGGATAGATGAGGGCCGATAGATCCAGTAAATCCAAAGAGTCCTGAGGGATCTGCTAAGATCTCGGACTCAGAGCTAAATAGGAGCTTAGTTTCTTCTTCAGGTACTTCGTTACATGGTAGTTTGTTCTGACAAAGTAAGGGGTGACTGAGCCGATAGTAGTTGTAGCTCAAGGTTTCCCAGTCTTCGACGACAAGAACGGGTAGAGTGCCAAAGATATTCGTGTAGTACCCGCTTACCGATATAAGCTGAACAGGTGCATTCGATTCGTCAAACATCCAGATCTCTGTGGTTTCATTATCAGTATAACGCAAGAATTTCTGCTGAACGTACTCTCGATAAACGCAGCCTTGAGGATCTGGGGCCGCGAGTCGCTCAAGTCTTCCAGAGCGGAAGGTGAAATAGAACTTTTGAAACTCTTTATTGACGCTAACAAAGCACGATGAGTCATAGTCACCAAAAACGAATTCCCTACCCAGCGATATTCTGGAATAGTCGTGCAGTCGATAGGCAAAAAACAAGTCCAGATTCTTATCGTAGGTTATGATGATCCCACTTTCTTCAAAGTACTCCTTAACCTGCCCTTGAAGGGGGAGAGTTTGGGACTCTCTATAGCTTAGATCCCAAACATTAATTGACAGCTCGCCAATAGTATAAAGAATCCCCGATGAGTCTACGGCAAATCCATCGTAGTCATAGGCGCCGGCACGGTCGATCTTTTGAGATTTTCCATCTTCATCGATCAAGATGATATCGTTGGTAAGCGTATGAGCCACGAGAAAATCGTTGATGAATTCCAATTTATCGGCACTATCTGCCACAAATGAAAAGAGTTTCTTTTCCGAACTCTCTACAAAGCCATCAAACTGGTAGATGACCCCGCTGCTACCACCGACAAAAAGCCTGCGATCCCGCCAGGCCAATGAATAAGGTGTATCTTCGATCCCATGGACTGCTAGTCGAACGGGGGTTGGAGAAAGCTTCCATACTTCGATGTTGGCTTGATGTGTTGGCCTACTCACAGCAAAAGTTTCATCATCCAAAAAACTCCCTGTATTGTAGGTAAAACCATCAGATGAGGGGACCTCAATGACATTCCCTAATTCAAGGTCGAGCAATTTAAAGCCTTTCATGTAGCTTCTCAGGAGCAAGTAGCGACCTGAAGGTGAAATTTCGAAGCCTTGAAAAAAATCTTTGCTCTCGTACAGTAGGGGAGGACTATCGATTTGATCAAGATCGTAGATCGCATACATATTTATCCCCCCGATGACCAGTTTTCGGCTGTTTTGGGATACTTTTAAATACACATTGCGAAGCTCTTCGGGTAGTGGGATTTCTTGCCGCTCATTGGTGACGACGTGTAGCACATTAAGGGTGTTCTCTGTCATTCTAAATAAAAGCTGACGGTCCGGAGCGATGGCTAGGGCAGCACTACCACCTTCTTCAATGGAGTCGATCAACTGGATGGCCATGTCGTTGACTTCTAGAGTAGCTTTGAGGGCCTTAAAAAATAGCTCGTCCCGATCATAATCATTTTTTAGCTCTAAATATGCCTTACCAAGCCTTAGCGCATTGATCGATGCTGTGAGTCCGTTGGAAGGAACGCTTAAGTCAAAGAGCCCATGGTCTTGGCTCGCTCTCTTAATAGCTTCGACGGTGGACTGATTGCTTACGGAAAGCTCTTTCCAGCTAGCCCAGGCTGACTGATTCCCAAGTTCATCTTTGCCTCGGTAACTGACTAGATAGAAGCCTTCGTCAAACATCACGGGGGACAGTAGGTCCGTTCTTACGACACTAGGGCAATCGTTTAGAGATTCCATAAAGGCCGAATGATCCTCAGGAGTCGGAGGAGCGTCGAGCTGCTGAAAGCAGACTTCCACAGACTGAGTGTCGTCGCTGCCTTGAAGATAAAGACCAGAGGAATCCCAGATGACATGGGTTGTATCATGTATCTTATTTGGTACTGATCCTTGTAGGCTTAATATTGGAGGAGTTTGGTCCAGGGTATAGTTACAACTAATCTCGGCGACGACCTCATTCGATCTCAGGTAGTCAAAAACCTGAAAGTGAAACTGGTATTCACCATCGCCCCACAAGCTGGGATTTGCGAGCTGTAAAGAATTCTGCCACAATCGACCACTATGAGACTCGTGCAGGCCATCGGCACCTTTTACCTCAAGACGATAGAAAATACCGTCTCGTAATTTTTCAGTTGTTGTTCCAACTAGCGGTAGTTCTATTCGTGACGGACTCATTTTGTTAGTTGGGCAGGATAGTTGATAGTTAGCTTCTTGAAAATCTTCAAGAATGATTTCGTGCCTTGTTTCAAGCTCATAAAGAGCTTTTACAAAGCCTTGCTTGATACCATCCCGTTCACCTCGGACAATCAATTGACTTCTTTTGTTGAAGCTTGAAAGTGTGTTTCGGCTAATACAGAAATCTTTCGTCAGGGTAATATCATGGGCCTCGTTATCTTCGAGAATCGAAGCTTTGATCCAACCTCCTTCACCCAGCCTAGTGTCAGCAAATAGCACACGCAGGTAGCTCTGCTCGGTGAACGCATCTTGCCCACAGAGGTGGCGATTTATATCTTTTTGACTTGGCCTATCGAGTTCACCCTGGCACCCAAGACTGAGTAAAACCAGAAACCATAAGATTATTTGCTCTCTTAGCATACATTTTCCTTGCCGTAACTCCCTGGATACCTTGCCCGCTGAGTCATGGATGAGACACTCCTCATTGCCGGACATTGCGGCAGGGCAATCAGGATAATGGAATGAAACCTGTCGCTTGCTTTTAAGTGTGAAGGATCGTAAATCGAACTTCTATCATGGCGACTTTTGTCAGAAACATATCAGCAATATGTTGGAAGCACAAACTGGAACTACAGGCTGGGCTTGCGGAAATTAGTGCCAAGTCATCCATTTTCTGCTAGAGAAGCTTCAGTTTTGAAATTCTGTTATGGGATAAGTAAAGTAGGGAGGGGTTATGAACAATCTACTGCATTTGAAGACATGGATGCCCTATCTTCTCCTCTCTCTATTTTTTTCGATTCAAGTCAGAGCTGAGAGCCAGAGCAAGCGCCTTCTGCTGAGTGTTGGAATCAGTTCATTCGAAAGCGATCTGTTTCATCCTTTAAGATATTCAAAAAAGGATGCCGGAGATATTTCTAGCTTCTTTGAGAATACTGCCAGCCCAAAATTTGATCGTATTGAGCAGCTTAGCGGTGACCATGCTGCGAAAGTAAATCGCAACGAAGTTTTGAGAGCCTTTCAACGACTAGATGAGCAGAACCGCCTATCGACCGATATTGTCATGATCTATCTATCCACCCATGGAACAGTTGGTTTGGATGATGCAGGTAAAGTCAAACGCTTTCTAGTGACTAGCGATACGGACCCCAATAACCTTCAGGAAACAGCTCTCGGCTATGATGAGATTGTCAATCGGTTTAGAAGCTTGAAGTCACGAAAGAAGGTTTTGATCCTTGATTTCTGTTACTCTGGTGTTGGCAAATCGAGGCTAACCATGCCGATGTTAAAGAAGCTGGCAACTTTGAAATCAGATTACTTTTCTGGGATCGATGATGAGTCAGTGGAGGGCGAATACATTCTGACTGCATCGGGACCTAGCCAACCCGCGCAGGAGTCATCAGTTTTGAAAAACGGGGTTTATACTCACTTCTTGATCGAAGGCTTTCGCCAAGATTTAAATGGCGATGGTGCTGTTAGCCTTGCTGAGGCGCATAACTACGCACGTAAGCAAACTTATGAATTCACAAAAGGCCAGCAAACGCCAACATTTCGAATCCGAATTGAGGGCAGCGAACCAATTTTTGTAACAGGACATAAGCCATCTAAAAGCCTTTTTGCTTCCATATATTCTTTTTGGAAGGGTCATCGTAAATTCAAGCTGTTCGTAAACGGGGTGGATAAGGGCGCGCTGAGCCAGGGAGCGAAGTTAGCTCCAGGTAGGTCGCACATTCGCGTTATCAATACTGAGACGGGCAAAACTGAAGTTGATAAGTACTTCGACTTCTCACCGGACAAAGAATATCCGGCCATCATGCTATTTCAAAAATACTATTCATGGCAGTTCCAGGTCGGAACAGAGTTTAGTCGCTGGCTGTCTTCAGTAGATCCTGGCTACGGTGACAGCGTTGGGGTCTATGGCAAGCTCCGCAGAAAACATGTCTTGGGTGCCTGGAACCTGGGATTCAAGTTCGGCTATGACCAAGCTCGGGACTCGCTTATGGAGTCTTATGCAGATGATTCAGGGTCTGTGAACTATAGTCAGAAAAGATCCACCTTTCGGGGGCAGGTCTTGGTGGGAAGCCATCGTAAATTTTCGCTAGGATCTCTTACTCAATCAAAAGCCGTTGGCACTGCCGTCCTTGAAGCAGGTCCTATTCTGGAACATGCTGCCATCAATAATTCCAAATTTGAAATCAGCGACCAAGAAATAAGCTGGGGCCTTGGGATGAACGCTCAAACAGAGATCTTACTGCCTCTTTATGGCTTTAACATCGGAGCAGGCTTGAAGCTTGACATAGTCAGGAATTACTTAGGTGACGGTCCGTTCATAGCTCGCAGGGGTGGATTTGAATTCTATATTGGGCAAAGTTTTTAGAGCCCGCAAAAAAAGATAGAAGATTTTTGCAGCGATCCCGCCTTTTCATCGTATTCCTTAGTGAAGCTACAATTCAAGGAGGTTAATATGATCCGAAGATTGAGATATTTATTGCTATCAGCTCCTTTCTGGTTTGCCAATCTTAGTTTGGCTCAAGAGCCTATCTATGTAAGCGGGGTGAAGCATACTCTGACCGAGGCGGATTTCGAAAAATCGACGTTCTACTGGGGTAATATTCTGAGAACAACCTACAAAGCTAAGATCCCCGTTTCTGGGGACTATGGTCAGGATATGTTCTTCGATATTGCCGGGACTCTGGAAGGTTATGGCGAGGTGCTAGATTTAACTTGTATCTGGATTGATGGTCGCAACTTTTGTCAATCTGAGCCCTTATATCACTTAAGATTTGGCGGAAACTTAGAGGTAAAGTGCTCTGGAGAGAGAGTGGGGCGAGACTGGGATCATACCTCACAGCCAAACTTACATAAGCAAGATGTACTGCAGAAATCCCGTTTTGTAATCAACGAGCTTGTCAACTTAGGTGGTGATTGTAAAGAATTAGAACTCAATTTGATTAGCTACGTTCAGCAGGGCGAGTTGGACCTCAGTATTCTGATCACTGAACAGTTTTAGCGGGTTTCAAGTTACTGCAAGTTCCTACTAGGGTCCTGACTCGTGACAATACTAATATGGCATGAGTATATGTTCGGCTGTAAGGGAATGGATAAGTATTGACTTTTCTGCTGGTCTTGCTAACAGAGCTGTAGAGCACTTTATAAGAGCTCTGTTTTGTTCTAACTGGGCTGGATTTAGATGCCAAATCCATGTTGGCTTATACGACACCTTGCCCAAGCAAGTCAGGTAAACTTAATCCATGGATCATTCGGATTTCCAAAAATACTATGCTGAAAATGTGGATTTTTTAGTTTTCATAGCCAAAAAACACCGCCTTTCCGACGAAGTGAGCGACGAGTTCGTTCAAGAAGCGTTTACTCTTCTTTTAAGTTATAAAAAAGAGATCGATCCAAGTAGGGTTCGAGGGTTTCTTGTAACAACTTTGAGAAATTTAATTATCGACCACTTTCGCTCCGCTAGTCAAAAATTGGAGCGAAAGTCCGACCCCTTGGACTCCGTTCCGGAAACTAGGTTCGGTGCTGCAACATCCATTCGCCCCGAAATTCCTATTATCTCTGATCTCGTTCTTGAATACTCGTCGAAGAAAGGTGGTCAGGAATTTGGGCTATTTTATGGTGAGGGGATCTCGACTAGTGAGATTGCAAGAAGACTGAACAAACCTGAGGGTAGCGTGCGAAGCCAAATTTCCAGATTTCGTCGGAGGTTTCAAAGAGCTATCCGTAAAGAACTTGAGGAAAGGTTATCCCTATGACAACAAAGGATCCTGCCACCGATGTTTTGGATGACGAGGTGTTTCTCGATACGATGGAAGCGCTGTACGCTTCGGAGCGAAGTCCGAAGATCGACGATGAGAGAAAAAAGCGAATTCTAGAAAATACTCTGCATTCGCAGAAACCCGAGGAAAAAAGATTTGATATCAACCGGTGGCTTCTACTGGCCGCTGGTCTTTGTCTTGGCTTGCCCTTCATCACAAGCTATATGTTTTCCTCTCAGCCAGAGACTATCTGGAAGGGTTATGAAGGTTCAGAATCTTCTCACCGACTGACCATGACTTGGTCTGAAACTAACCGTGAGGTCAGTTTCTATACAAAGGAAGATGGCTTTGTTTTGCTGTACTTAAAAAAGACCGATGGCAGCTTTGAAGCTCTAGAGCTACTCGAAACAAAATCGGGTCATCATCAGATTCCATTGAGCATACCCGAAAATTCAGAGAGTCTTTGTGCTGAATTCGATAAAAACCAAGAGCTTTTGCAGGTGCTTTCTGAGCGGATTAGCTTGTTAGAGAAAGAAGCCACCTGTGTGCAGCTTCAGCTGGAACAACTCTAACTCGTTTATCCAAAACGCAACAAGCATAAAGCCCCTCAAGGAAACAGTCTTCCGTTGAAGAGCATTTATGTCTTTCAGGTAACGACTATTCGCTGGCTGTAAAACTCGCGCCAGATACTTGAACAACACTCATTTCACCTGTCGTCGAATTAAAAGACTCGACAAAAAGTTCAGCATTGCTTAGTTGATCGGTAGACCCCCAGAAATCGACCTGATAGTTGCTGATGCCTGAGGTGTCTGCCGTGGCATCAGGAGAGGTTGCCCATGCGCCACCGATCACCTGCTTGTAAAAGCTGTCGGAATACTGTTCCAATGTCGAAAGGTTCGAGCCAGATACAGCGATGTACATGTATGGAAGAAAATCAGAGAATCCAGACAAGGCTTGAATTTCAGACTCCGTCACCCCAGAAATTGTGACAGATATTTCCTGAAACTCACCTGCGACACTGTCATCATAGAAGTACTCATCGCCGAAGCTACCATCACCACTGATCCAGTTTAGATTGCCAGAATCGCATTTGCCATCGGCAGCGCGCCAGGCTTCGATTGATCCCGCAGCTGAAAATTGCTCTTCGTAACAGTGATATTGGGTGCTCGGAGCTGCTGTCAGGCTAGCCATGGTGAGTGCAGATGCCGTGACTGTCGGGTAAAAGGCCTCAGCCTCTGCTTCGCCCGAAGTTTCAGTGTATTCAGGCCAGGCCATCTCCATGATCACCAAACCTGTGGGATCACTGGGAAGTTGATTGAAGATATACACGGAGTCACCCGTGAGGCTGGATGCTGCAGGATAGCACCAGAACGAGCCGATCTGCTCGAAGAAAATATTGTCACCAGTAAGCTCAGTTGCGGTCGTGCCAGACGGATAGAGGCCATAGTCGATGCCTTCAGTACATGCCGCAGATAAAGTCATCGCTGAAACTTCATAGGTAGACCAGCCTGATTGTGTTCGAACAAATCCGCCGTTGTTATCAACATTGCCTTCGATACCTAGGCTCCATTTATTACCGTTAAATTCAGAACTGATGGTACCTTTTAGAACAACTCCGTTCAAATCCAGCTTGTCGTCTAAGCTTTGGATGGTAAAGGCTTCTTCGCCCTGCTCAACAGTGTTGTCGTAACTGTAGGAAAAGGTGTTTCGGGCTTTGAAGGTGCCAGCATTGGAATCAAAAACAAAGGTTGATGTCCCCGAATAGTACGAACTTGACGACTCTTGGAGGCTAAAGGCTTCGCCTTCCATACTAAAATCATCACGGAAAGCATGAACCACCTTCACCTTATCCTTGGTCTCATTCCAGTACTGAGTGATGGAGTTATTATCGTCCAATACCATTTCTGCCTGAAAATTGTAGCCTTCGTCATTGCTTGTGAGGGCCGTAAGGGTTACTGAACTGAAGCAATGCTCACTGCCAACCCAGCCTTCGAAATGTGATAGGCCATCACCTTCAGTGGCAAAATGTTCCTCTCCGAGGGTTGCCTTGATATTATTAATAATTTGCTTAGTAATCGTCGCACAAGCATCTGTTGTGGTGCAAGAACCAGAATCGAGGGTTCCCCCACAGGAGCTGCTATAGACGTTGTCGAGAATCGCATTATTTAGAGTCAGCTCGGCTAATTGCAACTGAATCCGCTGAACTTTGTCAGTTAGCTCCCAATAACCTTGAGATTGACTCGTTCCGGGCTCGCTATCCTGGGTAAGGCGTAAGCTACTGCCTTCTGAGGATGTTAGTGTTGTCGGCAGGGATACCGCCAGTGCTGTCGGGGTGAAGTCGTTGGTATCGATGGCTGTTTCGTCGTCAGAACTGCTGCTATCATCGCCCCCACCACTGCTGCCGCAACCCTGAATAAGCGCAGCTGCAGCTAGTATGGCGAGTGACTGTTGTTTCAATCTCATGCGTCTATGTCCTATGAGTTCGTTCATCCGTGTTAGTTCTGAGTATCGCTTGTGGTCCTGATTTCTTGACGATTTAATGATAATGAAAATTAATCCTGACAAAACCTTTGTTTGCCAGGTCTGCGGTGGGAATGAAAAATCTACCCATCGAATGATATGGGAGTGAGAGGTGGATTTTCGAATCTGTTGAATTTCTCAATTACTGGAATGACAGGTTTTGGTGATTCTTACTTGGGGGCAGAATTAGGTTTCTCGGTTAACTGAGCGGGGTGTAGTGGAAGGGAAATTCCGGTACCCTTTGCTAGCCAAGAGTTACAGCCATCATTCAGACTGCTAAAAATTGGAAAAGTTCAGCTAAGACAATCATACCCAACAACGACCCAGCCATTGATATCAAGGTGCGACTTAAACTCTTGAGAAGCGATAAAATCCAATTTGCTTTTTCCTAGCTCTCCTTCAATATGCACGCATAACTCCGTAAGATCTGGTGCTTCATCTAGCTGTCGTTTCAAGTAGCTGGGGTAAATCGAGTTGTCCCAGATGTCGTTTATAAATCTGTGCGGAGATTTTACTTGGTAAATGTCGCTTATTTTACGAACCTTTTTGCGATTCTGTAAAATCAGATCTTCTGGGATTTTGTATCGATGGCAATTCTCCGCCATTCCATCAGCTGTCAGTCCTCTGAAGGGGTTTCTTAATGGAAGGGAATATTCAGACGCCAGCCTAAAAACCACATCAAAAAGACGGTCGCAGAAATATATCTGCTCTTTGTGATTATCAATATGTGTCAAGTTAATCCCCAAATCTTTAATTCTAAGGATTTGGTTTTCAAACTCCTCGTAAAGATCCCTAACAGCGATGTGGGATGTGCTAGTTAAATTCTTGTTAAGAAAAAAATGATCATCATCAACAAGACTGCTGTTACGCAGGAGAGTGGACTTACCAGAGGTATAGTTAAGGTGAATTCCCATTGGTATGCCTATATCTAGAGCAAAATCTGTGATTTTAGGGTTCCAATCAATGTTTATTATGGCTGATACGCTAGAAATAGTTTTGGCTTGATAGGCCTCGATTGCTCTAAGTGAAACCTCCTCTGATGGGCCAAAATCGTCGACATTGATGATAAGTCTTTTTCTATCTATCGACATTTAGTGAATGTCTTCCTTCCTTCTATTGAACTTTCAGTAGTACTTGACTAAAGATCATCCCAAATCATATTTATTGCAAATACTGGAAGAACTTTAACTCTAATAAACGTTATGAAGCTTACACTTCCGCCAGAAGGTAGGCCGACTCATTCCCAATTGTTCGGCCGCCTTGCCCTTATTACCATGATTATCTCTGAGAGCTTTTACAAGCAATTCCTTCTCAATATTCTCCAGAGCGGTCTCTTCTGGGGGCTGCTTGCCCTGCAACTCCGGGGTTAGGTCTTCAAGATGCAATGTGTCTCCAAGTCCGATGGCGAATGCATGTTCGATGTTGTTGCGAAGTTCTCGAATATTGCCAGGCCAAGGGTAGCTCATCATTGCGTCCCAGGCATCTTTCGAAACCTGCTCGATGGTGCGATAGCCAAGCTGATTGAACTCTTCGATGAATTTTTCGGTCAAAACCTGAATGTCTTCATTGCGATCGCTAAGCTTTGGCAGAAACAAGGGAATCACACGAAGGCGGTACATTAAATCCTCGCGAAAGGTGCCGTCGGCTACCATATTACGAAGGGAGGTATGAGTTGCAGAGATGAATCTGACGTTTACATGCTCGACTTTGGTGGAACCAACTCGATTGAAGGCCCGCTCTTGAAAAACTCGCAACAACTTCGCCTGGAGATTTAAGGGAATTTCTGCAATTTCATCTAGGAAAATTGAGCCCTCGTTAACCACATGAAATAGTCCGTCATGCTGGTGGGTAGCCCCAGTAAAGGCTCCTTTTACATGACCGAAAAGCTCTGAACTCATCAGTTGCTCTGAAAGGGTCGCGCAATTCAAAGCCCTATAAGGTTTTGCGCGGCGGCGGCTGAGGTTGTGGATGGCTTGGGCAAACAATTCTTTACCAGTACCAGAGTCCCCTCTTAAAAGCACCGACGAATCTGTACGCGAGACCCGTTTGAGGGTCTCGAACAGTGATTTCATTTTAGCTGATGCTGTGATGATACCATGGAAGTTGACGATCTCAAGAGATCTGCTCATGGGGTGTGCTCCTTGTGGGGAGTCCTAGTTCTTGCCATTTCATCATACCGCCTAATAGGTTATAGGTATTTTCAAAGCCTGCGTCGATGAACTTTTGGGCTGCACTTGCCGATCTGCGACCAGATCTGCAAATGAAGTAAAGAGATTGGTCGGATTCAGAGTTGAGGCCTAAGTCACTGAGTACCTTTTGCACATCCAAGGTGCTGAGAGGATAGTTCTTTGCACAGGGTGCCGATACTTCACCAAATTCATCGGACTCACGAACGTCGATAAGAATCAATACTCCGGATTTTTCTTGGAGCTCTTGGAAGTAGCTTACTTCACATTCTTTCATTGGCATTTGGAACTCCTAACTTGCAAGTTGTTGTAAGATCATAAAAGTACCCATGATAAGCACAAATACTCCAAAACCTTTTTTTAGCTTTTCTCCTGGAATAAGTTTGGCAATACGGCCGCCCACGATGATACCGAGCACTGAGATAGCTGAACTGCTCAGCAAAAAAGTCCAATCAATAGGAATTTGTCCTAGGTCACCAGTGAATCCAAGCAGTGATTTGATCGTGATGATCATCAATGATGTGGCTACGGCCTCTTTCATGGGTAGCTTGGCTAGGATCACAAGGGCTGGGATGATTAAGAATCCACCACCTGCGCCAACGAAGCCTGTGACCCCACCGACGAGAAGTCCTTCAGCAACAATGAGAGGGTAGTTGAGGGGAGGCTTACTGTCGCCTTGTTGGATTCCTGGATCTTTTCGACCTCGAAGCATGGATACCGAGGCGAGTAGCATAATAATCGCGAAGACACTGAGTATCAGTTGGTCCTTGGTCAATTCAATAATAGCGAGATCGACGGAATCAGGAATCGCAGGTACTACAAACCGCCTGACGAGAAAAACTCCTAAAAATGCTGGGGCCGCAAATGTTGCTCCCACACGGAAGTTAATGAGCCCTTCCTTGTAATATTGAAATGCTCCTACAGCAGCTGATAGTCCTACAATAAATAGAGAGTAGCTGGTGGATACGTCTGCCGCGAGCCCAAATAAGTACACAAATATGGGGACTGTTAAAATGGAACCGCCACCACCAATGATAGAGAGAGTCATTCCGACTAGTAATAACGATAGATAAGCTAAGATTTCCATGGGCACCTCCTTTCGTCTGCCTGATATATTCCAAGATCAGTGCCATCTCTTAACCTGCTGAAAATACTGGGAATGGATTTTTAAGACAGCAATTATGTTTCATAATAGATTAATAATATTATATCAGATATTAACATTCGCTCGGATAAAATTGGCTGACACTTTTGTAAGTAATTGAATTAAAATAGGTTTTATTTTCGCTACTCGGTGGAACGAAACGTGAAATAACTCGCAATGTGGATGAGAATTTGGAAGGAGTTAAGAGCATGAATGAATATCTAATGGCACTACTCGGAGGCGGCTTAATTGGCTTATCCGCCTCTCTGTTTCTTCTATTTAAGGGACGTGTTTTTGGAGTTTCTGGCATCCTAGCGGCCTGGGTTGCGCCCCAGAAGCATGACTTCGTATGGAAGTCAGTTGTGATTCTGGGCTTGATCGCTGGGGGAGTACTGGTCAGCTTTATTCTACCAGAAAGAATGCCTAACGAGTCGAGTCAAATCCCTACGATGGCCAAGGTAGGGTTGGCTGGTATCCTAGTTGGCTTCGGAACCCAACTGGGCAGTGGTTGCACGAGCGGCCACGGGGTTTGCGGTATGAGTCGCTTTTCGATTCGCTCACTGATTGCAACGCTCTGTTTTATGGGTGCTGGCATCGTAACTGTGGCACTTGCCAACTAAAGGAGGACGATCATGAAGCTGCTCGTTGGTTTTGTATCTGCTGTGTTGTTTGCCTTAGGTTTAGGAGTTTCTGGAATGACACTTCCAGAAAACATTATCGGCTTTCTCGATATCTTCGGTGACTGGAAGCCCGCGTTGATGCTGGTCATGGTGGGCGCGATTATTGTTCACACAATCAGTTATCGCCTCATCATGCGTCGCGACAGCCCGGTTTTGGACAGTGAGTTTTATGTTCCAACTAAGAAGGATATCGATTCTAGGCTAATCGTTGGTTCCATAATATTCGGTGTCGGTTGGGGGTTGGGTGGCTTTTGTCCGGGCCCAGCGCTTGTCGCAATTCCATCTATGGGAAGTTCTGTTCTGCTTTTTGTGGTTTCTATGCTTGTGGGAATGGCCTTGTTTCACTACATTGCAAAACCAATTCTTGGGAGGTTTGAAAAATGAAAATTCAAGAATTCTATGATGAAGCAACTTATACTCTTACTTACGTCGTCTATGATGAACATTCAAAGGATGCCGTGATCATCGATCCAGTCCTCGACTTCGATCCAGCCTCAGGGGTAGTCAGTTTTGAGTCTACGGAGATCTTGAGAAAGTTCATCGACAAACAAAGTTTGCAGGTGAAGATGGTGCTTGAGACTCATGCTCATGCGGACCATCTATCGTCGTCACACTACCTTAAGGAGTTCTATCCGCAGGCAGTAGTTGCTATCGGGGAAAATATCAAGCTGGTGCAAAAAACATTCAAGCCGATCTTCTCTAAGCCAGTAGATTTTCCCGTGGATGGATCGCAATTCGATCGCCTACTCAAGGACGATGAGTTGGTGGAAGTGGGTACTCTGAAATTCCGAGTTATCTTTACTCCTGGTCACACCCCAGCATGTGCTAGCTACCTTTTCGAAGAAAAGGCGCTATTCACAGGCGACGCTTTATTTATGCCAGACTATGGTACTGGCCGCTGTGATTTTCCAGCTGGATCTGCAAAAGATCTGTATAACTCAGTACATAACAAGATCTACACTCTGGACGATAAGATCGAAATCTATGTCGGTCATGACTATCAACCAGGTGGTCGAGATCTAGCTTTCAAGACGACAGTTGGTGAGGAGAAGGCTAACAACATTCAATTGAAAGCGAGTACTCCTGAAAATGAGTTTGTGACTATGCGAACGGAACGAGATAAAACTCTGAAGGCTCCTCGCCTCTTGTTACCGAGTGTCCAGGTAAACATTGATGCGGGCCAGATACCTGAGCAAGATGAAGGTAAAACTTATTTAAATCTGCCTGTTTCAGTGCGGCGTTAATATGAAAAAACGCTGGTGCTATCACGCACCAGCGTTTTTTTTCCCTTTGCTAGTCTCTACAGCTGGCGATTCAAGTAGAGCTTTCCATAGGATGACTGCAGCCCTTCAAATGTAATCTCCTGGGTTGAATTGAGATCCGCATCTAGATTTGCTCCATAGATGGTTCCTGCACCGTCAGTGCCTAAGCTGAAGCCAATATTATAGTTGGCTCCATCTGCTGTAAACGCGTCTGCATCCAGCCCATCTGCCGACTTGTTGCTACCTTTTATTATCGTCCAAGAGTTATCATCATCCGGCATAAAACCAGCTACCAGAGGTGTTCCAGAAGAGTCTTTGACGACGGTTAACCAACCAGCGACCGTTTGCACATTGCCCGAGTCTGCGCAGAGTCGATCAGCAGTGACGGTTCCTGAGCAAGCATCGGTCCACCATTGAAAGCCTCGAATATCTCCTGGAGATCCAACGAAGGCAAACACCGAATAGTCAAATACGGTGTTGAAAAAGAACGAGCGATCGCTGGGGACACCAGGGTTAATCGATTGGGTAACATTCTGATTGTAAAAGCGAAGCATACGATTCGTGTCGATCACCATCGTCATTGTTGGCGAACTATCTGCAGACACCGTGATTGATTCGGAGAGTGGGTACTTATAGGAGATGGTTTCGGTTTCGTCTTGAGTTAAATCACTACCAAGAGAGACTTGTAGGTTCATTTCCTGTGCCGTTACGTTCTCAAACTCGCTCGCGGATGCTGCCCCTTGAGTACTTTGAAAGGTATGAAGGGATTCCTGGGTGCAGTAAGTTCTTTCCCCCTGGGTATCGGCCCCTCCCGAGTCGCTCGTTGAAGAGAAGTTTCCTGTTACACATCCTGTGACTTTCGCTCGCTGGTAGTAGTCGATCGCTATGTAATCGTAGGTTCCCTCCGATGCTGGCGCGATACCTACGGCATCGGTACCCTCTCCTGGGCAGGTCCCATCCTCGTTATATTCGACCGGAGCATCATCGTCATCCAGACCACAGGGACACTCTAAACCTTCTACAGGGATACCATCGTTACCAATACACTCATAAACTGTGAACAGCTGACTGATATCAACCTTACCAGAACTAACTTTAATACCCTTGCCTGCTTCGTCATAAAAAACTGTATAAGGAGATCCGGTGCTTCCTTGCTGAAGAGCGATCTTTTGGATATAGATCGTCATGCTATCGGGAGCACCAGAGGCTATAGATGAGTTCCGAAAGTCAGCAGCTGTACTGAGCAAGTTAAGAGAGCTACTGCTGGGCGTGCCAGTAGTCGTCATCGAAATCTTAATTGAGCCTGTGGCTTCCTCTTCCTCCTCCTCACCGCAAGACAGGGTAAGAAAGCAGGTGGCCAAGAAAAGGGCTATCAGTCGTGTCATTAGAAAAATCCTCTAGTTTGAATCGTTTCCGTTCCATGGACGGTTTCGATTCATTGAGGGGCAAACTTGAAAAAAGACTTAGGTGAAAATATGAAAGATTGGAAAGATTTCTTGTACGTCGTTGAAAATTTACTGATATGCCACCATAAGGCTCAGTAATGATTGATATCCTAATTTTATACTTCCCATGTGCGCCGTTATGGGATATAAGTAGCGAGCCATTAAGGCATGCAAAGGAGAATTTGTGGAAAATCTAAATCATAACCTTCTGAAAACACAAGCTGTTAAGCTTTCAACCTCTCGTTTCCAGACGTATATGACCAAAGAAAATGACAAGCCCTACGAACGTCATGCTGTCGATTCTCCCTATATTCGAAAAAATCGGAACATAATCGATCTTCTTCGGTCCTCTTCCAGCGAGGACACAGAAGACTGATAGTGGATAAGTAAAAGCTTTTGAAGGGGAAGCCTGTTTTCAGGTTTCCTCTTTTTTTACGTGTTGCTGTGGTTTAGTCGTCGTCGTCCGGCATCTCGAAGCCGAATGGAAAGCTTTGGAAGTGTTTATCCTCAATTTTTGACAAGAGTCTCAACAGGTCATAGGAGGTAACTAAGCCCTTGATCTTGTCGCCTTCGACAACTGGTAGGCAGTCGATATGCTTATCGATCATCAGTTTGCACATCTCAGCAACAGTCGTTTTGGTGGATATGGTCACAGGATTTGCTGTCATGATATCATCAATGGTTTTGTGGGGCGTATGGAGTACCCCGTGCTCATCGACATCGGCGACCTGCATGATGTCTCGATCCGATATGACGCCTAGAAGCTTACCACCATCTGTCACAAGAAGGTGTCGAAAATTATTTTGCTTCATCAAGTTATGGGCATGGCTAATACTGTCATAAGGGCTAACTGTGAAGACTTTAATTTTCATGAATAACTCCTGCTGTGAATAATACTGCTGCTTCATGCAATTGTATCATACATGGTGTTTAGAGCTAGACCAACGTAAAGTAACGGATTTTTTCCGAAAATTAATGTACCCATGCCTAATGGATGCGGTCCCGCTGCATTCGCTTTAGCTCATCTGGAGGCAACCTGAAATAAACGAATGGAGGTAAAAGCATGCCAAAATTAAATGAGCCATATTTGCCTTGGACCTGATGGTGATGGTGGTGGGCTAATCGAATCGCTTCGATATACGGTCCAGACATGTTAAAAAATTTCCAGCGCCGATGAATCACGACTTCGTGAATAATAAAATAGACGAGGCCATAGGCGGTCACGCCGTAGCCGGCACCCTGAAGATAATCAATTTGATAAATGGTTCCAAATAAGATCGCAAAGAAACTCGGAACGGCAAAAAACAGGGCGAACGAATCGTTTTTTTGAATCTTTCGATCCTTCGGTGGTACATGATGATCTTCGTGTAGGCTCCATAGAAATCCGTGCATCACATACTTATGAAGAAACCAAGCAACCCATTCCATGGCTGTGAAACAAAATAAGAAACTGATCCACCACTCCATTGTAACCCCCTTAAACAAGACTAGAAAAATCTATCAGCCCGATTAGGAGAATACAATAGGAGAAAGGCTCCGACGTCAAGATGTGGCAGCAGTTGCTGCAAGGTAAGATGCTGTATCGTTATCTTTTTGAAAAAAGTCGAATCCCATTTAAATTCGGGAGTTTGCTTTATTGAAGAGCAGCTTCAGATACGTGATCAAATATTCTCGATAGAATAGAATCGTTGCTGAACCCTAATGATCTTAAGGGTTATAACTCTGCTGCTTGAATAAGAGCTAGCTTCTGGCTAGCTCTTAGACATGAAATTAATCACCAGTCTCATAGCTTATTACTACGACATGACCAGCGTTGTCGACCAATAGGAGGTTCGTCTGTGCCCAATAGTAGAGCCCGTAATCGCCACCTGCGTTCGATACCATGGCTCTTAAAGAGCCATTATTTAGGGCATTTTCAAGTTTAGCCTGAATTGCTTGCTCGCGATCGTTGGAATTGAAAAAGGACTCAAGAGCATCAGAGCCTTCCAGGCTCAGACTTGGGTAATAGCCATCAGCAGCAAATCTAAGGTTCAGATCTGCCTGAATAGCGTAAGTCAGCTTATACGCCACTGAACAATCTAGAATGCTGTCAGCAACTTTACCGCTGAAGTGGTTTAATACGCCATCAGCTGATTTGTCCGCCTTAGCTAAAACAAGCTTAAGGTCTCCAAAACGATCTTCATCGGCAACAAAAGCCTTGATATCGTTTAGAAGGGAGGCATCGCCAGCTAGTGCAGTTGGCTCGTCAGCTTGCACGTTGACCCATAGACTGCGATACGCACTGTTGAAAGCCGCATCGTTGAAATCTACGTAGGTTCCCGTTGTTCCTTCATACCTGGAACAAGTGTCAGCATTCGCGTAGCTACCGATACCAGCAATACCCAGCCCCATGACTAAAGCGCAATTAAAAAGTTTCATCATCAACTCTCCTTCTTTAATAAGCTATAAGGTTCCTATTAACGAGAAGCCTTATATTATTTGAGTTGGCCAAACTCAACTATTAATTTTAGATGGGAAATATAAGGAGATTATTGCTTAGGTTCGCATAATTTCAAATCAATAGATATCATTTCGAATCGTTTATCATGACACGGTTGATTACAACGCAACGTAGACATAGTCATAAAAAAAGCTCCCCCAGCAAAAACTAGGAGAACGAAACTATTTTAAAGATCCTATTTTACTTACAGATCACAAGATCATCGATCGCTCCAGAGCCAGGAAACTTGATGATAAGTTTTTCGCCACGCATTCCAGCGAAGTCATCAACAATGGCAATATCCTTGTTGCCTGTGTGAGGAAGTTTGATTTTAGTTTCGCTATCCTCGTCACCTTTAATATAGCTAGATGAGTATAGAATAGCCTTACCTTGGTCTTCGTTCTTATTGTTGTCATTATCGATCAACGTGAAACGCTTGACTTCGACAGCTTGGTCGAACTTGATTATAAATTTTCCACCGTCACGATTGTCATCTGGATCTTTCACCAAACCACTACCGTGAAGCTCTGGGTCTTCAGCAAGAATTAATATATTGCCGTTGAAATCATCTTTTCCAGATTTGCCAACGTCGATCCCTAGGTCATCGTCACCACCGGTTGGGTTTGCTGAATCAAACGTGATGCCCCAGTCTTTGCTTTGGTTATAGACATCATATTCGAAGTGCACACCCCAAGCTTGGTACTGCGATTCAATACGTTCACCAACAGCTAGGGCATTGCCGTTGGGATCATAATCGAAATTGATAACGTGTTCTATACAGGAGCCCTTATCTTCGCCATCATCCCCCTTCGAGGGACCTTGCTCGTCTTCTATAAAGTCATCGTTGCTTTCAGTATTTTCAACGGGAGTTTGTTCTTGGACAACATCGCTTGTCACAGGAACATCTGTGGATTCTGGATTTTCCTGGGGAGCTTCCGCGCCACTTCTCTTATCTTTATCACCAGCACAGGAAACAACGGACAATAGGGCAGCAACGTACAATAACTTCATAACAACTCCAAAATCAGATCGGGTAAGTACAGCTTGAGCAACATCAACAACTTGGTCCTTGTCGTTGCCAGAAGCATTGCAGCCTTTAGGCCAAGTCATAAGTTACTAGGATTCCGTTTCTGATCACCAAGAGCTTGGGCCAGGCTGTAGACAGGTGTTGTCAAATCGATCAATTTTCTGGCAAATATTTTCAACAATTATGATATAAACGAAAGATTTAAATAGTTTAGCGAAGCCCTTCATTCTTACTGCCGATAAAGGCATAGTATGAGGGAGGTTCGTATGCTCGAAGTAATTTCAGGACAGCTGCGTATCGCTGTGATCGATGATGTGGAAATTCAAGCCCAATTTGTTCAAGCTCTGGTTAAGAGCTGCGCAAGCGATGAGACCGAAGTGGACTATTTTACCAATCCAAATATTGCTTTAGAAGCGATTTGCACCGGCCGGTACTATGCGGTGTTTACAGATGTTCATATGGAAGAGATGAAGGGTGACGATGTGGTCCGTCAGATCAATGCTCTCAACCTTGGGGTACAAACCTTTGTACTTACGGGGGATGATGGTTTTATTTTGGCGCTAAATTGCTTTCGTTTAGGCTGTAGAAATATCTTTGTTAAACCACCGAAGACCGCTCTTATCCGAGAGGCGGTCGAAAAAGTCGAATCGGATTTCTTCTCTTGGCGGAAAACTTTCGCCGATTTGAATCAACGAAAGAAGTCTAAGCTAGATAAAAAAGCTAGCTAGTCGTAAAACTAGAAAGTTTCGTTTGAGTCGCCTAAGCTACCTTAGCGATGGTATCTAGAATCACTTCTATCTTGTAGGGCTTTGGTACCCAGGCTTTAATATTAGCCTTCTTCGGGTCTTTAACCTTCACGTTCAATTTAGCTGAAAGGACGATAACAGGAGGATTACCCCTTTCAAAAAGGAAACTCTCGGCAAGTTCTACACCATTCATTTCGGGCATCTCGTAGTCAGTAATAATCAAATTTATCTCTGAAAAACGTTGCGCCTTTTCCAGAGCATCTGATGGACAATTGGCTTCTATGACATCAAAACCATGTTTTTTAAGTGCATTAGAAAGAACGAATAAAGCAGCTCGTGAATCATCAACGATCAGAACGCGACGGCGATTGGATATCTTATCGATGGTGATAAGAGACGAGATAAGGCTTCTTAGTTCAGCCATGGCTACTGGTTTTTCGGAAACAAAGGTATGAGGGTCGAGAATGATAGCATCATCAATAGCATTAAGGTATCCTGTAACAACCAACACCGTCGTAAAACTATCCAGCTCCCGGATCTTTTTCAGGAGTTCAAAGCCGTTCATGCCCGGCATCATAATATCTGTAATAATAAGTGAAAATACTTCCTTTTTAAAGCACTCCAAGGCCTGGGTAGGGTCCTTGAATGTCTTCAACTGAAACTCAGCATCGATTCCTGCAAAGCATTCTTTGTAGTAATCGATCATTTCTTCGCTATCATCTGCGATTAGAATTTTCTTCATCTCTAATCTCCCTAAGCACTTCAAACTTCTATTATACGTATCGGCGAGTCATCGAATCAAATTACCCCGCTTACTTTCCTATCGAGAGGTTTGTGAGTTGCTGCCAGTCTAGTTTACTAATTTGTAGTATTAATATTTTACTTGGCCTCTATAAATATCAGTTAATATAGTTAGATAGAGTTTCAGTACTCAAAATTGAATAGTTTTATTAAAAAATCGGACATTTGTTTAAATAAAATGATAGTAATTACCGATAGGGAAGGGTGATAATGGGGCCCTTATTCAAATTGAACGATTGTTTAATTGAGGCTCCATCCTAACAAATTAGAGGTCTTACTGTCGTGATTAGCTACTTTCTTCGTCATTTACTTGTTGCCTTTCGTTCGGATCGCTCAAAAATCGAGAGCTTTAATCAAGAGTTCGAGCTTTCCCTTCACAGCTGGCCCACAGACTGTGATAGTAACATCCATGTAAATACGGCTCGTTATTTCGTCTATATGGAACTTGCAAGGTTTGATATCAGCCTCCGGTCAGGGCTATTTAGCTACTGTCGGCGTAAGAAAATCGCTCCTTTGGTCCTTGGGGCGAAAGTGACCTATCGCCGTGAAATCAAGCCTTTTCAGAAAGTAACCATCAAATCTAAGATCCTTGGCCACGACCATCGCTTTATCTATTTTGAGCAGCGAATCGTGTCTAACAAGGGGATTCATGCCAAAGGCTATCTGAGGGTAGCATTCTATAAGAATGGTTTTGTTGATCCCAAGGTTCTCAATGATGTTTGCCAGGTACCTTATGATAACCATCCCTTGCCTGCTGACGTAAAGCTTTGGATTGAGTCTGAAGACTTGATTCTCGCCGAGTTGAATCAAGTTAAAGACTAAGGGGTTGCCGGTCGCGCCATATCTGGTGCGATTGATATTCCGGCTGAGTGCTGATGAAGCGAATCATATGCTCTCGCACCAGGCAACGAAGATCCCAGCATCGAGGTGAGTTCTGCGAGCTAACCAATATGCGAATCGTGGCTGATCGCTCATCAGCTTCTGTAACTTGAACAACGTTAACGTTTCTATTCCATAGATCTGTGCTTTCCAAAAGACGATCTAGTTCCTGGCGAATTGCATCCACATCGATACTGAAGTCCACCTTTAGGTTAACCGTTCCAATGACCTCGGCATTCTTTCTCGTCCAGTTTTGAAAAGGTTTATCAGTGAAGTAGGATATAGGCAAAACCAGGCGCCTCAGATCCCATATTCTGACAACGACGTAGGTGAGTGTGATCTCCTCAATCCAGCCCCATTCGTTCTCGACTACCACAGCATCGTCGATACGAATGGGCTGGGTAAACGCAATTTGGAATCCAGAGATTAGGTTTTCCAAGGTACTTTTGTGCTGCCAAACCGATGATCACTGATAAGATTCCGGCCGATGTTAACAAGCTACGTCCAATTTCGTACCACTCGTCGAAGGTGAATAACACCGCAATAAATCCTAGAAAACCGATCCCTATATCAATGATACGTTCCACGAACAGCATCTGGGTGTGAATCTTGCGACTTTTTAGATTGTCTTATTTTGTTACGTCTAGTCTTAGGTAGATAGACTGAAAAATAATCTGAAAGAAAGACCAAGCAAACCAGACGCAAGCTGCGATCACAAGGACTCGATAAAATGCAACCCAGTTGAACCAGGACTTCAATAGCTCACTAAAGCTAAAGTGAGCTGTGGTTGCTAATATCATAGCTACGGTGGGTGGTATAAACGAAAGGCGAAGCCAATAGCCTGCGCGGATGTAGTTTTTCTTGCGGGCTAAGATTTGAATGTAACCCAGAAGGTAGTAATTACAGATAAAGATTAAGGAGGCTACGGTTACGGCGATCAGAAGTTTGTTCAAAGCAGATCCTTTTGTCGTTAAATTACATCAGGGCAACGCCTGTGAAGCCTGTATGTCTAAGGAGCTGGTTGCCCTGTGCTGAACAGCTCCCGATTCGGGCGGGAATCGCTGTGGCTGAAGTGCTACAGGAATCCCCCACTAGAAACGCGCAAGCGATTTAGTGGCGGGAGGCCGTCAAAAGTGCCTTTCCTGATTCTTTCGAGCCATGGTGTTGCAGATTTCTGCTCGCGCGTCGATCAAGGTATTAATCGTCGCAATAGTTTGCTGCGAACTTTCTGAGTGACACATGATGTGGCGGCTTGTAGCTTGTTTCAGATCTGGAAAAGAGAGGAAATCCAATGTTTTTGTGGGGCGCCCTTGCATGACTTGCTTGTGATAGAACTCCCACTCCGGGGGATTGACTAGGGCGTAATCCGCCCTACCGAGGCTAAGCATGGCAATCACTTGGCGGAAGTTTCCTGTGACGACTTCTTTACTCTTTAGGTGGGTCATCCATCGATCGATGGCTGGTCCATAAGAAACACCTTTCGGAAATATCATTCGAAAATGTGGATCGCGAAGTAGGCTCTCAAAGCTTTCGTGCTTTGACTGGATTGAATTCTTCTTTTTACTGTGAACGATAACGGAGTATTGATTTTCATGCCAGATGGGTTCAGAGAATTTTGCAAACTGCGACCTCTCTGGAGTTTGGAACCATCCGATGGAACAGGATCCGGGCTTCGACCGAACATCTTCAAGGATGCGGCTTACAGGAGAAATTGAAATTTGAGCTTGGTAGCCAGAGTCATCAAACAGACAGCGGGTGAAGTCGACAATCAGTCCTGTGACACCGTTCGGCCCCTTAAAGTAATAAGGAGGCTTAAGAGGCGCGCTCAGCTCGATAGTTTTGATCTGCTCTTGACCAAGCAGACCATAGCCCGACATGAACGTCATAAGTATCGTTACAATCTTACACACGGGAGTTCCTATCTTTGGCAACATCCAGTGCTTTGACAGTATCCCATTTAGCGAAACGTTCCCACAATTTGTTTAGCTCTTATGAGTAGGTAGGTGACCACGACGCGTAAACGATTGAGTGCGTCATGGTCACTTTTGATCCAAGCCTTTAAGCCAATAGCTCCTCGATAGCACCTCGACCCAATTGTGGATCACCAAAATGATCCTGGTTGATGCCCATAGCTTGGACCATGGTTGTCAGAAGCTGGTTGTAAGACGTTTGCTTTTGGAGCAACTGGCCTTGACGAAGGGCACCGCCAGCTCCCCCTGCGATGAAGCAAGGGATATCCTTGAAGTCATGGAGGTTTGAGTCACCTAACTCCGTCGTTGCGAGAATTGCTATAGTGTCAAATAGGCTCTTATCGCCCACCTTGCGAGCTTTCAGCTTGGTAAACAGCTTGGCCATCTGTTCCTTATGCCAGCGCTGGGCCTTTTTAAACTGTTCAGCGATGGCCCCGTTTTCGTCTCCTCCGTAATGAGACATATCGTGATGCCCACGTGAGATGTCGGGACCGCCGGCAAAGTTAAACTGGGTGGGGCTTACTGGGTGAGACCACTGCAAAAATCCCGAGTTGGTGACACCACAATGAAGAGCTTCCACCATAATATCAATCATCATCTCTGAAATCTTACCAAAGTGATCATTGATCTGATGCGTCGGTGGCCAGCTGGTTTCCCTATCAGGAAAATCGATCCCCCTGCTATCGAATGTGGGGCTGCAGGAAATGTTGCCTTGTTGATCAATCTGCCGTTCAAGCTCTCGCAGAGCGGTGAGGTGATTATCTAGCTTTTCTTTTTCGATATTCCCTAGTCGCGTGTTTAGCTTTTTTAGTTGACTTAGTGAAAAATCAAGGATGCTTCGATCGGCACTTGTAGCCTTATCTTGATCTCCTGGGTCCATACCACCGGTGAAGATTCCATAGAATGCCTTCTTTGGGTGATCTTCGATCACAGCTCCAGCACTCGATTGCAGGTAGCTAATCCCCTTATCCACCCCATTTTGGAAGCCACTAGCGACCCCAAGGCGAAGGCATTTCACGGCCGGGTTGCCACCCAGACGATCGCCCAGGAACGTGTCTAGTGAATATCGCTCGGCAGCATTATTGGTTCCGGTGAAGCAAAACCGAGCACCTCCTTCGTGGGAACCACTGGTCTGATAAGACAAGCCTTTGATAAAGCTTATATCTGCCGCAAATGGCTGTAAAGGTGCCGTTATCACGGGAAATTTATCCATAGACTGGGGAAAGAAACTATTGGCAATGGAGCCATCAGGATAATAGAGACAAAGGGCCCTCTTCTGCTGACCTTCTTGGCCGAAGGCTTGGGTTTCGTTGAAAACCCCAGCAAGGGGATATAATAAAGCACTCGCACTCACATTTTTAATGATTTTACGGCGGCTGATCATTGTCTACCTCCTATGCCTAAAGGCTTTATCCGACACGAGATCAAGCCATACGTTTTTAATATTGCCATGCTTAAGAAACTTAGACTGTAGGGTCTCTACCGCACACTTGTCTTGCTCTTCCTCATGGACCCCATAACTCTGGGTATACACTTTTTTGGCAAAGCATAGCTTGGCTTGCAAGCTGGAGGCTAGTTTGCCAGATAGCTCGTATAAGCCGTCATAGTTATGATCAACAGCATCGATCTTCACCACACCAGTGCTGTCAACTGTCTTGCCATTGTCTATGGTTTGGAATTGGCCGACGGCGTCGAAGTTCTCAAAGCCAAAACCAGCACCATCGATTTTCACGTGGCAGGCAGCACAAGCTGGATTGTCACTATGAGCGGCAAACCGTTCCCGAGTGGACGCGTTGGGATCGCGCGGTGGGGGTTGAATATCAAGAGAGTCAGGTGGAGATGGCATTTCTTCACAAAGGATCTTTTCAAGTAAGAAAACACCACGATGGATCGGGCCTGTTTCATCGAATGTCGAGTGGGCAGCTAAAACTGAACCATGCCCTAATAGTCCGCGACGCTCACCTTCTGGGTAATAAATTTTTTCCCCATCTTTGGTACCTTTATAAATGGTATTCGTGCGATCGGTGGCAATTGTGTAGGGTGAAAGAAATAGCCTTTCAAAATCTCCATCGGTTTCAAAGCTAACGTGGTTGAAGAAATCACGGGTCTCTAAATCGAGGTCGCGACGCATCTCCCAGTTGTAATTAGGCCAGCGATTCATGTCTTTATTGGAGCTTAAAACCATGTCTGATTCTAGCCATGTAGCAACAAAATGACCCAATTGACTTTTAGCATCAGGGCTTTTCAAAAGACGTTCTGCTTGGGTGACAAGTGTCGCTTGGTCTAGTTTATCTTGTTTAGCAAGGCCTAGAAGCTCCCTGTCAGGACCTCGTCCCCAGATGAGAAACGAAAGTTCGCTTGCTAGCTCGAAGTTCGTAAGCTTGGCAATCCCATCCGACTCTTCACCGATTTCAGGTCGATAGAGAAATTCAGGAGCGAAGAACATAGCCGCCGCCATAGCTTCAAAACCTTTTTCCCAGGTGCCTTGGGCGACTGTTTGCTGGCGATAAAGTTCGAGGAGGCTGTTGCGCTCTTCGGAGTTGAGAGTCTTTCTCCAAATGAGTTCCCCCCAGTTCGTGAGAAATTCATTCATACAAGCCTCACCACCCTGACATTTCAGAAAACGACTGTTTTGTTTGGTCATCTCCTCCGCAACGGTTTTAGCCATTGCTAAATAGGCTTTGGCGTGATCGTCAGTAACGACAAGGCTTGTGACTGAGTTATCCAAGCCATGATCCTTGCTTTCTGTCGGCAATAAATCCTGGATGGGAAAATTTCGGCCCATGATGCCATTAACTGATTTTTGCATCTCTCTCGCTGTCAAACGCCTCAGTACCCTTCGCCCTAAAGATTCTTCTTCTGAGTTGCAGGAAGGAGTAAAAACTCCTTTGCCGTCGGCAGTACAGACGAATACACGGATATCGTTCTGGCCAGCCATAAGGTCGAAGGTTTGCTGTTCCCCTGAGCAGTAGGTACTACTGGCAATTAAATCCTGGCCCTTTTTGAAGTCTAGCTGGAAGGCGTAGCTTCCTGGCTGTAATGTTACGTCTATCTCCGACTCTTCCTTGGGAATATTGTCCCTTTGGAACACTGTCTGAGAATCCTGCTTGACGAGAATTCCGCTACTATCATAGTCAATGCCTCGTAGCCCATTAAGGGTAACTTGGGCTAGATCTGAGTTTTCAGGCTCATCAGGAGACAGGCTACAGCCTGCCATCCCGATGAGACCAAGAAATAATATTGGTCTGATCATGATTGCCCCCAAAGAAAGTCAGCAATAGATTCTGCACACTCTTGATCGCAAGAGGATGGATCTTGAATTGGCATCGTAGCTTCAATTTTTTGAATTAAGTTGTCTTTTGTATCACATACCCGACATTGTTCACCTTTCACCGGCCCGGCAACAGCTCCACCATTGCCATCAGCACCGTGACAGCCTGCGCATTGTGAGCTATAAAGTTGTGCTCCTTGAGCCGGCTCAGATGGGTTTTCATCATTTGGATCTTTGAGTACCGGCTCGATGGTAACATCAGCGGAAATTGGTTCACCGGCTGTTGTACAAACAACAACGCGAACTTCATTGCTTCCAGCTTGAAGGTTATGAGTTCGTGTTTTCTGATCGTCTTCGCTGCAGAATTTTGTGGCAGCAATTTCATCTGCACCCTTCAAATAGATTAAGTCGAATGTGTAAGTGCCAACAGCAAGAGATTCAGAAATAGAGTTCGCTTTACCATTGATCAATCGATTGATCACAGGATTAGTTTCACCTCCTTTAACTGCTGTAAACTGGATTTTATCGTAATCGAGCTGCTGTAGTTGTTGAATCTTAACAGTTGCAGCATCATTCGATCTTGGTTTCAAGCCGCAAGCTGTCGGCAGTAAGAAACACATTACCAACAAAGTCTTTTTCATGGTCACCTCAATATGAATTCTTCAACATCAGATAAATAACAGTCCCAATAAGGGAGATGTTATTGGCCTCTATTAAAATCAATTCCATTGATTATTGTTTGAAACAATAGTGAAGGCACTGATTGAGCAATTATTGAGAGTGGACTGTTTTTAGTATTTCTTATCTGAACGAAGCAAACCCACGTTAGGTAAAGGGATTTGATTGATTTATAGGAAGATCGCTACTTTTCAAATGTGACGCAAATCTACAACATCAATTTCAGGTTCAGAATATACCAGCTCAAGTTCAGTTTCCTTAGTGCCACATCCGTGGACACCGAGGCGATCCTATTAAAGATCTAGGTGTCAGTATAGCGGTTTCTTATTTGATGAGTAGATACAGATAGATGAATACCTCTTCTAGGCTTTTTCAAGGGGGGAGGCGTCTAGATTTGAAATATAGAGCCGCAATATTGATGAAACTTACCGTTTAGAGTGTGTTTTTAACCGTATAGTTTAGAAGGCAGTACACACGCCTCTTAGACCTCACGAAATTTATGCCTGAACGCGGCATTGCGTTCAATATGCCCGATATCGACCAAGGGATGACCAACAACTTTCATTAAAGAATTGAGCTTTAACAACATCAAAATATCTCGATGTTTCCGGGGGTCAATGGTATGTTTAGCGTTACCATCGATACCCCGTTGATGATCTGACTTATACCAGACAATTCGTAGTCTTCGAGAAAAAAGTCAAGAGTTACAGGCAAGGCGACAAGCAAGAAGAAAAAAACAACTTGCTTCACTTCGTGCTTTCCCATGGGTCAAAAAATTACAGAGTAAAGTTAATCCCTTCGACAAGCAATCCCGGTAAATGCATCGAACGAAGGGACCGACTCTGGTAGGTGTCGGTACTCAGAAACACCTGGCGATCCTCGGTGATAGCTTCCAGTTGATGACCAAAGATATTAAATATGCTGTCGTCAAACCGCATGACATTAATCGGCGCAACTATCTCGCCGTTTTCTACCCAGAAACAAGCAAACCTTGTCATACCAGTAAGTCGTCCGGCGACCAGATCGGAGAAGTTTGTGTACCATAGGTTACTGATATAAAGCCCGGTATGCAACTTGGTTAAAATGTCTTTCTGTTGGAGGCTTCCGGCAGCCATCTCTAAGGAAACGGGATATTCAAAGGCATCAGATCCTGTACAGATGCTGCCGTATTCTTGAGCGGAACTTGGTGATACCAAAAGTTGGTCCGGAAGGCCGTCTTTGATCAGGCTTACTTTTCCAGATCGAGGAAATCCTAAGTTGTTAAATCGTGGCGTGAGTGAACTCTCGTAGTTTTCAAAGATTTGGACATGCTTATGAAAACGATCTTGACCGCTATAGGCCTTGTGTAGGCAAGTTTGCTTGGTTTCTACAAACCTTTGCCCAAACCCCCTGTAGGCGACGATGGAAATAATCTCGGCCAGGGCATCAGGCGCTAGATAGGCCCGGTAAGAGCCAGGTTGAATAGTCTTGGGGGCCTTAGCCAAGATTTTAATCTGATCGTTTGCGCTGTCTACCTTACTTTCAAAGGCATTTTTATCCCATGCAAGACCCGCATAGTTTTGCTTTACAGCTTTGTCTGTGTTTAGGTAGATAGACCAATCTAGATTGAAACTTGAGGCGCTACTCCAGAGGGATTGATTGAAAGAACTTTCTAAGCCATACCAATTGCGACCACTAGCAAGATAGCCTACAAAATCGTGCTTGTCGATTACAGGTAAAATGTCGTCTAGAAACTGCTCTCGCGTTGGTAAGGCATCATCGGTAGTGCTTATATCTTGCTTAGCTTGCGTATAGATATTGAAATGTGGGTCATCAGGGATAAACATAAGGCTATGACGAAGCTTTTCGAGGGCTGCTTGAAGTATTTCTAGATCATTGTTCCTTAGTCCTGATAGCCCGACCTGCTGTTCACACTGTTTTTTGCCTTTGATCAAGCGAAGGGTTAGGTAGTTTTGCTTAACGATCCCGGGTTGCCTGATTTTTCCATGGTTGAATCGACAAAAATCACTCTCTTCACCAGATAGATAGCAGGAAAACTCCTCCTGTGGCTTCAGTTTTTCAATCAAATATTTTTTTAATTCTTGAAAATATTCTTGCATCAGTCACCTCCAAAAACTTCGACATTAGAAAAGACACATGGGGGCGAAGCGTGCCCAACGTTTACCGATTGGTTGGGTTCGGCCTTGCCACAGTAAGGTGAGCCGTGAACTTTGAATGTCGACGAGTCGCCTACTGCGGCAAGGTTTCTCCAAAACTGGGCAGAAATTCCACGGTAATTTGGTTTACGAACTAAAGTGGTTAATTTCCCATCCTCAATGAGTTGCCCATACTCAGCTCCAAATTGAAACTTGTTTCGGGAATCATCGATGGACCAGGAGCAGTTTGTTCGCATGAGTATTCCTTTTTCAATGCGAGACACCAGCTGTTCCATTGAGCTTTGGCCAGGTTCAAGGTTTATATTGGCCATACGATCAAGGGTTGGTCGGTTCCAGTCACTGGAACGGGATGCTGCGCTTCCGGGAAGGCCAGATCTAAGTTGAGATAATCGCCCTCCGATACCAGCCTGTAGGATACCTTCTTTGATAAGATAGACTTTTTCTGCAGGAGTCCCATCATCATCAAAGTTATAGGAAGCTGACTCTCCTTCGATGGTAGGATCGAAGCTAATATTGAGTAGGTCCGAACCATATCGATAGTTGCCAAACATTTCTGGGCGAACGAAGCTAGTGCCAGCATAATTCCTTTCGTCACCAAGAATTCGATCGAGTTCCAGAGGGTGACCTATAGACTCGTGAATGGTCAGTACCATGAGATCAGTGTCGATCAAAAGATCCATGGACTCGCTCGGGCATATGGGAGCTTTTAAAAGTTCTAGAGCCTCCTGAGAGATTTGCCTCGCCTTGTCTCCAAGGTCGAAACCCATAAACTCGTCGACTCCCCCTTGGATAATGTAGGAATGGCGACCGACACTCCGGTTTTGAACTTCGCCCTTATCGAATACTGTCACTGACATGGTTGGGCATAGCTGCTCAACTCGTTTTTCTATTTCATCGCCATTAGACGATAGGTTCAATGTGTGGGACTTAGTAAACCAAAACCCGATTTCCTTGTTAATGGTCTTAGGGTGTTGTCCTAGGTTGTTGTCGATTGCATGAAGCAGTTCGATTTTATTGTCTAGTGGGTAATCGTGCATGGAATGAGTGCCGGGGCTGGAATAGCTGCCCTTTTTTCCTGGAAAAATGCTCGCATCAAACTTATAGATACTTTGCTTTGCTGAAAGCTCAGCCCATTCCTTGGCTTGTTTAAAGGCTGCGTGGAGCCCTTCTTCGCTCATGTCAGAGCTAGCAGCATATCCCTGGCCGCTCTGACTAAAAACGGTGATCATATAACCGGTATCGCTTTTGTACTGTGGGGGAGAAAGCTTACTGTTTCTAAGCTCTAGTAGCTCTTCTTCCTTAGTCTTGACTCTGAGGCTCCAATAGTCTGCGGTTGGAAGGCCTTTGGCCCAGTGCCTAATTTGCTCTTGATTCATAGGTTCCACCTGATTCCGTTTGTAATTGAATGGCTAAATAGCCACTTCAGTATGAAACCAGATCAGGAAAATATTGCATGTAAATACCTAATTTATTTTAACACATCTATGTGGCGTGTTGATTTGTCTTCGATACCGACGATCTAGGCCCTCGTGAGCCTTGTGGAGCTTTTTGGGGAAGCCAATATGGTATCAATCGTGTCCGTACGGCAATCTCTATGAATTGCGATTCTAAAAAAGACATCCACCATGAAAAATATTTCAGTAAGTATGCAAGAGTGGGGAGGCCCAACTCCAGTCATAGTCTGTGAGTTGAGTCAACTTTACGAAGATCTATGCAGACTCGACGAGAGAGTAGCTGAGTATGGAACAAAGATTGAAAAACTTGCTAGCCAAGATGATCGATTCCATAGACTCATGGCACTGAAGGTTAACCCGTCTTGTTTTTGGGCTCGGTGCACTCCCGGTGCCCCCTGAAGCTTATTCTCATTCAGCAAGGAATTGTGGGGCATCGAGGATAATCGAATAATTGCTTTCCAAGGTGATATTTTTAAACATGAATTCATCGAGGCGGCCACTATCTGGTATGGCCTCAGACGAAACTCTTATAGCGAAGGTCCCGGGCTCTTGCAGGTCAAAGGAAAGAGTGTGGCTGCCATCTGAGTTAAATATCGTTTCAGCGAGTATCTGAGAGTTTTGGCCTTCGATAACCTGGAACAATCGAATTGAATCCAACCCATCAGTATTCACATCACAAGCTCCGACTAAGGTAATTATCAGGGAGCCCGCTTGTTTTACAAGGATTCTAGTTTCTACCGCCCTGCCTTTGAAGAAGGTGCCTGAGGAAATTGAGTCTTCAACTCCGGTGACAGCGGCACAGTCGTCGCCACCGATACTTGAGTTGTCACCCAAGTGCACAAAGTCTTCTCCAAGAAGGTTTATGTCAAATCTCAACGGTTCAAGTGGGTTTGGATGGATCAAGGCTCTCATTGTTTGAACTTGACCTTCCAGCTCTACATCAATCTCAACTTTAGAAGCCGTATGCTCTCCTACGAGACTGAAGGACCAGCCATCTAGCGCTGCTAGAGATGGGGAGGAGTCCACAATAACATCATCTTCGTAAATCAGTCTTGCAGCCTTTATGTCAAAATCTATCGGATCTAGTAGCCGATCAGACTCATCAGTCAAACGACAAGCGACTGTTTCGCTATCTTCAGATTCCGCAACCGATTGACAATAGAGGAACGCACCTGCGACTGGCACTGGCGGATTGACCAGAATGCTTTCAGGGATAGCGTCGGCCGAGTCTTGCTCGGTTTGCGAGTCGGAATCGCGATCGATCTGACTATCCATAGCTGATTCTTGGCAGCCCAAAAGAATCATGACTAGTAGTATGAGTCTCATAGTTCCTCGTGTTTAGGTCTTCTTAATTTTATATCGGTTGTAATCGAAGGCGAGCGTTAAATTTCCTATTTAGTAGATAATATTAGCTATTTATAAGAGGGATTAACCTTGTAGCTTGTTTCATCGCTAGCAGACTACAGTTGATGATATTCATCTTTTGAAGCTGCCCCTAACCCTTTAGTTTTTGTACTCTAAGTTTTCCCCTTCTGTAAAAGTTTCGAGACAAAACTCTTAGTGCTCTCTCCTGGTGAACAAAAGATGGATGGAAACCTATTTTAGACCTACCCATTCAAGCATCTAGCCGTCATACATGGGGTTAGAAATTTAAACATCTTTTTCATGGAGCATTTTGAAATGATCAAGGGAACATTGATAATTGGTGCAGTAGTTATGATTGGCTTATCCACATATACGATCTCAGATTCAAATAAATTAAATTCACAGCAGTTTTCCCACTTGGAACTTCAAACATCTGAAGCGATTCAGGCTTGGAATGAGCTGACGGATGAGCAGAAAAAATCTAGCTTTAACAATAAAGTAGCGTGGACACCAACTCTCGCCGCTGTAACAGAAGTCTTAGCAACAGGACTGGGTGCTCTTACAGAAGCTGCAGTTGCAAAAGGAATGGGAGTTCGGGATGGCCATGTAGAAACACACCCCCAAAGTACATGCCGGAGCATTATGCGGGAAGATCGATTTCTTCAAGCTGAATTGATCCCCGACCAGGACTTTGATTTTAACTGAGAAATCGGTACTGCTACTTTTTGATTGTGGAGGGCATGGCCCCTCCTTGGAGTCTATAGATGAAAATTCGTCGCTTGCTATTTGCGGGTCTAGCAACCCTTCTAATACATCATCTTCTGATGACGGCATTGTTTCTCGGGCCAAGTAACCTAGTAAAACAAGCTTTAGCCTCCCATGTAGATGCTTACATGAATCCACTTTTCGTTCAGAATTGGCATCTGTTTTCTCCAAATCCCGGAATTCGCTCTGTAAACCTTTGGGTAAGATGTCGAGGGGCTGAAGATTGGAGTGATTGGCAAGATCCTTTTGCGAAGCTAAGGACACTCGCCCAGACAAACCCTATGTCTGGAGAAACCAAGCTATTATATGTTTACAGATATATCCCACAAAGCCTATTTAGACTGATTGAATCTGTTGTCGAACAATCGAAGGAAGCTAAAGAGGAGATTAGCTTTCAAGAGGCATTTGATCAAATATTAGCTACTCCTGACTATAAAAAGGCCGAAGATATGGTTCTAAGTCTTTGCTACCCTCACGATAAAAATCGTCATGCTAAGCAGTTTGAGGCCCAATTTAAGATTCTCAAAATTGCGCCTCCTAAGTACTCAGAGAGAGACCTCCACAAACCGATTGGAGATGTATTTTCTTTAGAATCTCCAATTATTTATCAAGATATTGAAGGTGAATCATGATTCCTATTCTCCAAGATTTTGGTAAGGCAAGGGTAAAATTGATGGATTTCATCGATCGAACCATGACAGTGGAATCCCACGCTCTGACCAAAAAAGTCTTTCGAATTGCTCTATACTCATGGCTTTTTTATCATACTGCGGTTTTATTGCCTTATATGAACGAGATCTGGGGGCCAGACTCAGCCTTTTGGAGAGTTCCTTTTGTCGGCGGCTTTGACTGGCTGAATCGCATCATGCGTCTGCCTCTGGTTGAAAACTATTACCCCATCTTTCTATACAGCCAACTGGCACTTCTAATTCTAGGAATTCTAGGCTTCTGGCCTAGGTTGATAGCAGTTGTCATTTGGTATCTCACAATCAATATTAGTGAACATTCATTTCCCCTTCTTGATGGTGGGAATAATTTAACTCACTTGTTTCTCTTTTATCTTCTATTCATCAATACCTCTGGAAAACAACAAGAAAATCCTGCAGGAAATCACTTACACCAGCTAAAAGTAGGGCTATCAAATTTCGCATTTTTTCTAGCAAGAGTTCAACTTGTATTTGTTTATCTATGTGCCGGCTGGCTGAAGCTTAATGGACAACTATGGCAATCAGGAATGTCACTCTACTATATTTTCCAAAATCATGATTACAGCCGACCCTGGTATCGAGATTTACTTACGAGCTACGAATATATTGCTGTCGCGGGAACCTATTTTGCTGTTCTTTTTCAGGTTTCAGTTCCATTTTTGATTTGGTTTCGCAAGACAAGGCCATATGTGATCTTGTGTGGATTGATTCTTCACCTTGGTATTGCATTTGGGATGGGGCTTTTTTCATTTGGTATGATAATGTGCTTATCCTATATTCTGTTTATTCCAAACGAAGTTCTACAGCGTTTATTTGAAGGCTGGAAGACGGAACACAAGCTTGTCATAGGTTTTGATGATAGTTGTAGAATGTGTCTTAGGTTTTCAAGAATACTAGGCCTTATAGATACCAAAGGCCGTCTGATTCATGACAGTGCCAATACACCGTTTAATGAAGCTCTTCGAAAACGATCTCTACACGATAGGAAGACAGCAATGATTGCGTGGGACGACTACAAGCAAGAATATTATTCTGGCTTTCCAGCTATCGTCAGGATAGCACGAAAAATACCTGCACTTTCCATATTCTGGCCGATTCTAGGGGCTATGTATTACCTTGGCCTTGGTGATATCTTGTATAACCTCTTCAAAAGGAAACATGAGATCTGCTCTGAGTATTCGTGTGAACTTGAAAGCTAGATATCCACCACATTTCTTCAGAAGAATCACCACAGAGCTTCATTAATCTTGCTAATGGAGCTCTGTGTCCCTTGCAACATGCAAATTCCATTAATCATCATATAAATTGTAAAAGTAGTGGATTCCTGTAGCTCTACAGATGTTCAACACTTGCTTATCAAATCTTCATACTGCCCTGATATGCCTGGATAAAACACTTACTAAATAGGCGAGGAACCTTCTATGGATCGACGTACCTTGATAAAAGGAGTTGCTGGCATAACGTCTGCGAGTTTAAGCTTGCCCGGCTCTCAGTTACTCGGAAACTCTGCTAAAGAGTTTTGTATTGGGCTCGGCTCTTGTCTCAATAACTCTCAAGACGGGGCTATTCTAGATGTTGTGCGGGCCTACGACCCGCAACTTTTTCTATGGCTCGGTGATAACATCTACGGTGATACTACTAATATGTCTCTGCTACAAAGAAAGTATCAAAGGTTAGCCGACAATCCTAGGTTTCAGAAGCTTCGAGATCACTGCCTGAACCTCTCGATTTGGGATGACCATGATTATGGCGCTAATAATGCGGGACAGGAGTATTCGAAAAAAAAGGCTTCCAGAGAGATCTTTTTGAATTTTTGGAATATTCCGGACGATGACCCTCGTTGGTCCCATCCTGGAATCTATGGCTCCTACCTACTGGGTGACGAGGGACAAAGCGTTCATATCATCCTTCTTGATGGTCGAACGTTTCGATCGACTACTAAATGGAGCCCCACGGGAACCATGCTTGGCCAGCTCCAGTGGGATTGGTTGGCAGACGCGCTCGAAGTCACTGCTGACGTCACAATCATCTGTTCGGGAATTCAAGTTCTTGCAGATGAGCATGGCTATGAGGGATGGTATGAGTTTCCGAAGGAGCGTGAGCGCCTGTTCAGCTTAATTCGTAGGTCTGGTCGGTCGGGGGTGATATTTGTGAGTGGTGATCAACATTGGTCAGAGCTAACCAGGGTGAACAACCGACTTGATTATCCTAGTTTTGATTTCACTGCTAGCTCGTTAGATCAATCCTGGCCTCTACCAAAAAATAGTAAGCGGGTGGGCAGTGCGTATGGCTCCCCCAATTTTGGAGGCATTCGCATCCAATGGGATGAAGATCCACAAATAGTATTTGAGATTATCGATCACATGGGGCAAAGACGGATGCAGCATAGAGTTAGCTTGTCTAGTTTGCAGAGCTAGGTCGCTCGGCTTTATAAACCTGATTCAAGAAGGTCTTAGTTTGACCAAATGTGTTTCGCAAGGTTTATAAAGTCTCTGATGTATCCCACGCTCTCATCATCAGTGCGAAAGCCAATATGGTTTGTTTTGTATATCCCATCCCTTCCAATTCTGAGTGGACGGAGCATGGCCTTGCTCTGGTATTCTCGAACCAACCAATCAGGCAGCACAGCGATACCTCGCCCGGCAGATACCATTTGGACAATCATCTCTGTGGTCTCGAAGGTCTTATAGCTTCCAGGGCTTATATCAGCGGGTAAAAGGAATTTGGTGAAAATATCGAGCCTCTCCTTCGGGATGGGGTATGTGATCAGAGTTTCATCTCTGAGATCCTCAGGCTCAATAAACGCCTTCTCATCAAGGCTGTGATCGTGCCCAACGACGGCCACAAGCTCATAGGGAAAAACAGCTTCATAACTCAAGCCTTCTCTGAAATACGGATCTGGTGTGATGATCATATCGATATCATGATCAATAAGCGCTCCTACGGCTCCAAACTTAAACTTTTGGCGAATATCCAGGTCCACCGTGGGCCAGTCTCGCAAAAACTGAGGTAGAAGGGATGATAGCCATTGATAGCAGGGGTAGCACTCCATCCCAATGCGTAGATAGCCCTTGATGCGTCCATCTCCTGATTGTTTAAGTTCAGCTTCAGCCTTCTGGAGCATAGGTAAGATCTTTTTCGCCATGCCGAGAATCATTTGCCCCTGATCCGTTAAGACAAGGCCGCGACCCTTTTTTCTCCAAATGGAGCACTCCAACTGGTCTTCGAGCTTGGCAATGGAGTGACTCAAGGCTGATTGTGAAAGTTTCAAGGCTCTCGCAACGCGGGTCAAGGTACCCAACTGGTTCAGGCTATGGATAATTTCAAGGTGAGTGCGTTCTATCATTCTAAACCTATGAAATGAATTCATAAAACTATGACTATATATCACTTTTACTCATGAAAATAAATGCTTAGTGTTTGCGTAGGATTCGAACCGATTAAATTTCTGAAGAGGTAACTTATGATTCAAACAGCGAACCTAGGCTTTCCCCGAATGGGTTTAGATCGAGAATTGAAAAAGGCAACTGAAAGATACTGGAAAGGTAAAATAAGTCGAGAAGACCTATTACTCCAAGCAAGTGAACTCCGGTCTCGACATTGGCAGCTGCAAAAAGAAGCTGGCATCGATATGATCCCTTCCAATGATTTTTCTCTCTATGATCACGTTCTGGATACTGTCGCTATGGTGGGCGCAATACCCGACCGCTTTCATTCCCTCGCTGAAGGCGACAAGCTAGAACTCTATTTTGCGATGGCTCGTGGCAGTCAAAAGGATGGAGTTGATGTGGTTGCAATGGAAATGACCAAATGGTTCGACACCAACTATCACTATATTGTTCCAGAATTTAAGAAAACGACAGCATTTTCACTCTCGTCGTTGAAGGTTGTCGAAGAGTTTAAGGAAGCCTTGAGCCTTGGTATCAAAACAAGGCCAGTATTGCTTTCTCCAGCTTCGTTTTTAATGTTAGGAAAAGCCTATGATGATCATGCACCGTTAGATCTTCTCGAAAAATTGCTACCGATCTACAAATCTGTTTTGGATATGCTAGCCGATGCGGGTGCTGAATGGGTGCAGTTAGATGAGCCTTGCTTAGGGCTCGACCTGGAGCCTGAAGAGATTGATGCCATCACGCGGGCTCAACAATACCTCGCTGCTCATAGCTCGATCAAGATCATGCTGACTAGCTACTTCGCGCCTTTGAAAGAAAACCTATGTCAGGTATTTAGCTTGCCAGTAGCAGGCCTTCATTTTGATCTTATCCGTGGTTACGAAGATTGGAAAAGCGTTATAGATACTCCATTTCATGGCAAAGTTGTGTCTTTGGGGTTGATCGATGGGAGGAATATTTGGCGGGCTGATCTTGAAGATGTACTTTCAATTGTCCAACAAGCTGTGCAGAAATTCGGTCCCGAGAAAGTCGTCGTTGCTCCAAGCTGCTCCATGCTCCATTGTCCAATGGACTTAGATAGTGAGCCTGAATTGGATCATGAGATCCGATCATGGCTCGCGTTCGCCAAGCAGAAGCTTGCTGAGCTTTCTTTGGTCGCTGCTATTGCTAATCATGGGAGGGAGCAGTATGCGGGGGCTCTGAGTGAGTTTGCTAGGATCGGTGAAAGTAGAAAGTCTTCGACACGGATTCATGACTTAAAAGTTAAGCAACGTGCAAATGCTGTTCAACAATTAGATTATCATCGCATCCCTTTCCGCGAGCGAGTTGTTTTACAAGAAGAGTCCTTGTCTCTGCCGCTTTTACCTACAACAAGCATCGGCTCGTTTCCTCAGACATCTAGTATTCGTCAGATGCGCGCTCGCTATAAAAAAGGCGAACTCAGCAGGGAACGCTATGAAGAATTCTTAGCTGAAGAAACCAAGCAGGCGATTCGTTGGCAAGAAAGTGCTGGCATTGATGTCTTAGTCCACGGTGAGTTTGAACGCAATGATATGGTGGAATATTTTGGTGAGCAGCTCAATGGTTTTGCCTTCACAAAGAATGGCTGGGTTCAAAGCTACGGATCTCGCTGCGTGAAGCCTCCCATCATTTATGGTGATGTCTCCAGGCCACATAGTATGACAGTTCGGTGGTCGAGTTATGCCCAAGGCCTCACGGTAAAACCAGTAAAAGGCATGCTCACAGGCCCTGTGACCATTCTGCAGTGGTCTTTTGTTCGAAACGATCAAGAGCGAAAGGAAACTTGTAAGCAAATCGCTTTAGCGATTCGCGATGAAGTTAAAGATTTAGAGAACAATCACATTCAGGTTATCCAAATCGATGAACCGGCCTTTCGGGAGGGCCTGCCCCTACGTAAGGCAGAACACAAGGATTACCTTGATTGGGCGAGCCAGTGCTTCCGACTCTCGTCTTCAGGGGTGAAGAGCACTACCCAGATCCATACGCATATGTGTTATTCAGAGTTCAATGACATCATGGACGCAATTGCCAGCCTGGACGCCGATGTGATCTCCATCGAAACCTCTCGTTCTGCGATGGAACTACTAGATGCATTCGTCAGTTTTCAGTACCCCAATCAGATTGGTCCTGGTGTCTATGATATCCACAGTCCCCGGATTCCCAGTCAGGCTGAAATGACCAAGCTGCTCAGCAAGGCTCTTGAGTATCTTGATCATCGGCAGGTTTGGGTGAACCCTGATTGTGGTCTTAAAACACGGAACTGGGATGAGGTGAAAGCTGCATTGACAAACATGGTGAGTTCCGCACGAGAACTTCGGCAGGCTCTATCAAGCCAAGCCAAAGGCCAACCTTTAAAACAGGCTGAGCGAGTTCAAACTCATTAGCAGGCAGAGTAAAGGCACCTAAGCTCTGCGCTTGGGTGCCAAAGTCCGCTAACCTTCTATCTGCCGGGTAATAGCCGTTGGTTTGCCAAAATCATCCAGTGCCACCATTGAAAAGTGACCAGAAGTACAAAGCACCCGATCGCCAGTCCTTAAATCTTCACCAATGAGATCTACGGATACTTTAAGTGACGTGTTTCCTACATCTTGCACTTGAGCTACAATTTCGACCAATTGGCCATTTTTGATTGGATTTTTAAAGTCTGTCTTATCGGAGGAAACCGTCACAATGTTCCGTCGCGCATAGCGGGATGCGACGATAAAGGCAGCTTTATCCATCAAAGATAAGGCTTCTCCACCGAACAAAGTGCCATAATGGTTTGTTTGTGAGGGAAACACCATCTCATACATGGTCAGGGTTCTAAGATTCTGCTCTGCTTTCATAAATACCTCCTCGGGTGTAGATTGCTTTGACAAGGATCTGGCTTCACCAAACATTTGGCTTCACAGTTGCGGGACAGCACCGGATTCGCACCGGGTTTCACTTATCCAAAGCCATAAAAGTGCATTCAGTGAATAGCACGGTGGGCAGATTAAGCAATAAATTTAGAGAAGTTTGCCAGGATTTAAAATGCCTGTGGGATCAAGCATAGCCTTCAGGTCGAGACTAAGTTTCTGGTGGAGGGGGCTTTGAAACATCTTTAGGTCTTGGCGCTTTAATAAGCCAATCCCATGCTCAGCACTGATGCTGCCTTTCAGCTCCCGAACTCTCTGGAAAATCTTGTTCTTTATCGGAAGCGCGAGCTGGACCAACTCTGGAAAGGATGTAGTTTTGGGGCTTACATAATTGATGTGAAGGTTGCCATCGCCGATATGTCCGAATAACAAGATATCAAACTGGTTTTGTGACTTGGAAAGGGATTCAATCTGTTCGATGAAGTTACTTAGATCTTGAATCGGAACGGAGAGGTCATTTTTATAGACAGTGCCAGAAGTTTGTAGAGCTTCTGGGATCAGCTCCCGATAAGCCCAAAATTGCTGTTGCTGCTTCTGAGATTGAGCGATCACCCCGTCCACGACGAGCTTCATATCGAATAAGCTGTTGAGCCATGGGGTCTCGTTAAGGTTTGAAGATTCCCATTCGAAGAGCAGGTAGTAAGGGTACTCTTCGTTAAAAGGGCTTTGTTTCTGGTGCTGCTGAAGAACTTTGGTGAGACAGGATTGAGTGAAAAATTCAAGGCCTAGCGCCCGCTCTCGGGATCGAAATATGGCAGTGATGAGAGGGTTCAGTTGCTTAACGTCCTCGAATGCAAAAAGTGCCACCTGGCTAGGTTTGGGAGCTGTAAGCAACTGCATGGTCGCCCTTGTAATGACTCCCAACGTGCCTTCGGTGCCGATAAAACATTGCTTAAGATCAAATCCTGTATTGTCCTTGCGGAGCTTGGAGTCTAAATCTAAGATCTGTCCATCTGCGAGCACCACTTCCAAGCCTAGAACATGCTGGCGGGTACCTCCATACGCTACAAAACGAACACCGCCCGCATTGGTGGCAATGTTGCCGCCGAGCTGACAGCTACCTGCCGAGCCGAGATGGATCGGGTATTTAAGCCCTTGCTCCGCAGCAGCTTGTTCAAGATTGGCAAGCACAGCACCAGCCTGAGCTGTGATCGTTCTTGAAACAGGGTCGAGGTCAAGAATCTGGTTCATTTTCTCTAAGCTTAGAACTAGCTCCCCTTGGCTAGCAACCGCGCCACCGGCAAGGCCGGTGCGACCGCCGCTTGGCACAATTGGAATGTTGTGGCTATGGCAGTGCTTCAGTATCCTACTGACTTCGTCGGTAGTCTTAGGAAACACCACAATCCCAGCCTGACCAGGGATTGAGGTCCAATCTTCACCATAAACAAGGCAACTTTCAGCATCATGACGGATCTGGTCTTCTTTTAGAAACTGGCGAAGCTCATCGTAATTGATCATTCGGATATGTCCTGAATATGTTCTTCTAACCAGGCTAAGCCTTCATCGCGGGTATGCCAAGACTCGTTGCGAAAGCTTTCAATCAGCCGGTCCTTGACAGCTCCCAAGCGAGGGCCTGGAACAATATTAAATTTTACCATGATGTCTTTGGTATCGATGGGTAGTGGCGCTTTGCGAAGGTAGCGCTTGGTTTCTTCGGTAATGCGGGCCTTGTTGATGATTGATCGATGTTCTGGATACAGGCAGCTCCATGCCGGTAGTAAACCATCCAGAAAGAAGTCTTCTACCATGTCCTCGCACTGATCTGCTAATGCCATAAAGTTCGCTTGAGTGGCTGGAACTTGGGCAACAGCCTGACCCCAAATGTTGCAGGCTTCCAGCATGCGATGCTGTTTGCGACTGAGCTTCAGCTTATGACACAGTGCTTCCAGCTGTCTCGGATCGGTAACTTGCCTCAAGAGTACGCTAAGCCTGACAACCGCACGAAACTCAATCTTGACCTTGGCACTGGCTGCAATTTCTTCTCTGCTTAAGGGTTGCGCGTCAGGCATAATCATGACCATGATCTGGCTTGAAAAGAGCTGGCTTAGCGGCTGTTCAATATCGCCTGCTTCAAGGAGGCCAATCAGTTCTTGGGTAATTCGTTCCTGGCTGATTTGTGCAAGTCCTGCGGCGAGTTCCTCCACTGCTTGGAGAGTTTGCTTATTTGGTGAGCAGTTATAGCGAGCCCAGAAGCGAAATAAGCGTAGAATCCTGAGGAAGTCTTCGCGAATCCGTTGGCGCGCATCCCCGACAAAGTGCAGTTCTTTTTTTGAAAGATGCTCTTGCCCTTGGAAGTAGTCAAATACTTGGCCATGGCGATCTTCGAACATGGCGTTCATCGTGAAGTCGCGACGTAGAGCGTCCTCCTCAAATGAGTTTCCGAAAACGACCTGAGCATGTCTGCCATCAGTGCTGACATCCTTGCGGAGGGTTGTGACTTCGTATGCGCCAAACTTAGCGACCACGGTGACCGTTCCATGATCAATTCCAGTGGGAACGACTTTCATGTTTTTTTGTCTAAATATTGTGCAGACCTCATCTGGCTTCGCCGTGCACGCGAGATCATAGTCTTTCGGAATGCGACCCAGAATACGATCGCGAACGCAGCCTCCGGCAAATCTGGCTTCGAAGCCATGTTGCTCTAAGGTTTCTAGAATTGTGCAAGCTTCACGATACAATCGATCACTTTTCAACTGACTTTCCACTTCCTGTCCTTTTTTGCTTAATAATTAGGCATCATCTGGCTACTGCTACAGCGAGCGTCGATTCAATACAATTCATAATAGAATAACAGATTTTTGAATTCTTTCGAGGCTAGGAAGGAACTGCCAGCCTTTGTGCATATATATTCGTCACATTACGCAAAATAGCCTTTTTGTATTTAGCAACAGTAGCAATATTGTTGCTGCTGAATACATAAAACAATAAAACAGCAATACTGCTGCTGTTGCTAAATTAAATATGGCACGAAACAACCGTTTCCGACTATATTTTGGCCAAAAAGATCGATTTAGGTGATCATTAAACAGGTGTTTTTTGTCGATTTTTGAATACTGATTAAACCTAATAATTACGGGTACTTATGCCAATATTAGGGGTTTAGTGATCACCCGAAAGCCTTGATTAGCGGGGGTTTTAGAGGGTGTGATCAAGCCATATTGATCTTGGAGAGTTTGTGCCTAAAAAATAAACAGAAAAACTAAGCCGCTCGGACAGACAGAAAAAAAGCGGAAAGCCATCAAGCTCTCCGTCAGAAGCTACTGGTTATAAAAACATCACAAAAACGAAGCTCAAAAAAGTCTAGGACATAATTGGATCTGGATTCACAAATTCTAATTGTCGAAGAGATTGAAATAAAATCGTATCAGGCTGTTCCCATTTACTCAGATAACCTTGGATGGAATCGATAGAAGGCTCCAAGGAACTACAGCCCATCAAATTTGCAAAGCTCGAACTGATAACGATAACAGGAATATTATATTTTTTGGCTGCCTCCTGCGTAATACTTAAGCAGTTTGACTCCCTAAGATTAAAATCCACCAGTGCAAAATCGTAGTCATGCTGGTCAAGCTTGCGAAAAAAGCCGTCGGCGCGGGTTGCAAAGTCGCAGTCTGCATGAGCTTGAACTTGTTTTTTAAACAACACGCAATAAAGCTTGTCGTCGTCTAGAAGAATAATCTTTGGTCTACGATTCTGATTCGTATCTGTTTGATACATTGTTGTGATAGTTTGATTGGTTTCCATAACTGTTTCCTCCTATGTGCAAGCCTGTAGTCGCACATTTGTCCAAAGACTTTGATAGAGAAGGCATAATATGGCCAATTACGCGAGCTTATACCCACCTCATATGGGTAAGGCTTATCAGTGACAAGCTACCTTGCAACCACATTTCGTGACTTGGCCAATCATTTCAGGGAATCAGCTTTAGAGATTGCTGTCTGGTAAGGTTTCACAAAGTAGTTCATTTGGATTATTTGCAAAACCCGATTTTATCGATTCTTCCGAAGATAAATTTCGATAGACCATTGATGTCTAGTAGATAGCAACGCAACTAAGGCTAAATTCCTCCAAGCCTTCTGAGGTCGGTGATTTGGAGGGTGGTAATAAACCCGTAAAACTTTGGCTATAAATAATTACTTGCGTATATTTTCCCGGTCGGGGCTACTGGCTGTCGATGTCTTTAGTGGAAGACGAATTATGGAGGATATATATGAAACTCGATAACATTAAAACAGCTCTTAAAAACCTTACTAGCGAGCCAATGAAGGTGAAACCAAAGGAAGATATGAAAAAAGCCATCCTCTTAGACGACGATAGTATCTTCTGCAAACTTCTTAAAAAGGACGTTGAAGACAAAGGTAATCTGCAACTAGAGACAACTTGCAGCGTGGAAACCTTCTTATCCATGGTAAAGCTCAATAATTACGATGTCTGCCTGATTGATTATGACCTCTACGAAACGACTGGTGTGGATGTCATCCATCGTATGAGAGAGTTCTCCAATATCCCTGCACTACTGATCAGCTCTAGCCAATCAGTGATTCGAGTGGATGGCAGCGAGTCCCACTTCGATGATTTTCTCAGTAAATGGTCAGATCCAGAAGAGATCGTGGAGCACTCCTTGGAGTTGTGCCGAGAAAATGGTGACGCTATCGCAGTTTCCTAAAAATCTCTATTTATCGCACCGTCTAATATATGCTCTGAGTCAGTTACTAACTCGCCTTCAAGTTGGGCAGCAGTGAAAGCATGACTTTATGCACAAGTTTCTTGTGGTCAATCGGCTTTTCAAGCCAGAACACTTGAGACCAAGTTTCGACATCGTATCGTGACGAATGATAGGGAGTATCAGAGCTAATGATAAGGCAGGGTGTAGCCTGATTTGGGCCGTTGTGGTCGCGAATAGCAGAAACCAAATGAAGTCCATCAAACCGAGGCATATTCATATCCACTGTGATCAAGTCGTAGTCTTCTTCTTGAGCTTTGTTGAGAGCTTCCAAGCCATCAGCTGCTTGATCCACAACTAATTCTAATTGGTAATCGCTGAGAGCCCCGTCTTCTAAAATAAAGGCAATCAAATCACGGACATCGTCGTCATCCTCGACAACCATGACACGAAAACTCTTCTTCATATCGCCTCCTTTAATGCCCCTTGTTCCTCACTTTGAATATCGGTTAGCTGCAGGAAAAGATAAAAACTTCTTGAAGACTCATAAGTCAGAGCATTTTCGTTAGGATGCCTCAATTGGTGGCTAGGTAGGGGCCAGTTTAAAATGTATAGATTTTACTGGTTATTTTTTGGACTTTTCAGGGTAAAAGTGCGGCTGCCATGTAGAGACGCGCCCTAGATCCGAAAAGCTGAAACCATGAAAATCTGATATTCTATGGGCTGGCTGAACGTCCCCTGAGCAATGACTGAGGTTCGAGAAATCAAAGTAGGATCAGGTATTTTCGGCCAACTCTGGTCTTTAATCGCTCTATTCTCACGCTACTTGACGAAGGTGCTGCTGTGATCGTTTCAAAATTGCAGAGAATTTATCTGCTCTTTGTCCTGTTCTTAACTTTAATTGGACCCATCCCTGCCTACGGCCTTCAGATTGAAGAAGCTTACCGGGCTGCTCTCAAGTTTCGAGCCGAGATTCTTAATGCTGACTTAAACATTCGCCAAGCAGACTTGGAAAAAAGTTTGCTGCGAGTTGAATACTATCCCCAAATTAGCATCAATTCAGATGCGGGAATTGGGGGCGACTTTGATGACGGTGAGCCCACAGACCAGCACCGAACCTCTATAGGCTTAACACAACCACTGTATCGAGGCGGCCTACTTTCTGCCGGCTTCGATTTGGCTGATAGCGTCGTAGAGTCGGCCAAGTTACAGCGCCAGCTGGCTGCGATTGAACTCTACCAGAATGTAGCTCAGCTTTTCTTTACTGTTCTTAGCTTCGAAAGCGAAGTGGACCATCTCAAGTCTCAACAAGATGCGTTAGAAAAACGGATTCGAGTGATTAAAACTCGCACAGAAATTGGTCGAAGTAAGGCCACGGACCTGATCGCTGCCCAAGCCCAGCTCGCCCGAGTACAAGCGCAGCTTTCTGAAAATCAAGGGCGATTGGCAGCAGCCCAGCTTCAATTAGCCAGTTTGATGGGTCAACGTACCAGGCCCGAATCCCTATATTACCGCTATCGCGCGGAAGCCATCCCGAAAGCCTGGAGCAAACGCGTCATGAGCCAGCCACGAGTGGCGGCGCTTGAGAAAGCCCTCGAAGAAGCCAGGCTCGAAGAAGATGTTTTACGTTCAAGGTTCTGGCCTCAGGTCGATGCCAGTCTACAAGTTAGCCCGCTTAAATCCGAAAGCTCCTCTTATAACGATTGGGATGTAGGAATCTCAGCCACGTGGCTGCTCTATGATGGTGGTGTCCGGTCGGCACAAATGGCAAGCCAATCGATCGAAGCACAGAAGCTCCAGCATCAGCTAGAAAATGCCAAGCTTGCTGTTCAAAACGAATTCCAAGAGCTCTCAGATCAAATTAGAGCTGTTAGGATTGAGGTGAAAAACCTCAAGAAAGCAGTGAGGCTTGCAAAGCAGAACTACGACCTCCATCAGAAAGAATATGATGCTGGCTTAGTTTCAATCCTTGACGTTCTCCGAGTCTTTGACGACTACCTAATTCTACAGAGAAGCCTGAGTACCCGCCAATATTCCGAAGCGCTCTTGTTTCATCAACTCAAAGCTAAGGTAGGAGTCTTGCCATGACACTTTCGAGTATCAGTATTAAAAGGCCGGTATTTGCCTGGGTTTTGATGTTTGGTCTGATATTTTTCGGAACGCTTTCGTTTTTCCAGATGGGTATTAATGAAAATCCGGACGTAGATTATCCGACGGTTAGAATTAGCTACGCCTATGAGGGAGCCACACCAGCTGTGGTAGAAAAGGACATCATTGAAACGGTCGAGAGCTATCTCGTTAGTATTCAAGGAATTCGAAATATTAGCTCCACGGCTCAACGGGGAGTTGCCAACATCGACATTGAATTCGAGCTCAGTCGGGACATCGACTTTGCCTTGCAGGAGGTGCAAACGGTTCTAGGTCGTGCCCAGCGTGGATTGCCAGACAACCTAGAGTCGCCGGTGGTTACCAAGTCTAATGCAGCTGATGAGCCCATCCTTTACGCTTCGCTGTTCTCGGAATCTCTGAGTCAACGGGATCTGATGATCCTCTTTAGAGACCGGGTACGGGATCGCTTGAGCACCGTGGAGGGAGTCGCAGAGATTCGAGCTTTTGGCTATCATGAGCCCATCCTAAGGATTGACTTAGATGCCGAGAAGTTGCGCAAATACCAGCTGACTGCACAGGATATCATCGACTCCATTCTTCGAGAGCATAGTGAGCTTCCTGCAGGTAAGTTTGAATTCAAGGAAGATGAGTTTCTAATCCGCATCATGGGCGAAGCCAATCAAGTGGATGAGTTTCGCAATATGATTATATCTCGCCGCGGCGGCCAACCAAACTTCGCGCGCCTTCACCTCAAAGACGTTGCCGACGTATACGAAGGTATCGAAAACCTAAGGCGTCTATCACGGATCAATGGCAAGAACGCGATGGGTATGGCGATCCAAAGGCAGAGCGGTGTCAACGCTGTCGATTTGTCTGATAAGGTGATGGCGAGAATTGCTGAGATTAATCAAGAGCTTCAGCCTGAAGCTGGTATGATGGTGAACTTTGATCGCACTCAGTTCGTGCGCGAAAGTGTGGATGAGCTAGTTTATACCCTGATTCTGTCTGCGGTTCTTACATCGCTGGTGTGTTGGATATTTTTAGGCTCTTGGTCCGCGACGAGTAATATCTTGTTCGCCATCCCCACATCGATCATTGGCACCTTCACAATTATCCATTTTCTGGGATTTACCCTCAACACGTTCTCGCTCTTGGGCTTAGCCTTGGCCATTGGGGTGGTCGTTGACGATGCCATCATCATGCTTGAGAATATTAGCCGCTATATGCAGATGGGCTACGATCGCGTGCAAGCTGCCTTCAAGGGTAGCCGGGAAATTACCTTCGCTGTGATAGCCACAAGCCTGGCTCTGATTGCGATATTTATTCCCATCACATTCATGGATGGTATCGAGGGGCGATTTTTTTGGGAGTTTGCTGTCACTATCTCGGTGGCTGTTGCCTTATCCTCTCTAGAGGCCTTGACACTCGCGCCGATGCGATGCTCCCAGTTTCTAAGGGTTGGCGGCAAGCGGATGCTCCTTGGTCGTATGTTTGAATCATTTCTCGACAGCTTAACCGCGCTCTACGAGAAAACATTAAAAACCGCACTGAGGTTTCGATGGCTCGTCTTAGTCGGTTCCATAGCAATTGTTAGTGGCGCGTTTCTTTCCGTTCGATCCTTACCAACTGAGTTTGCACCTGCCCAAGATCGGAGTGTGATTTTTACCATCTTTCTTGCACCCGATGGTCGATCTATGGAATACACGAGCGAGAAAGTTGCTCAATTCGAGAAAATAGCCTTGGCCCACCCGGATGTCGATCGAACCTTCGTTGCGATTGGTGGCTTCGGTCAAGGTGGCCAAGGCAACCGTGGGAATGGCGTTATCATCTTAAAGCCTAGCAAAGATCGAAAAAAGAGCATTTCTGAGGTTAGTGACGAGCTTCGCAAATCCGCAGAGCAAGAGATCAAAGGTATGAATGTCATCCTAAGGGATCGCTTTGGAAGCGCCTTAGGTGGTAGGCGGGGTAGCCCCATTGAGTTTACGATCAATGGTCCCAATCCAGCCACCCAAAAGGAACTCTATTTTAAGATGCAAGATGAGATGGAAGCCTCGGGCTTGATGGTGGGTATCCGCTCCAATGATGTTCGTGAGCTCCCTGAAGTGAGAATTGTCCCCAATAGAGAAAAGGCACTTGAACGCGGTGTTGAAATCTCTGAAATTTCGAGGATTGTCAATGCCACTCTTGGTGGGACAACAGTCGCCCAGTATACCGAGGGCTCGCGACGCTTCGATATTTTCCTCCAGCTCAAGGAATCTGATCGCCAGGGAATCGAGGATCTGAAACCACTTCTAGTGCGCAACAACCGGGGGGAATTGATCCCCTTATCATCTGTAGTCGACGTTAAAAATGTCAACGGCCCCGAAAGTATTTTTAGGGAAGATCGCGTACGGGGCATTCGTGTCGATAGTTCTTTGGCGAAAGGGGCTACCCAAGGAAATGCAATCAAAGAGGTGCGAGCCATCGCAGAAAAAATCCTCCCTGAAGACTACTACATCCGCTTTTCGGATACACCCGATGACAAGCTATTCAGTATCGCTATCATCATGGGTCTCGGATTGATTATTGCCTATATGGTACTTGCCAGTCAGTTCAATTCGTTTACCGATCCATTTATCGTCTATCTTGCGGTTCCATTTGGCTTGATCGGCTCGATCGCGGCGCTGTTTCTAGGTGGTCAGACCCTGAATATTTACAGCGTTATTGGTATGCTTTTGACCATGGGAATTGTGATGAAAAACTCGATTCTTCTGGTTGAATTCACCAATCAACTTAGAGATGAAGGCGCTGACCTGGAAGAAGCGCTTGTTAAAGCCTGTCCCATTCGGCTACGGCCCATACTTATGACAACCACGGCCACCTTAGCTGCGGCCTTGCCAGCAGCGATGGCCTTTGGTCCTGGCAATGAAACCAGAATTCCTATGGCTCTGACTGTTATTGGGGGGACGAGCTTATCTACAGTTTTTACGCTTTTTGTGGTTCCCTGTGTCTTTCGTCTGATTAACCCCAAGCGTCGCAAGCCTTTTGAGGAGGAACCAGATCGCCCTGTGGCTGCTTAGGAGGGTAATCGTGACAGAAACATTACAGCGATGATCGCTGATGATGGTTTTGGGGTATCTAGCTTAAAATCCTGACTTAATGCAAGAATCCTCAGATTCTTGCATTACCATAAAACCATTCAGTATATTTAGTCCCATCAGATTATTCGGATGTTCAAAAATCACAAAGGTGTGATGATTCTGCCTCAAAATCCTTTTTGATTTTAGCCTGGAACATTGTAAGTGATAGAGGCTCGTGATCCCTCCGACAAGTCCATGACCAAAAGGTATTTTTTGTAGACGGAGGTTGTGAAAATGGGTCGTGCTCGTCCAGTAGGCGTAGTAGTTCAAAACAGAAAGCATAGTCGTTGGGAGTGTGATGCTAATTTCCTTCCAACAGGTGCTAGCAAGCTACCCAATAAAGTCGAAGACAAAGTATATTTTAGAGTTCATGAAGTTTCCAAAAGTGGGTTAACATTGCTTACTAGCCTGCGAAACGAAGAGGCCTTGCAACCTGGAATGAGGCTAGAGCTTCACCTCAACATTCCCACTGTCTCCAATTTTAATTTGATTATTGAGGTTATTCACACCCGATCGATTCAGATTGATAATCGAGATCAGCTAAATGTTGGAGTAAAAATCCTAAATAGCAGCAAGCGTCTCGAAAGGTCAATTGCTCAGTATCTTGTCCAATTTTCATCTGATGCAACATTAAAGGCATTGAAGGAAGAAAAGTTGATACCAAAGTCAATTGCTGAAGCGGTAAACTACACCACTGTAAAGAGTGAGGGCGATTATCAAGAGGTCCTAAATGTGCGATGGCAAGCCTATAAGTCGGCTAACAAAGTTGATGTAGGTGATCCAAACTCAATGAGATGCAAATATGATAAGTGGGACCGGATCATTATAGCTAAGCACCAGGGCAAGGTTGTGTCGTCATGTCTTCTGATATTTCCTGGACCGGGAGATCAGCTTGAGATCGAAGAGGACATGAATCGTAGTCTTGATGATTTCATTCCAGATAGAACTAAGATTTGTGAATTTACAAGGCTTTCGGCGTTACCAGATTACAGAGGAAGTGACCTACTTCACGGAATGTTTAGAGAGGTAGCCAGAACTTGTCTGGCAGAAGGCCGAGATATTACTTTCGGTAGCGCAGATGAAAGAATGGCCAAGGTCTACGAAGGAATTGGCTACCGAAAGACTGGAATTGAATTTTATATGGAGCGATACAAAGGTATCAAACACTACTCTATGATCGGAAATATTCGGGAAAGTGTTCTCTCTGGTAAAAAGGTGAAAGCTCACTACTGGCCTTTCTTATGGAAGCCTCTAGCAAAATACCTAGATCGAAACCATAGATCTGAGATCAGTTTTTCCAACAGGCTTCATCTTTGGGTCTATAAAGCTATTATGCCAATTTTAAAACGCCTACGATCGTAATTGAGGGAGTGAAAAATTGTCGCAGAGTACTCTACAGTTGTTGAACTCGACCCTTCAAACGATGTTTCAAGCCTATGACATCGGCGATTTTAGAAGGCAGATTGAGTCCACTTTCAAGTTGATGAAGCTTAGGAAAAACGATGGGAAGTGGTTCAAGGATGATCTGGCGTTTCTGGACCACTGTCTTCTTCGTGATGAAAGTGATACTTATAGACTCAAAAAATACGTAGAACAGATCTTAAAAGCGAATCGAAAAAATCCTTTCCTCATGGGCTTCCTTAAAGAGATCGAAGGCAAGAACTTTGGAACTATTGATAGAAAGTTAGCAGTTGAGGGGCCGCAGGTACTCTTTGAGGCGCTGGTCTATAGCTGGATCCTGGAACATATGACCCAAGTTTTAGTTGATAAGCCCGATTTGCTGAGTCTCCTTCACAGTCATTGGGTGATTGAACGAAGCAAAGTAAACTCACTTCCAAAGGGGATAAGGCTGTTTTTCAAGATTAAGCTGGTGAGCGTTGAAGGGCCAATTAAAAGAATCATCAATTTTCATAGAACCGGAAAAGTAAGACCAAGTTTTTTGAGAGTTATGCTTCCTTTAAACATCTATGAAGCATCCTTCACTGACTTGGTTCAAGGAAAACCTCACAATGCTTTTGCTGGGTTGATTCTAGCTATTTTTAGGCCTGGAAAAAGCCTTTTAGGTTTTGGAAGCGAGGTTGCAAGCTGGTCGGAAGATCGTAAACGAGTAGAAATCTCTTATCCTGGGCAGCTAGCTTGGAATGACCTCTATCAGGTTTGGAATATGGCGTTCATCACTCGCTATAGCTATTACCCATTAATCATTCAAAAGCTTTTGCAGCCTAGCCTTTCAGAGCATTTCAAAAACCCCAAATACTATGTGTATCACAGAACCCTGTCACTATATGTTCATCTACACTTCGGCTTTTTCAACTATCTAAACAACGAGCAGAAGGGCTTAGAAAACTGGAATTGGCTTGATGAAAGTTTCACAAAGTCTTGGGGGAAAGCGAATATGAAGTATTCTCTCCAGTACTTTCAGCATGTACTTGGCTTGAAAAAAGGTTCGCTTAGTCATTCTGAAGGCTCGAAAGCTAGTCTAGATCATTCTGTGCCAAAAAAACGCTGAGAGTGTCAGTCATGTATGAGAATCTTGATATTGCCAGCTTACGATATAATTCTCAGGTTTTGAGGCAGAGAGTCTAGCAGCTGGTAGTAAAGGCACTTAACATCTTGATGGTCACGTACCTTAAATTTTTCTAGGGCATACTCCTTTAAATTCTGCTGCACCTCTTCTTCCAGGCATTCCCATACCGTAGTTTCTATAATGATAACATGAGTGTTCGACACACTGAGGTGCTTTAGCAGTGGTTTCCTAGTGGACTCATATCGAGTTGCTTTAATAATCCCAGCTCCGTATAGATCGTAGGTTTTCAATCCAGAGGTTGGAAAATCTCCAACGACGCTACCAATACCAATTCCAATCGAGCAGTAAGCCTCCTGATCATCAAGAAACTCAACCGAACAACGATTGACGACCTCCACAAAGCGAAGCGCAAGCTCATAAGCCACCTGCTCTTTTTTACCTTCGCAGTGAAATGGAAAACCAACCGCACACAAAAAACCGTCTCCCATTTCCTTGATCATATATGCGTTTGCAGAAAGCGTATCAGGATCGTAGTTTTCCATCATAATTGTATGGCAGTCATGAATTACGGACTCAAAGAACTCGTGATTCTTGATGTGCCCAATGGCGGTCGATCCTTGAATGTCGAAGCTAATGATGCAACTTTCAGCACTCCCCCGAGGCATGGTCGCTTCGAGACTTTCCTTCTTTTGCATGAGGTAAAGCTGATGGGGATAGACCAGCTTTTTCATCTGCTCATAGGCATGGTTGCGAGAACTATCAGACATCGATACCAGATAAAATTTTCCTTTAAAGGCAAGGATTAGTATCTGATTGACGAAAAAGCCTAGTGAGATGGATGTCAGGGCAGACATAGACACCTGTTGAAAGAGCGAGCCGTCAAAGTAGATGGGGACGTAAGCCAAAATCAGTGACAGGCCGATACAACGAATGGTGGCAGTAAAGTGACGGTGATCAAATGCAGTCGCCCAAAGTATGGTGAAGACACCACCTATAGAAGTGGACTGAAGGAGATTCGCGTTGTAGATCCCGTAGTAGACACAAATTCCTACAAACTCTAGAACACCTGCAGTCATCGCTGCTTCGAAAACGGTGACTGCTGGGATGCCTGATCTTACAAGCCGGGTATAGAAAGCTAGGATCGCACATGAGGGAACATGGGCAAAGATCATCAACGTCTGCCCAGTTTTATTGACGATTAAAACTGAAATGAGGGTCATGATACAGATCAGGCACGTTGGAAGCTTCCAGTGACCGAAAGCGGCTTCGAAGGCGCTATTTACCTCGCCGTAATAATCTTCCTGATGCTCTGCTGCATGGCGATTGATGCTCCTGATGATGTCGCTGGACTTCATAAGCCAATGAACTCTTTTTAATGACCAAGATAGATAATCGGATTCCTTTAATCCTTTCGGTCGTTCCACTCAATTTATGAAAAAACGAAAAAAGAAGACCCTCGTCCTTGAAAAGTTTTAAGGAGGAATTATATTGATGGTGGTTTCTATAAGCTTCTATTTTTGTTTGACTTATTCGAAAAGGAGGAGATGTTATGCTACACAAGGCAGACATGAACTGGCTCGAAGAGTTACGCAAGAATCTTGCGTGTTATCAGCCAAAACCTGATGGCATTGCCGGCATTCGAAAGTTTTCGGCCTGGCAACCCAATGGCTCACAAGAAACCAAGAAGGAGGTTTGATGCGACGATTGGACCAATAGCTAAGATTCCACAGCACTCACCTCGTGGGCCAAGGGCAAAGCTTGGCCTTCATTCTCTAGATGTCACGACCAACGGAGGCCTCGTGTAGGCCTCCTCCCTTAGTCATTGGCAGCTTTCCTCGTGCCATTTGTTGACACCAGCACAAGCCAATACCTTTGCCTTAACAAGCTCAACAGGATCGAGTTTGTAGTCGTAAGGAACAACGAGTTCCGTAGTCGATTCTCCATCAGGGCCTGCGACCATGTCTCCCCCTGATGGCTTAGACCATGAAATATCCTCAAATCTGTTGCCTTCCAAGTCCCAAAACCCAATGTCTTTGCTATAGAACGAGACAATGGGATTGGAAACCGCCTCGAAGTGATTCCCTTCAATAAGCAACTGGGCTCCCATTCGTGAGTTGATGGCAGAGCCTTGAATATCGTGATAGTAATTATTAAAAATATGGCCAATGCCAAAGCGAAACAATGGGGCTCGCGAGTTCAGAGATTCGAAGCGGTTGTGATGAAACGTGATCCGTCGTGGTTGATCATCGCTGTCTGAATAACCGTGAAGCGAAGCCTTCCAGCTATCATGGAAGTAGTTGTGAGAGATTGTGATATACTGGGCATCACGCTTCGTGTCGAGAAGGCCATCATAGTAATCCTTGTCAACCTCTAAGGATCCAAATAGCTCGTTGTGGTCGATCCAAATGTGGTGAGTTCTCCCATCATTGCTACCAGCAATGCTAATGGCATCCTTGTCTCCAGTATCGACCAATCCAATTTTGAGATTTCGAATGATGATATTGTGAGAGCGAACAATCGTGATGCCGATGCCATCGAACACACCTCGATCATCAACACCAAGGACAGTGACAGAGTTCATATCTTTGATAGAAATCTTGTCTCCCCGGCTATTCTCTGGGGTGATTGTGCCATCGATCAAAATGGTAATGGGAGCCCCAAGCTTCTTGGCAGCATCAAGCTCATCCTGGAGCTGCTCACCTGTTTGCACCGTTACCGTTGGTCCGCCGTCGCCTCCTTGAGTGCCACTGCCCATTGCAGCAAAACCTATAGGTTCATCCCTGGGATTTTGCTCCTGAGGCTCTAGCCTCCAATGCTGATTGCCAGAACCGACCTCTGGCCAGGTAGAGACCAAAGAACCCTCTCCACGTTCTTTTCTGTAAACTTCTAAAAGTTCGTTTGTCACCACAGACCGTATCTTAAAGTAAGGAGCTTCAGATTCGATTTGCCACATTTGCTCGACACCTGAGGAGATCTCTCCCCAACTTAGAATTCCCTCAAGCTCTGCGGCATCTGGTGAGACAGTGAGCGCCTGACGCGCCGTAGAATCCAGGATGAGGTAGGCATCGCCGAGGCGTTTCAGGTTGAATACCTGCCCTGCGGAATGGCTTTCTTTCTCCTGCGTTAATAAGCTCGTTTCCTGGCGATCATCGTTGGTCAAAGTTAGACCACTCAAACGATTTATGAGCTTGAATGGTCCGTCACCAGGCAACTGAGCCTGGTCCTCTGAAACCGACAGCTTGCTTTGCCCACCGGTGCAGGCCTGCATCGCAATGTTAATAAAAATAAGTGCTATTAAATAGTTAAATCGCATCAACTCCATCCTTTCACATTTCCATACCAAGATACGCACTGCTTCAAACACCAACTAAAGGACTAGCTGAATCAGCTAGATTGTGTATAATTGACATACATTGGCCGGCTGGTCAAGTATTCCCTGTCCCATTTCTGATGGATTCTCCGATAATTTCGAAGCGCTGATTCCATGATTCCTAGTTAGCACTGTATTTATCGATAGATAGCTTCCATCGGCGCCTTTCATGGGATAAGCCCAGGCTCATTAATTTTGTTTGGTATGGGAAACATTCAGGTTTCTATTTAGTCTCTTTGCTAGGGAGTGCTGTAAAGACCTACTTTCAAAGCCTTGGGGAAGATATAACAATTCAGCCCCAAGGAGATGACTTCATCGAAGACGAGAATGGACATGTCCGCTTCCAGTTTCGAATTTTCAATCCCACGTGAACATTCGTCGAGAGCAACAGAGCGAGCTTCTTAGCAAATCGTTTTTGTCAATAACTCTATTAATCTATTGCAACAGGTTATGGTTAGCCTCTAGCAGTTGATGGCTGGATCTTGCAGCTTTCTAGATCTTCGATCGAGACCAGCTCTAAAGCTGATAGATGAGTTGCCTCCATATTTACCAGGGGAGCGCAACCCGCCTCATAGGCTTGTTTCCAACGCTCAAGGCAGACACACCAATGATCACCCGGCTTGAGTCCTGGAAACCCAAAATCAGGCATCGGAGTCGATAAATCGTTGCCTACGTATTTAGAGAAGGCAAGAAAGTCTTCCGTCATCTCGCAGCACACCACGTGGCGACCTTTGTCATTGTCATCTGTGGCGCAACTGCCATCACGGAACCAGCCTGTTTTTGGCTCGCAACTGCATTCCTGTAGAACTTTGCGATAGATATTCATCTGTGTCATGTGATCCTCCTTTTTCGAGAAAATAACATGATGGCGATGAAGCGAAAAGAAAAAGGAGTGGGCTTGTGCCACACTCCTATTTGATCACGAAGAATTTTTGTTAGTTGAGGATAGCGTCGATCAGGTCTTGAACAGCTGCGATAATACCCGCAACATCGGCGTCCATCGCTGCATCGATGATGTCTTGAATCGCATCCATGATCCCTGCAACATCCACGAGTCCAGCAGCATCAGGCTTCAAGTCATCAGAGAACTTAGCCAAGCGATTCGCAGCCCCCATAACGCGAAACACATTGCCAGATTCTGATGCATCAATCAGGTCCATCACAAGCTTTTCACCTTCTTCCGCTTGCGCTGCGCTCATTGAGTTCCCAGTGATTCCTTGGGATTCGAAAAACATTTGTGAAACAGTTTGAGACATTTCAACCGTCTCAGTTTCTGCCATAGGCACAGCAATCGGTGCTGAGGTGATTTGTGAATTGATTTGCTCTTCTGTAAAGTAATCAGCCTCGGGCTCTTGGGCACGCACGGGGCTAAGCTCGACATCTGCTTCAGCTGATGCGCTGTCGCTCGTGGTGCGCTGCGGCTGGTTTGGTAAATTTCCTTGGCAAGCTGCTAATGCTAGAGTTGTCAGTCCGATGAGTACTACTTTCATTTCAATCCCCTGAGTTGCGTCGCGAGAGCCTTGCAGACCCCTAGTAAGACCCTCTGTGTCCTTGTATGCCTGGAGACGAAGCAAGTTTGGTTCCAATACCTCAAAAATGTTGATCTTTTGCACCTTTACTCAATAATAACAGCGATATATTAAGGCAGTTGAAGTCTCATTTTTTTGAAGAAGCTGTCCAAATATCTGCCATATCGCCACTGGCACTAGTGATTATCTATATGATTTCTTTGAGTTAGGCTGATAAGGACTAAGCTTTTTAACTAGAAGCCTTAGTGGCTTGGTATTCCTCTATTGATCTGGAGTCTTAGAGCTGTTTGAGAAGAATATATTGAGTGTTTTTAAGTAAATGCATGAAGTAGCCGAAAGGAAGGACACGGAATCCATGATAATATATGCTAGCCCTTGCAGAACTTGCATGAAACGGCCTATTGAATTCGGAAAGAGGGATATGAAGAAGCAGAAACATTGCTGTGAATCTGATTGCGTTGGTTGTGAAATCTTTGCTGCCAAGAAAGAAAAGTTGAAGAAGGCTCAGAAAGCCTCTCAGTCATCATCGGAAGATATTTTGTGGAATCGTTAATCTGATTGCAACGGGTTATGGTAGTTTGGTCGTGTCCATTGATTCCCATTGGGAATCGATATCGGTGTTGGGCTCGTAACCAGCCTTTTGAATTTTCCCGTCTGCATCCTCTATTTCGAGTTCGTCTGGATTGACATCAGTTAGTGAATCAGCACTCGAATGAAACGCAGACCTGCTTGAAAATAGTAGGACAGCTATCATGAGCCAGGGGAGATAGGGAATTATTTTTTTTACTTTTTTCATGATAATCTCCAAAGCTTGGTCCTAAGCTTTATCAGCAAAGGGCATACCACTTCGGGTTTCTTACGTGGGCCTTTCATTTTGAGGGATTGCGAGCCTCTTAAGGCCCGCTAGCTGTCTATGGTTGCGACAGTTCAAGAGCACTCACATGCACCCTTTGGCCATTGAGTATGGCGTTACCAGATACAGGTTCGACTTCCTGATCGCTCAAGATCTGGTTTATATTCGCGCCTCCCATGGCGATGGCCTGTTTGAGCTTCGATCGACCTTCCTGATGGCCCCAGCCATGAGGCATGCTGACAACCCCTTTCATGATTTTGTCGGTAAGGCGGACAGGCGCTTCGATCGATCCCACAGCCCCTGAGACTCTAACGGTTTGGCCGTTACTAAGACCCAAAGCAGCTCCATCATCTTCATTGACTAAAACGTGGAAATCTCTCTTTTTAAGATGCAGGCTTTGGCAGTTATGCATCCAAGAGTTGTTGCTGCGCAGGTTCCGTCGCCCAATCAGTTGGAAACCATCAGCAGTAGGGTTTGGCTCTTTCTGAAGTTGGGCTTTCACTTGACTAAACTGCTTGATTAGCACTTCAGGCGCCAGATCCAGCTTCTTATCAGGTGTTCTGAGTTTGTCCGGTAGCTGCGGCGTCAGGGCACCAAGGTCAATGCCATGTGGATTCTCGCGAAGCCGTTTCAAAGTTAGTTTATGGGGACCGCGACGAAGCATCCCATCAAGAATCCTTTCGGGTCCAAGCCAAATCATCCCTTGAGCTATCGCACCAATCTTAAAATTCTGAAACTTTGAGCCATGATCAAGGCGTTTCCACAGTTCAAGAATGATATCGAAGTCTTCTTTACCCTGCTTTTTGAAGGTGGCTTCGGAAAACCTTGCAGTGTTGCGGATTGCTAAGGCGTTAAATACAAGATCGTAGTGACTTCTTTCAAGTGGCGAGCAGGGAGGAAGGATATAATCGGCGTGAGCAGAACTCTCGGTGATGTAGTAGTCAATAGCGACGAACAAATCGAGCTTGTCCAGGGCTGATCGCATCTGCTCACCGTTTGGTGTTGATAAGGCGGGATTACCTGCAATCGATATAAGCCCTTTAATCTGCCCCTCACCAGAAGTCAGGATTTCCTCTGCCAAGGCTGCCACAGGAAACTCTCCTTCAAAACTAGGTAAACCACGGACCCTGGTTTTTCTTCGAGCAAATTTCTTATGGTGAGCACCCCGAGAGATATAGTTTAGAATATCAATGGCAGGATCAGTAAACATAACCCCACCGGCACTATCAAGATTGCCAGTGAGAAAGTTGATCACATTGATCAACCATTGGCAGAGGGAACCATGCTCTTGGGTGGAGACCCCCATCCGACCATAGCAAATGGCACCTTCGTAGAAATGCAGGTCATGGATAATGCGATCGACAATCTCGGGAGACATTCCGGTACGAGCCTCGAAGTGAGGGTCTTCATAGTCGCCAAATGCGTCCATCAGAATATCGAGCCCTTTGATATGGGGAGCTTGCTTATGAGTTGTTGATGTTAGCAGGCCTTTGACTATCGCTGCCAGCAGGTAGATATCCTTGCCTGGTTTTATAAAATGATGCTCTGTAGCTTGCGATGCGGTTTCCGTGTAGCGAGGGTCGATCACGGTAACTTTGCCACCGCGCTTTTGAATTTGCTTGAGTTTCGATGACAGACCAGCAGCGGTAAGTAAACTTCCGTTCGACACCACTGGATTTGCTCCAATAATCAACATGTAGTTGGCCCGATCCACATCAGCTATGGGCAGCATGAGAGAGTGACCAAACATTAAATGAGCTATCAGCATGTGAGGTAGTTGGTCCACGGAAGTGGCCGAATAACGGTGGGGGGATTTTAAAGCCCTGAGTAGCATAGGTAAAGCCAGCATCGCCCCTAAGTTATGAACGTTGGGGTTGCCTGTGTAGGTCGCTATGCTAGCCTTACCGTGCTGGCTTTGGAGCTTAACAATGCGCTCAGCTACCTCGTCGAGAGCTTGTTCCCATGGAATCTCTTGAAAGCCTTGGGCAGTCTTCTTTAGGGGCTTTCGCAGGCGATCAGGGTCCTGGTATAAATCCTTAAGCCCCTGGGATTTTGGGCAGTAGGCCCCTTTGCTGAAAACATCGTCTGGGTCGGCTTTGATAGACTTGATGTCTTGGCCCGATAGCTCAAGTTCGAGCCCGCAGGTCGCTTCACATAGGTTGCACACGCGTGTTTTACTGGTAAGCACCGTCATCCCCTTGCATAGTTTCTTCAGTGTATTGGCCATAGATTGGCGGCTTGGCGAATGCCTTAACCTAACTTGCGATGGGCAATTCTACAACAAATGTTGTTTGGGGAGACGGTTCTTCTAAAAAAATGCGTCCATTCATGGCGGCCACAATGCCCAGGGCTGAACTTAGGCCGAGGCCGACGCCTTCACCAATCTTTTTGGTTGTAAAAAATGGCTGGAAAATATTCTCTCTGATGTCTTCCGGTATTCCTGGACCACTGTCAATAACCTTTACCCAGGCCCTAGAGTCTGACTCTCCGACTAAGACTTCTAGCCTAGGCGCTGGACTCAGGAGCGATGCTTCAATCCCGTTTAATAGAAGGCCGTGAATCACCTGCATCAACTCAGATGGCTTGCCCTTTACCTGCGCTGTGGTGTGATCAATGAATCTCAACTCGATTTCCTGATCCAGGAGCCTGGACTCGATGAGTACGATGCTATCGCGAACTACGTCACTGAGAACAAATATTTCTTGATGAAGTTCCTTGATACCCGAGAATTGTTGCAACCCAGCCGTAAGCTTGGCAATTCTTTGGCACTGGGCTTCGATCTTCAGGATTCGATCATCGACCACTGGGTCTACGTTCATGGTTAAGCGTTTGACCTGGCGAATAGAAGCAGAAATGATTGCCAAAGGGTTGTTAATTTCGTGGGCAATTCCCCCAGACAACTTGCCAAGGGCAGCAAGCTTGGTAGATTGAACCACTTCAGCCTGCTTCTCAAGAATCTTGGCATTCGCGCCTTCTAGCTCTTTGGTTCGAATCTTCACAAGCTTTTCCAGATTCTCTCGCGACAGAGCCGCAGCTTCAAGCAGTGCCCGAGCATGAGACCTTTGCTTTTGATAAATTGCGATGGAAAATAGGATAGGCTCCATGGCAACCGCTAAAAACATCCAATTAAACTGCACATTTTCTTGCATACCAAACTTCATTTTGGTGACTTCAAAAACCAAGGAAAAGAAAAGAAAACTCCATGCGAGTATAAAGTAAAGCGCATATCGTCTCTTCTCTTTGAAATAGATGAAAACGGATGTGGAAAAAATAAACAAACATGTTGCCCCACCCAAATAGTCACTGAATGAGATCACCGACGCAAGCGGAGCTACGGCTAGCACTAAGAAGCAGCCCGCGAATAAGGTGCTTTGGAGTTGCTTCAACTTCAAAAGCTTGTGGCTGATACGGTGCCATTCAAGGAATTTAGAAGAGAATTCAAGCATGATAATAAACGCGATACACTTGGTCGTATGCAACACAACGCCCCAGGGAGCATCCACAATGTTTGAGAACAAGTGCTGCCAGCCGTTGTAGATCAGAATGGTAATAAGAGTACAAATGAGTGAGGCTGGATAGTAGAGGAAAACGTCTTCACGGGTACTTAGAAATGTGAGAAAGGAATAGAGCGATAGAGCTAGAACCAAACCGGAAAATAGGACTTTCATGGCTAAGTCATGAAACAAACTTTTTCCTGCTTGTAAGTCACTTCTTAAGTAGAATTCCAAGTCGATGACAGTGGTTGACTGCATGGAGATCAATAGCACGATAGGGTTTTGGGACACATTTAATTGGTAAAGGGGAATCGGCAGATAGTCTAGCGGCTCAACCACGCCCAATACACCATCTCGAACTGTATATACCGAAACACGATCCATCTGGCGTTTTTTAAAATCGAAAAACCAGCTGGTACGATCGGCTTCAAGATTTTGAAGCGGTACGGCCAGCCAGACCGTTTCTTCGAGATATCCCAGGCGGCTATGGTCTGGGATGGAGTTCATCCGACCCGCCTGAAACTCTTGAAACACCTGAGTTGGACTCAAATCTTGTTTTGTCTTCAGAAAGCGAGCGAGCTTCGCCCCCTGACTCTTATCGAATTGTAAGACTGAAATCGACTCATGGAGATTTTTGATGGAAATGTAATCGTCTTCAACTAGGGTATCCTGGCCGTTGGATGTCTTGGTCCAAACCATAAAGAAAAGAGATAATGCCAGTGAAATGATGCATTGATGCATTCTTGCTGAAACCCTTGTCGCCCGAGCTATTTGTTTTATGTATCCGTAGTAAGTTATCGGAATTTGGGCCGTGAGGGTTATAGCAGTCTTGTGAGAAGGTGGCGAGGCGAAAGGCCTGACGGCCTTTCGCATAAAGGAGTGCCCTGTTCGATCCGAGGCGCGAGTCATCAGCTAATGAAATTTCGCGCCACAGATCATACTTATGCCTTCATTCGATCTTCGAAGGCGCTTAGCGCAGCTTTAGCACCTTCTCCCATCGAAATGATAATTTGCTTGTATGGAGTCGTCGTCACATCCCCAGCGGCATAGACACCTGGAACATTCGTCCGTCCCTTGCCATCGACAATGATCTCTCCGAATTGGTTGGTTTCCATTTGATCTAGGCCGATCTTGCTATTGGGGATCAAGCCGATTTGAACAAAAACACCGTCCAACTTTTCTTCTTTCATTGCACCTGACTCGCGATCCTCGTAACTTAATCCTGTTACGTTCTTACCATCGCCTAGCACTTGGTCGGTACGAGCCGAGGTATGCACGGTAACATTAGATAGGGAGTGGAGCTTTTTAACTAAGACATCGTCTGCCTTGAGTTGGTCCATGAATTCGAACAAAACCACCTCGGAGCAAATACCTGCTAAGTCTATTGCAGCCTCAACTCCTGAATTGCCGCCACCGATGACGGCAACCTTTTTGTTTTTGTAATAAGGCCCATCACAGTGAGGACAGTAAGCAACCCCGCGGCCTAGGTAGTCTTTCTCTCCTGGAATATTAAGCTCTCGCCACTTTGCGCCTGTTGCAACGATGATCGAATCAGCTCGAAGCGTCTCGCGGCTCGACAGCTGCAACATTCGACCATTTTCGATGTCAATTTGCTCCACACGACGATGTTCTAGGATTTCAATTGGGTACTCGCGCATGTGTTTTTCTAAACTAGCAGCCAGTTGAGGCCCCTCGGTGTAAACCACAGAAACCATGTTTTCGATACCCTTGGTTTCCTGCACCTGACCGCCCATCTTATCTGCGATGACTACAGTTTTTAGGCCTTTTCTAGCACTATAGATTGCAGCAGAGGCACCCGCTGGACCACCACCGATCACCGCAACATCATAGTGACCTAAATCTTGGGCTGGAACGCTTTCCTTATCAGAGCCGAACTTAGTCTCCAGCTTCTCAACTAACTGGCCTAAGGTTCCCTTGCCAGAGTGAATCAATTCTCCATCGATAATGACTGCTGGCACACCACCTAGGTTTAACTTTTTCACTTCATCCGGGTAGAGCCCCCCGTCTACCATCTCGTGCTCGATTCCTGAGTTGAAGAGACTCATAACATTAAGCGCTTGAACGATATCGGGACAGTTCTCGCAAGATAGTGAGACATAAGTGGTGACCTTAATTGGACCATTGATGGCTGCGATGCGGTTCTGGACTCCCTGGTCGGGAAGCCGGCCTTTGCCCGCAGCGTTGAGTATTGCTAGGATGAGCGAGGTAAACTCATGACCTCCTGGAACACCGCGAAAGCGAATCCCCGTGGGCTCGTCGTTGCGGAGAATATCGAACTGAATACCCTCCACGGCATCGTCCAGACGCTTCAATTCAATCTCATTGCTGACGCTACTGATCTGGTCCAGCATGGTTTCGATCTCGCCTTGCTTTTCGTGGTCGCTTTTGTAAAGGGCGAAGGAAATGCTAGCGCCAAGATCTTGGAAGTGGGTTTTCAACTGTTCGAGTATATTGCTATCTAACATAATAATCTCCTTTAAGACTAAAGGCCCTTCTGCCTTGTCAGAATAAATCCTTGGCCTGGATAAACCATCGCGAAGAACCTAATCTCACCGAGCACCAGTTGGGGGGGAAAGAGAGGCCAAGGCCTCTCGTTCATTAAATCTTACCGACTAGGTCTAGACCTGGTTTTAGAGTGTCCGCACCTGGCTTCCAGTTTGCAGGACAAACTTCGCCGTCGTTGTTAGCTACGAAGATTGCTGCCTGAACCTTACGGACAAGCTCTTCAGCGTTACGACCAACAGCATTGTCTTGAATTTCTGAGATTTTGACTTTGCCTTCAGGGTCAACAACGAAGCTGCCGCGATATGCAAGGCCTTCTTCTTCGATATACACGCCGAAGAAGCGGCTTAGCGCGCCAGTTGGGTCAGCCAACATCGGGAACTTGATCTTCTTGATGGTGTCAGAAGCATCGTGCCATGCTTTGTGCGTGAAATGAGTGTCCGTACTTACAGAGTAGACTTCTACACCAAGGTCTTTCAATTCAGCATACTTGTCTGCCAAGTCACCTAATTCAGTCGGGCAAACAAATGTGAAGTCAGCCGGGTAAAAGAAGAATACAGACCACTGACCTTCTAAGTCTTTACGGGTAACAGTCTTGAACTCATCATTGTGGTAGGCTTGTACAGAAAAATCTGGTAGTTCTTTGTTGATAACGCTAGACATAAGTAAGTCTCCTTATTGAGTCTTTGTAAACCGGGCATCCAACCGCCCGCCGTTAAGACAATCATCGGGGAATTCTTTTAATAAGTATAATATATATAAAAAATACTCCTATAGCCTTTTCCTATCCTTATAAGTCATTGAAATTACGGCTAGACTAGCCAGTCCACGGACCAAGCGCTGCCATACCTACGGTAGGAACTCACGAAAACGAGTAATATTACCGATGATATAGATAAGGTTGGTGCCACGGCCAGGATGCTTGAATGACAAGCAGAAATGCTTCATCCTAGCGGTGACTTCATTCAGTGATGCTTAGGAGGATTCCCTATGAAAGATCGAACATTTCTAATACAGGCCCTCAGGCAAACCGCGATTCGCCTCCGGTCGGAGGATACCAAGTATCAATGGGGCCATATGGGCCAGTGTAACGCTGGGCATCTGGTTCAGTCGCTGACAGGCCTATCCGATCGAGAGATCGTTGCGGCTGTCGACAATGAGATGAACGAATGGACCGAACATGCGAGGACCTTTTGTCAAAACACTGGTTCCTGTGTAGACGACTTGTTCTATGAGATCGAGCAGCATGGCTTAGATCATCAGGCCATCATTCATCTAGAAAACTTGAGTGACACTAAAATATTAAAGAACTTAGCCGGTGGATTCCGCTACCTAGAGCGGAATCGTCGAGATGATGTGATTGCATATATGGAAAGTATGGCAGATCTTATGGAGAAAGATGTTGCATAGCCTTGCAACGGGTTATGGTAATACGAGTTTCAGCCATGGAGTTTATTAGCCGCTCAGAAAAGCAGCCGTGCTATAAATAGAACTGAAGCAATCGATTCGACGATCGACAGCCTTGCTGCCAAACTCAGGATTTTCAATGAAAATGTTCATTCTCTCTTTGTTCATGCTTTTATTTCCAAATGTCGTCTACTCGCAAGCCTGTTCAAAAAGCAAAACATTGCAAATTGGGGTGGATCCATGGCCACCTTTTTCATATTCCTCTAGTTCCAAGCTGAAGGGAGTATCTGTCGATATTATCCGTGCTGCATTCAGTAAAGTTGGTATAAAAACTGACTTTCATCTTCTGCCTTGGAAGAGGATCGTGCGGAATATCCAACTGGGTGAGCTTGATGTTCTTGCCAATCTCTATTACGTCGAAGATATTGCAAAATGGGTGAAGTATAGCCTGCCATATCTCAAGAGTGATGTAAAACTTGCAAGCTTGAAAAACTTCAAACGTCGTATCAGATCAATTAGTTCCATCCAAGGCGAGTCGGTTGCCTATGGTCAGGGCTATTCTTTTGGCAAAAGCTTTGATCATGCGTCTCACTTCAAGAAAGTCGAAGTGCCTGTCACTGAAAACGGTTTGAAGATGATGATCCTAGGGCGGGTTGATTTGGTGATCGATAGCGAAGAAGTTTTGAGTTTTCTGATCGATCACAACACTGAATATAGTAGCAAGATAAAAATCCTGTCGGATAGCCTATTGGTAAACGAGATGAGCATTGGTGTTTCAAAAAAACACCGTGACCGTGAGAGGATCATCACCTGCTTCAATCAAGGTCTTACTGCTTAGCAGCGGCTCTTTGAACAAGATTCTCAATAAACAACGCAGTCAATGATGCCCGAAAATCATTTCACTAGCGAACCTTCTAGCCAGCACGTCGGTCTACCTTGGGCGCTGAGGTCTTTGGTATCTTTAGGCGGAAAGTGGTACCACTGCCGAGGCTAGTATTAAGCTGGATTTCACCACCGATTTCCTTGATGGCGACTTGAACTGCACTCATCCCATAGCCTCGCCCCGAGATGTCAGTCACGACTTGAGCTGTGGATAAGCTTGGCTTGAAAATAAGTGAGTATATTTCGCTTTCGGAATAATCCTTGTCAGCGTCGATTAACCCCCTTGCAATGCCTGCTTTCCGTAATTTTTCAGGATCGATTCCGGAGCCGTCGTCTTGAAGAACTAACTCAAGCATGGAGTCATGGTCGTGGCAGGTGATGGCTATGGTACCGACCTCCTCTTTACCCAAGCTGAGCCTTGATTCGGGAGCTTCGATTCCATGGTCGATGCTGTTTCGAATCAAGTGGTTCAAAATATCAGAGAGCGGTGATATCAGAGAGCGAGGGATGGTACTATCATGGACATCGACTTCATAGTCGATTTTCTTGTTGCAGCGTTGAGCAAGTTCTTCAACGGTCGCTCGAAATTCGTGCAACTGCTCTCCTAAAGGAACTTCGTGTAGGCGATCGAGGAGCTGGCCAAGTACCTGATGATCGGCTCCTTCATCGACAGCCTCCCGCAATCGTTCGAGGCTTTTGCCATAGATCTGGTGGTAAGACTCCATGTGGTCTCCCATACGATCCTGTAGGTGGTGGTGACGTTGCCCATAGACCCAAGTTTTAATGTCTTGCCAGCGCTCTGACCCAATATCCGCCCTCTGGAGATCATCAACTTCCAGATCGCTGGGGTGATCGTCGTAACGGTACAAGAGGCTTAGATAATGCCTTAAGTGCATAATGTTTTTAGTAAATTGTGTCGCGGCGATCTTATCCTTGCCTTGCTCGCAATCCATGATCTGTCGCTCGACCGAAGTGAATAGAAAGGCTGCGATCACATTGGAGCGACCGAAGTAGGAAGAAATGATATTGCTGTAAACCATCAAACCATCGATGCCTTCCATCCAAACATCAAAGAGCTTATCCAATACTACCTCTTCTGAGTAGTGGGAGGCATGGTTTTTAAGGTCGATTAAGTCTTGCTCAATGAGGTGGACCATCTTGGAGATACTGCGAAACCCAAGCTGCCGGGAGTTACCTTTGATCGTATGGAGTTCCCGAAGCAGCAAAGACCAGGTCTCCTCTTTCAACGGAGCGTGAAGGACGGCCTGCTCCATGGTATTGAGTTTCTCGCTACAGGACGTCAGATAGCTAAAGGTTTTCTCAAGACCAACCTGGACAATAGCCTCCAGGGCGGTTGTCGTTTGAAAGTTCGCTTTTTGCTCGGCCCTTAGGCGTTCTTCGGCAGCGACAAGTTCGGTGATATCTTCCACAACGAACATGATCCGCTGCAGTTCGTCTGTGTTGTCGTAGATAGGATTGCAATTGATCTTAAGTTTAAGATCTTGATATTCTACATCTTTTGGGAGGTAGTCCTCACTAGCCATCCATTGGATATCATCGCTCCCAAAAACCGACGTAAATACAGTTTCGAGGCGAGCGTACATCTCTGAGTTTCTATCGATATCTTTAAAGAGAATTTCGAATATGGTCTTATCTTCAATATCGCAGCCAAAAATCTTTTTGGAGTATTTGGAAACCGGTGGACGAATCTTCAGTTCTTCATCGATTACAAAAACCGATTGCTTCATATTATCCAACAGGTTGGCGATTGTTTGGTATTGATCCTGAATCTTGCCTTCGGCTTCTTTGATCTTCTTAAATGCCATTCTTTGAAGGATTTCGTAAATCGTGGTCACGGATGCGAGGGCAAAAATAGCAAAGGCATAGGTAACCCCGACAAACAGCTTAAACTCATCTCCTTGGAAGGAAAATTTGAACTGGTAAGGAAGATCGCCCCAGAGAATCTCTGCTGACGTGACCGCCAGTGAGATTGCAGATGTAAACAACGCAATCGCCCACCCCCCACGACGACCATTCAGGAGGAAAGTGGTGATTGTTACAAAAAAGAACCAGGCATAGAGTGGTGAGTACGACCCACCAGTGAAAAGTAGGTTCGCTCCCAATACGGCTGCGCCCCCGAAATTACCCATGAATGCGGCCCAAAACGATGAACGTTTGGCCTTCATCATGGTGAGGCCAATCAAACAGCAAGGTAATCCCAAAACTCCACATACAAACGCTGACATAGGGTTATCTAAAAATCCGTAGATGCCTATGTAGCTGATCCAGCACATGCTATAAACAATAAGAAAGCCTAGAATGATTTGGGATTGGAGGCGACGATGATCGTCTTTTATGCTCTCGTCATCGACATTGAAGAATTTAAAAAGTGAGTTAAGCAAATTGAGGGCCATGTGTTTCTCGCATAAATGATCTAGGAGCACTAGTCAGTTCGGAGGCTTAGGTGTTGACATTAAGGTGTTCTTTGCTACATTTTGACTGCTACAAAAAATATGTATAATTTCTGTGAGTTATACCAATTGATTCCAATTGTGGTTCGGCATCTATGGGCTCTTTCACAGGTTTTTGAGCCTTCAAAAATAATGAAGTACACCGAAACCTTGCCTTGTTGAAAGAATCTATAGCTAAGCTTCACAACTGCGGAGCCTTGAAAGTCTTCCGTTGCACTGCTATAGGCATGGATCAACCTATAAGGAGAAATATTCAAGTGAAATACCCTACCTTTCTTACGTTCTGGCTGACGCTATCGTGCTCTCAACTACCCCATGAAAGCGAACTCCAGATTGTGTCGTCCCCTGAACATGTCGTGCGCACTTGGACTCCTGTCTCGCGGGCAAGTCTTGCCATGGTTGAGCGTGCCGAGATTAATGCCATCCCTTATTGTTCAGCCGTGCTTATTGCACCCGAGATTGCTCTTACCGCGGCCCACTGCGTTGAGGAGGAAAGCTACTCGCCGGGAACTCAGGTCACCCTCAGTTTTGGTAAAGGCTTGCTCGACGAACCTGTTTTTTGGGAAGGTAGGTTTACCAGGCATGAAGCGTTCAATGCACCCTACGTTGAACCCCTTGACTTTGATATCGCCTATATCGAGATTGATGGAAACCATCCCCAGGCGGAGCCCATTGATATTGCCGATCATGAAGATCTAGAGGAGGCTCTTCAGAACTGTAGCGTTCGTGAAGAGTCACAGCTAGCATATCGTTGCCCACAAAAAGGTCCTTCTAACATTCTGATAGCTGGCTTTGGAGATACTTGGTCTCCCGAGGACAAGACTATTGTCAGCAATAGCGATGGTCAACTTCGCCAAGCTTTCACTAGGATCGATCGTATTGAAAGTATGGAAAACTTGCTTCAACAAGGAAAGATTTTTTATCAAAGCCCAGTGTCTGCCGATCCGTCGGTAGAGATTCTAAACACTGCTTGCCGCGGTGATTCAGGTGGACCTATGTTAATCAATACTCTAGAGGGCTGGAAGTTAATCGGGATTACTAGGGGCAGCAACTATGTTTCTAGTGATCAGCAGTGCCTGGACGGAGCGGGGAACTACACAAACGTAGTCTTTTGGAACAATTTTACTATCTCCGAGGATGGGGTCCGGTTCTACGAAGATGGTTGGATTCCTGATAATGTCCGGGGCCTGTAGTTGAGATTAGTTTAAAATATCAATATATATAGATACTTAAATATCGAAATAATCACCATGAACACATTTAGTTAGTCGTTGTGATCACCTCTTTGGAAGTGGTCGCGTGTTTTTGATTGATAGGTAATCACTCTGTTTTTATAAGGAGGGTTTGCACAAATTTTGGGACATAAGGAGATCGAATGGTAAACAAGGTTTTTAGCCTACTCGTGCTTGGCGCTGTTGCCAATCATGCCAACGCTAGCGAACTAGAGTTTAGTTGCCGAACGCCGGAGAGCTTCACACCTGGCTATATGCATGTTGATGTCAACATTGAGGGAACAATTAAACTTAACGCAAAAAATAACTACACACTCAGCTACGAAACCCTTGTCGATCTAAAAATGGTGGGAGATACATCATCCGAGTCTTGGGCTAGGTTTGATGGAGCTGAGACGGCGGTTCAAAACTACAGTTCCTATAAGCCACGGAAATACATAGATCACATGAAGTTTAACCTTGATGATAAGCTTGGCTCCAGCGGTCGATCTTGGGGTGACTTCGACTTCATCGTTCCTCATTTCAGCGATGCTTCTGATCTAGGTCAAGAGTTCAAAGCTTATCTTATCATGTCAGGTGTTGATGATCACTTTGGAACAACTGCACCACTTCTTTGCAAACAGACTAAAGAAACTCCAATAAAAAATGACGACGTTTGTTCTGAGCTGTTTGAGGATAGCTGGGATTTTATGGCCAACAAGTCTTGGTATAAATACGTTTCAGCCCTGCCTGAAGTTATGATCGTAAAGGATGCAGATAAAGCTGCAGAACTAATCAAGTGGGGTTGGTTGCGCGACGACGCTTCAGTTACAACCTTGGCTGGCCTATCTGATGACCGCAAAGCCAGAATCAAAACAACGCTAAACACCTACAACGAATTCGACGATAGCTTAAGCTTTGAAGAAAACTTCTCACGTTTGATCAGTTGGGATGGAGTTTTAAACACCATCAAATTTGTAAATACCAAAAATGGCAATATTTACGAATATCTCTATCATTATCCAGGTGACAATGAGTATGGAAAAATATTCAATCATCTTACAGGAGAGGTGGCTGCTTCAGTCAATGACGGTGGCTGCTACCTAGATTAGGACTCCAGAACGAGGAGAGGCTTTGGCCTACTCTCCTCGTTCTTGTGGAAGAATGACTACCCTAAAGCCACGGACTTACCGCTAGCATGAGCGCTTCAAAACGATCAAACTTAAGTGATTGAGGGCCATCGCTCAAGGCTTCTTCGGGCTTCGGATGAATTTCGATCATGATCCCATGTGCACCTACCGCAAACGATGCTCTTGATAGGTCCAAGATATATTGCCATTTGCCAGCAGCATGTGAGGGATCCACAATAACTGGCAGGTGAGATCGCTCCTTGACAACGGGCACTGCTGAAATATCAAGGGTATTGCGCGTACTTTGATCGAAACTTCGAATGCCTCGCTCGCAAAGAATAACATCCCGATTACCGTGGGCCATCACGTATTCAGCAGATGAAAGCCATTCGTCAATGGTTGCCATCAAACCTCGTTTTAGCACCACCGGCTTGCCCGCCTTACCCAAAGCTCGTAGGAGATCGAAATTCTGCATGTTCCTAGCACCAACCTGAAGCAAGTCGCTGTGCTTGGCGACGACTTCAACCTGATCGATGGCCATAACCTCGGTAACCACTGGCAGGCCGTATTCCTTGCCTGCATTCTCTAGCAATTTTAGGCCTTCGACCCCCATCCCCTGGAAACTATAGGGAGAACTTCGGGGTTTAAAGCAGCCTCCTCTTAGAATGTGGGCGCCCTGTTGCTTAGCCTGGGCAGCACATTCCATGATTTGCCCCTCAGACTCAACCGCGCAAGGACCAGCAATAACAGTTCTATGATCGCCGCCAATGACCACCTCGTTAACACTAACAAGGCTATCTTCAATGTGGTTTAGACGACTAGCTAGCTTATACGACTTTTTTTCTAATGCTTCTGAGAGACTTGGAGGGAGGGTCTGGGGAGATGGGGCGTGGCCTCTGGCCTTTTTTTGCAGCTTCACTGACTCTTGCATGATGGTTTTGAAAAGGCGAACAATGGGTGATGGATCCACATTTTCTTGCTCAGCCAGGGCTTGTATGCCTTGGAGAATCTGGGCTTCCCGCCCATGGTCCCTCGCTGGCCAGTCTAGGCCTTGCTTGGCATGAAGAATGGACTGAATCGACTGGAAACGGGCAATCAATTGCTTCGTGAGATCATGATCAATGTGATCGAGCTGCTGGCGAATAGCTGAAATCTGATGCGAGCTGGACATGACTTTCCTTTCTCGCCCTATTCGCTAGGCTCAATCCAACAAAAAAGCCCTAGCGATCTGCTAGGGCTTTGATTTTATCGAAAAAACGACTCTTCCCTAGCTATCTGAAGTAGCTAAAATAGAAAAAGCCTACAAAATAAAAGGAGCCAAATGCACTTAGAGTGCTCTGGATATAAGTTTTAAAATTGGCTAACTGCACCACTTTCGGCTCCTTTGTTGACATCGCCAATGCTATCTCAAGTAAAAATCAAATAGCAAGTCAAAAAAAGATTTTTTTTATTCTGATCTGCGAAAGTATAATTGTGTATGAAGCAACAGAGGCTTAGATTATCAATGCTTATCACTTCGTAGAATCTCGGAGCACCTATGCTTACTCTTGTTATCGCTCTTCTGCTTGGTCTGGTCGTATTAATTTTCAGCGCCGATAAATTTGTTTTAGGAGCAGCAAATGTAGCGAGACATTATAAAATGTCGCCACTGCTCATTGGGATGCTCATCATTGGCTTCGGCACCTCGGCCCCGGAAATCCTCATCTCTTTTATGTCTGCCCTCGATGGTAAGCCGGCCTTAGCATTGGGCAATGCCTATGGCTCTAATATTGCCAATATAGCTTTGATATTGGGAGTCACTGCCTTGATATCTCCCATTGCGGTTCACTCCTCGATTGTTCGAAAAGAGATTCCGATACTCCTTGGCATCACAGCCTTATCCATCGCATTGATAATAGATTTTAAATTAAGCCGAGTAGACGGCATTATTCTTCTGGCAGCTTTCATCGTGTTGATGATTTGGACGGTCAAAACAAGTAAGTCTAGCCCCCAGGATGAGCTTGGGCAGGAGGTGAATCAAGACTTGGGCGATTCTCCCCTCCCCCTCGGTAAAGCGCTTCTGTTTCTCTTGGGCGGGCTTATCTTTCTTCTGATAAGCTCCCGGATGATGGTCTATGGCGCTGTTGGAATTGCCCAAATCTGGGGGCTTGATGAGCTGGTTATCGGGCTAACAGTTGTGGCGATTGGAACGTCCCTTCCAGAGTTAGCATCGTCTGTGACCGCTGCGTTAAAAGGGGAACCTGATTTAGCTCTTGGGAATGTCCTTGGTTCAAACTTATTTAATACCCTGGCCGTTGTTGGAATATCCGCAAGTATTGCCGAGATCGATATTAGTACCGTCGTACTCTATCGAGATGTGTCAGTCATGGTTGGGTTAAGCCTCGCTCTTTTTGTTTTTGCATTCGGTTTTCGAGGGCAAGGCAGAATCAATAGGATTGAAGGGACTCTATTTTTGTCGTGCTTTGTTGCTTACACAGCATACCTTGTAATGGTTTCTGTTTAAGCTTAATCCCGCTGAAAGGCGGGACTAAGCTCTCCATACTAGAAACTACATTGATCTGATTTAGTGAAAGCTTCAGGAATCACTAGCTTGTCTTTGCTAAGGATTCCAAGACCCTTGATGACTTCCCATTGTGCCTGAGCTTCAGCATTGTTAATAGCCTTCTCTTCATCGAAAATATTACCAGAGTAGCACCAACTACCAGCCGGATTTGCCTCATTAAATGAACCGTTGCAATTTTCATCGTAAGACACATAAACACTTTGGCTGCGATCACCTGGAACTAACACCCCGGTTACATATTCAATACCCTCGATCGGAGAGTCCGTCGTGAAGCCTTCCACTGATTGAAGAAGGGTTTGCGTACTTGAAAGCTCGCGGACAACGACAGCCTCAATGTGCTGATCTGTTTCTTCAAGCTCCCCATCTGCATTTTGAAACTGCTCTGCAACTGTATCCGCGAGGACAAAATCAAGGGACTCCAGTTCAAACTGAACGGTATACTTAATATCTACAACTTCAAAAATTTGATCATACAAGGTGATATTGGATGCTGAAATCATAATATCATCTGCCTTTTCGTTCCAGGCTATTCGGGTTATGAATTTATCGCCTTCGCAAACAACGGCTTCGTACTTACCTTCTCCCAAATCACTCACTTTAAGTTTCTGCTTCTTATCAACACCTTGCCCTTGAAAGGTACCAAAGTCAGTGATCTGATAAGTCTCAAGTAGTTGGTCAATACTTTGGGCAATCTCTTGAATATCCCGGATCTGTGACTCGATACGATTCTTATCGTTAACATTCTTATCATTTTCTTTGTCGCGATCACCACGATCCTTATTCCTTTTACCACCGTTACGCTGTAAAGCGAGAACGTCTTCAAGAAAGCCATCCAATAAGTTACCAAACGACAAGGATAGTGTCGGTGGTGTTGGTACGAGAGGCTTTGCTGGAGTTTCACCACCACCGCCGCCTGTGCCGCCTTGTGATCCTGACTGCATGGGGTTCCCTACTCGGGTTCCGCAGCCCCAAGATGCGCAGAGGATCAGCCCCCCGAGCCCCCAGGTTAAACTTTTAAGCAAGCTCATACTCAGTCCTTTTCAGCCTTGGTGAATGGAAAAACTTGAACATTGATTTGAAAAACATCGGTATGTTCATTCATCTCCGATTCAATATTCAGGACTTCGTCCAAGAATTGACTCATTTTCTGATTGATGAGGGGAACGGCTTCAACTGGTATACTTACAGTAACAGCATTAATGGTGCGTACAGATTCGTGAATTCTTGTGATCGAGTCCTTACCCATTTCGATCATTTTTTGGTGATACTGGGTGATGGCCAAAGAGTCCACCACATCTCCAGTTTCAATAACGTCTCCTGCTCTTATATAGCGCTCAAGTTCAGCATCGAACTTGATAACTCCAAGGTCTTCAAGGAGCTGCAAGCTTTTCTTGATCTCATCCAGACGCAAAGGAAAGCGCAAGGCTTGCTGAATTCCCTCAGGACTTGTATCGAGATCTTCCAGATCCATCATTTCGCGAATGATCGGGTGATACCACTCTCCAAAGTACTGAATCTGCTTTTCATTCAGAGCTTGTGGATCGCTTTCTTTCTTGAGTTTAATCAGGTGATTGAATGTTTCTTCCCGCTTTTTGGGGACGCGTTCATTATTGAAGTCTACTAGCAGTAGCAAGTAGCGTCTCTCCAGTCCTTTGATCCCTATGGCCTTACATATCGTAGAAGCGGCAACTTTCGTTAGGATTCTGTGACCGGTTATAACTAAGCGTATAGTATTATTGGTTTTCGAGAAGCCAAGGAGTTCAGAAAAGTCCTTATGGGTGACTCCTGGTACATCCTTCTTCAGGGATTTAAACAATAAATTGAGGTACTCTCGATAGGATAGAAAGTTAAGAACTGAGACCCTGTCGACCACCGCCTGCATATTTCGTCGATACTGATTTGCCATGTTAAGTCACTCACTCTAAAGTCTGAACTCGTAAATACATATCGGCAAAATTATATCTGAACTCAAGGAGTCACCCCTTTGTTCATTGATAACAGCCAATTGAAACCTTTCCTTTCAATATCATTTTAACTTGCTTGCACTCCTAATGGGAGTTGGCATCCCAGCAAAGTGCATCTCGCTTAAGATCCCTTATAAATACCGGTACATACAAAAATACATGAGTGCACTTATAGCTTATATAATTTAATTAATATGACATATATTAACGTAATATCAATGGTATACATATCTATCTAAAGTGCAGAAACATATGAGCCGAATAGTATATTATCAAAGGCGATGGTGCTAAAGAAACCAACAGCACCCTAACTAGAGATCAGTTATCTATCCCTGGTGGATGGTTCGAGCGCAAGTCAAGGGGCTCTTGTGAGTGTTCCTTGGGATAAGAGCCCCTTGCATTCCGCGACAGCCCCTACCAGTTTCTTTGACCCCTTGTCTTCTTGGTCAAACCCCGACTTTGAAGATTTTATGTTTAAATGTCTCATCGAACGACCCTCATTGTTTTAGACCCCTTTCCTGAGGGCAGCTGGTACCAGCTGCCCTTCCTCTTTTTTATCTTTACGACATAGGAGACGAGCGCTACCGAAGCGATAGCGCTACGCAGGATGGAAGTCGATTTTGAAGTGGAATACTTGATGAATGAACAGTGATCTACTAATCGGGGTTTTGGTAAGTCTTAAGGGCAGCAACGATATTGTAAATCTCTTCAACGTTAGGCCAAGTACCAACACGTTGGTGAATTTCATATTCAATGACACCCGCGATACGCAAAGGATCAGGAGATCTTAAGGTGGAATTTTCGATAGGTTGGTGGCAAGTTTGGCAATGGGTGCTGTAGTAAGCAACTCCATCGGTGGCAGAACCACGGCTTTCATCAACTGCCTCTGATAGATTTAGAACCGCGACCAAGCGTTCAGCTTCTGAGCCTTGTGGCCAGGGTTTCACACCTATGTGGAAAACTAGCGCTCCAGCGTTAGCGATATCATCCAGCTGCTTGCCGGTGAGTTCTGATTCCTCCAGCGCTTCATGGCAGCTTTGACACTGAGATTGGTAAAGGGCCAATCCAGATCCTGGCTGGGCGATGTTTGGGCTATCACTCTCGCTCGCATCTAGGCTCACCTGGCTCCGCGGTTTCTGCGGCAAGGGGTCCCGGTAGCAAGCGGGTAAGAGCATGGTCAAAAGGAGTCCCGAAACAACAGCCTTCATGGCAATACTTCTCCGTCGATTAGCTAGTTAAGTGGGAGTAACCTTGGAAAGCAAGGTTACTCCGGTGTGAGACACGACATGCGAAACCAATGTTCCCTAACTTTAGGGAACAACATCACTTGTACAAATATCCATCTGTGTGGCATTGGCTACCATACACTCGGCAGTCACCAAGTGATCACCTAAAATCGGTGGCGCTGCGCTCACGGCGCTTCTAAATACATTGGTAGCACTGGTTGCGAGGAAGTTAAACTCTTCCCTAGAGATTTCACCGGCAGGTTGATACAGACTGACCCAAGCAGATTTGAACGGCTCTGAAGCGAGCACTGTATTGAAAGTGATTTCATCAACTCCCAACTCAGCAATCACTTCGCTGCGTTTGAGCTTACGATTATAGAACTGGTAAAAAGTGGTCACAGGGTCGGGGTCACTAGGGTTCATACCGAGTGTGGTCAGCGCTGTTTGGTACTTCAAATTATCAGCGTCGATCTGGCTTTGCAGTTGCTGATCACTAGCGTAGATATTAAAGATCTTTTCTTTCTCAGCATCAGAGAAGTCTTGTGAGATACCAGCAAATCCACGAATCTCATCACTCTTAAATATCAACCCTTGATGATGGCAAGACATACAGGCCACTCCATTGACAACGCTTTGGATAAACTGTGCTGGGCCGTTGGCCTGCTGAGCAATACTCACCGACGATTTGTCGATATTTGCTCCATTAGCTTGAGCAAGATAGAACCCCAAAAGACCGTTTGGTAACTGGAAGATCACTTCACCAGCGTCATGATCGAAGGCTTTGTTATTAAAGCCACTGCCCACAGGACCAATCGGGAAGTTGAACACATTTTGATTGGCAACATCGTTGGATGCAAAATCGTAGCTGATCCAGTAAGGAAGATTGGTTAAACCCGATGCGTGACGCTCAATCACGCGATTTTGAATCGTCACTCCAGAATTTTTAAAACCGGCGCGGAGTATTTGGTCGTTTAAGATATTTTGTTGGCGACTGACCCCCAACTGCGTTTCTAAACCTTGCAATGTGTTAGGCAGATTAAGCAATTGCTGATACAGGATGGGAAGTGTGGCCGTCGCGACAAACCAGTCTGCACGAATCACGTAGTTTTCTGTTTCCGCCTCATTCACTAGAAATTGATGATCATCACTGAGTCTTTGTAAGATAGGATCGTTGCCAAAAGGCAGATATGCTCTTGCAAAGGGGTAGAAGTCTCGAATCACGTCATCGAAGGTGTTGGGGTCAATAGCTAGATCCTGTAGATTGACCCGATAAATGAGTCCATCGGCACCCACTGGCACTGGAATCACCAACGCAGCAGCTCGCGATAATGAGTTGATTGTTTTGGCTAGAGCTTGGCCCATAACAGATCGAACCTGTTCGTCCATTCCGGTATTGTTAGGCACCTGCATGGAGAAGTAGCGGGTCGTTGGTCTTTGGGCTGTGGGAACCAGCTGCATATCACTTCGAATTTCACGAATGTGATCAGCGTCACTGAGAAACTTAAAGCCACTCACTGCGATCTGGTCGATCCACGCGACAAGAATGTCTCGGTCACTTAAATCCAGGGCACCTGAAGGAGGCATGTTGCCAATCGGCGCTAGTTTTCGAATAAGTGGCGAGGCTTCGCCATTGCCTGGAATGATTCGGCCGCTTTCTATCATGGCCTCTACGTTGAGAACGCCGCCGAATCCACCTTCCGCTGTTTCTGGGTTGTGACAGGATGAACAACTCGCCTCAAGAATCGCGAGCGATTGATCCTTAAGGCTGCCAGCAACAACATCATCGCTGGTGTTTTGCCCTCCTCCACCGTTGCCACTGCTTCCTGTGTCGTTGCTAGCCACCTCTGTTGATCGTCGATCATCGGGCTGCTGTGCTTGTTCGCAGCCCAACAGCCCGATGCCTATAAACATTATAATATACTGAAATCGTTTCATAATTGGTCCCCTAAACTGGCCTATGTTCTCCCGGTTTCAAGTACTCATCGACACATTTGAATCTGCACTTGAGTTAATTATTTAATAATTTGTTTTAATTAGATATTTCTGGTCTATAAGTAATTTTTGACTTCTATATATGCACTTATAGTAGAAGTGCAGTTTATGGGCATCTAAGCAATTTGAATGGTATTTTTGCACTGTATAATCAGTTAGATAAAAATATTTCTAAAGTGCAGTTTTAAGTCTGTCGAATAGGCTCTTATCGAAAACAAACACGGCTCGATACTTCATCAGCGAATGCCATGTTAAAAGCCGAGGGGACGGTAATGAAAACTACACTTAATGTGATTGTCATCAAGATGGGGATTCAAATGTTGATCCTCATGAGTTTGGTCTTGAATTTCTCATGTACCAAGCCAGCACCAGTACCAACAAGGAGTGGCAGCAATGTAATTAGCTCTCAAAACAGCAACGGCGTTGGTGGCGGCGGTAGCGGCGGCTCCAATAGCGGACTAAGATTCGAAGCACTAGCAATTTTAGAGGATAACTGTGCTTCTTGTCATAACCTAGAGAGAGCCGATGGTGGCTTTGGAACCATCCTAGATGTCGATGCGATGATCGCAAGCGGTCGCTACATCATTCCAGGTAACGGTGAAGGCTCTTTGATTGTGACGCGGCTAGCTCCACAGGGAAATATGCCTCCAAGTGGAGAAATTGCAGCCGACGATCGGCAGTTGCTGATTGATTGGATCAACCAAATCAATGTGGATGAAGTTGAGCCTCTCTCAGACTCAGATCACCTCAAGCTTATTCGGCGAGATTTAGAGGTCAACGTAGCGACATCTGATCGACCGACAACCCGTTATTTTTCACTCCAAGTGGCTAACAACTCTGGTATGAATAGTGACGCAAAAAATGAGATGAAACTTGCTTTAGCCAAGACAATCAACTCCCTATCGCGATCGTCTATCCTAGTTCAGCCTGAACCCATAGATCCTGACGGCTTGATCTTTCGGGTTGATTTACGTGACCTAGCTATGGATGTAAGTCGCTATGAAAACGTGATGAATAACTTTTATCCCTTCTCAGTGGCCTTCCAACAGTTAGGCAATGATCCTGATTTAGCGCGACTAGAAGATGATGATCGCTTCCTTCGTGATGAGATGGAAAGTGCAAATTATGTGGTGCGCCTCGATTGGTTTAACGCAACCTCAACGCTGCCGATTCTGTATAAAGAGCTTCTCAATCTACCGAATACCCAGCAAGAACTGGAAGCTCAACTTGGCGTCAACCTTCTTCAGAACATCAATAACGATCAGGTGATTCGCTCTGGTTTCAGAAATTCTGGGGTTTCTAGTCAAAACCGTATCATCGAACGGCACGTTTCAGCAAACACCAACCTCCCCTTCTGGATCAGCTACGATTTCGCTGACAATAACGAAGGCGAACAGAATATTTTCAACTTCCCGCTGGGACCTGTAGGCAGTGGCTTTGAAGAGAAAACATTTGATCATGATGGTGGAGAGATCATATTCCAGCTGCCAAACGGCTTGTTCGGTTACTACCTATCCGTTGCAAATGGTGCGAGTATCGATAAAGGCCCGACCAATATTGTTCGCCAACCAGACGGCCCATTGCAATTCTTCCAATCGATTACCAACGGCTTGTCTTGCATGAGTTGCCACGGAAACGGACTACTGTTTAAAAAGGATGACATTCGTGACTTTGTTGCCATATCTCAGGATTTCACAGATATTGAAAAGGAAAAAGTATTCAACCTCTATGCTACCGAAGACGAGTTACGATCTGAAATGGACCGTGATAACCAGGCATACTTTAGAGCCTTACAAACACTTGGAATTCAACCAGCTGAAGCTGATCCGATCAATGCATCATTCCGCTACTACAATAACAATCTGTTCCGAAGCACGGTCATGGCGGAGCTAGGAGTTGATGAGAATACTATGCTCACCATACTCAATACCGAGCCATTCAAGTCTGCATGGGTGAGTATCCTGCAAAATTCAGGATCGATTACGCGGCAGGAATTCAATGCCCTTGCTGGTCGGGCTTTGGATGTTTTCAAAAATGGTGTTAGCTATACACCACCAGTATTAGGAGATCACCTCGCGACTCCTGACTGTATCACAGCTGACCCTCTTTTGATGGATGTGTGTACTTCGCCCATTGAATAAATACTTTACAAGGCACAAACCTTGATTCAAGTTCTCATACCAAGTTCCTTTATAGGAGTGACCACCAGTCACTCCTTTTTCGACGACGACTCCACCACTAAAAACCAAATGGAATGCCAAAGCTGAAGAAGGCCACTAGGAGTGCTGTCCAAGCAACTAGGAAGCTAATCGAGTAAGGCACCATCATAACCATCATATCGCCTAATGTGAGTTCAGGCTTATACTTTCGCATAAACGCCAGAATAACCCCTGCATAGGACATCATCGGTGTAATGATGTTGGTAGATGAGTCAGCGACACGATAGGCAGCAGTGACTAAGTCTGGAGTCATCTGCGAGTTTACTTGATAAAGCATGGGAATAAAAATAGGCCCAAGGAGCATCCACTTTGAAGTCAATCCACCAACAAAAATGTTGATGACCGATGTGATAAGTACGAAGCCAATCACCAACAAGACCGGGAACTCTTGCAAGCCTAAGGCCCCAAGGAAGCTCGCACCAAGATAGGTTATATAAGTTCCTAATCCAGAGTAACCTAGGATACCTAAAAAGTTGTAACAGAAAAATGTCAGAACTAAGATGTAGCCCATGGTGTTCATCTGATTGACCATGGCTAAGACGACATCCATCAAGTTCTTAAATTTTTTGGTAGCGAATCCAAAAAAAGCACCTACGATCGTAAATACCAAAGCAATAAGTAAGATAACGTTGTTTAAGTATGGCGTCACGGTGCGCCCGGAACTATCAACATATGGTGCAAGTGGCCCTAGCGCCAGGGCTAATACAATGGCTAAAGCCACAAGCAAGCCAACGAGCGAAGCCTTAAGGCCTTTTTTTTCAGCGTCACTCACTTTGAAGTCAGAAAAGTCGATTTGCTCGGGCAGAATGAAAGAACTATGAGATAGCTTTGGTTCGACAAATTTTTTCGTTACCCAAGCACCTAACGCTACCAGCAAGAAGGTTGATGCAACGATGAAGTAGTAGTGCATTGTAGGTGGAGAAAGCGCTTCACCGGCGGCATTTGTGAATGGAACTGACTGAGCGTCTGCAAAAATCTTCGCATTGACCCCCAAAATAACATCGACTGGCGTTGCCGGAATTAAGTTTGCACTAAACCCAGCGGACACTCCCGCAAATGCTGCGGCCATACCAATCAAAGGGTTTTTTCCAAGGCCCGCATAGAGCATCCCGGCAAGGGGAATAAGAACAAGGTAGCCAGCATCCGTCGCGATAGAACTCATAATTCCGAGGAAAATAAGCGCTGGAGCCAGAAAACGATCGTGAATTTTGGTGCCGAGCTTTTTTATCAACGCTGTGAGTAGACCCGAACTTTCTGATACGCCAACCCCTAGCATGACTATCAAAATGACACCCATCACGCCGTTTCCGAATCCTAACCAGTTTTTGAGTAGAGCATTGTCGAAAAACCACCGAACGTGTTCGGCTTCTGTCATGTCTTTAATAGTGTGTTTTATAGCAGTGCCATCAGCGCTCACAGTTTCGAAACTAAGGCCCCCAATAAAAGCGGTTAGCAGAAAGGCTAAGACGAGAAACCAGATAAATATAATAATGGGATCTGGAATTTTCTTAGCGATTAGTTCGATGAACGCCTTCGCCCCTTCTGGAGAATGCTCTTTACTGGTGTTGGTCATCTTTACCTTCCACAGCTGTTTATAGTTGTTCCTTGCTACCCTAATCTATTGCCAAGCAGCCCCATTTTTCGGGTCTAAACTCGGATGGGCAACAATAGATGCTATCAAGTGGGCTGGCAAGATCATTGCGTTACGCATCAATCAAATTGACATATTTATGCATAAATATGCAGCGATCTTGCCTTCAACTGTTGGAGTGTATGTCGGCTAGGGTTAGCGTTTGGGGTGCTAATTTAGCTTGGTTGATAGTAACTTTTCCTTGATTCTGACCCTTTATCCTGGGTCTTTCAAGACATTAATCGGAGGACAGTTCGAATTCTTTAGGGGTGGATGATTTGGGGGTTTGCACCCCCTGGTAGAAATCTAATTCTCTTTGGCAAAGACTCCATTGATAGCATTTAACAGAGGGTAGTCTTTCTTCTCATAGTCATAGTCTGCATCGAGAACCCAGAACATGACTCCTCCTAACTTATTTTTTAGAACAAAGTCAGCCTTGGCCGCCACGGATCGTTCGTTTTCGTATGAAATAAACAAACCTTTAGTTTCAGACTGCTTGTCACCATATTGATCCACAACAGTCTCCCCATAGGCGAACGGTACCATAGCTTTCGTATCAAAATACTCCGATAACTGTCCTTGAGCAATGAGATAGCGAACATGAGCGCTGTCATAAGCACCCGCTTCGTATGTTCCTGGTGAATTCATATAACCACCATAAGATTCGGGGTTTCCCTGATAAACGCTATAGTCCAACGTTCTGGGAACTCCAGCACTAATACATGTTTCTAAAAGGGGCTGACCATTGACTGGGTAAGCCTGAAGAAAAGAAAAATCGGCGGTCAACCATTTACCAGTATCCTGTGCGTCAGCAGTAATATCAAAATCGCAGTTGAATTCAAACGAGAATTCACCCTCACCATTCTTGAAGAATTCATTATCCTTTGAGAACACTTTGCTGTTATTGGGAACTTCCGCCCACCCTCTGCCGTAGAAAGGGATGCCGACCACTAGCTTTTGGCTGTTCAGTTCTCCTATGATGCTCAAGTAACGCTTCACGGTCTCGTCAACATTGAGGTAATTAACTGAGCTATCCCAAAACTCGCTGGGCTCTTTTTTCATTGGGTAAAGCGGCGACTGATGACCAATATGGGCGGCCCACCGGTTGAGGCGTTTGCCATCTTTCGCACCAAGAATGGAGTCTATTGATCTACCATCATGATAGTCTTGGGTACTCCAAAAACTCCCATCGGGAACTTTCTGGAAGCGAAAATAATCCCAGGCGCCCATAGCATCATAAGTCATGATATTGATCCAATCGAGCACTTCAATAATCGCCGGAAAATCGTAGTTTTCTAGTTTATTAAACTCGCGATCATAGGCTTGTTCGGGGCCAGTATAAATCGGTGTTGCAATGGTTAGTAATTGGGGCTTTTCTAATTTATCTAGCTCAGTTCTAAATAGTTTGATCAGATCAACGAAAAGCTCTTTCTCCTGAGGGACTCCTTCTAACCTTTCCGTATAGACTAGCTGATCATTTTCCATACGATAATTGTCATCCCGACCTCCGGCTACTGGATATTCCCAGTCGATATCAAGACCGTCCAGTCCGTAGTGCTTCACAATCGAGACACAAGACTTGACGAAGTGGTCGCGATATTTTTCCGTCGCTGCTACTCCAAAGTACTTCGACCCATCCCAGCCGCCAATGGCAATCGATACCTTTACATCCCATAACGGATGATCAGGATCGTCCTTTCGTTTGGAGATGTACTTTAAGTTCTTTAGGGTGATCTGGCTAGCTTCCAAGTCGGTTTTAACCTTTAGATCTTCGGTCAACAAGGGCTGCTCATCAAGAGATACGCACTCGTAATTATCACCGACCTTTCCTGGTATAAGAAAAGAATAATTTAAGTGGGTGATCTTCTTACCGGGTACAGCAGAAATAGGGTAGTCACGCTTATCCCGGTTAATTTTGAAATTCTTGGACTCAGGCTCAGCACTGTTTTCAATATAGTAGGAAATGACCTTTCGATGAGGCTTTTCTGATGTTTTTGAATGGGAATGACTTATGACACTACCGTGTGTAGAATCATCTGCGTTGTCAGAACCTTTTCTGGATAGTTTTTTTGAAAACTCATCACATGCCACAATTCCACCCGAGAGAACTATAAGCAGCACAAAGGCCAAGACGTCTTTGTAGCTTCGATCGATCAGCTTCATATCTCCTCCAACTCACAATGTTTGATGTTTATCTCCTCGCATTTAAGCTGTAAGGTTTTTTGCAATATTAATTCCATCAACCAGGCAAGAAAATGATAAGAATTTTATGTGATTACGTCTGCGATTAGAAAGACAAGACAACCTAGAAGTAAATGAAACTTCATACTTATCGATAGCTTAAGACTGAAATACTATCATTGCTCGCGATAATGGACATGGGCATGGTCTGAGCATGAGGATGAATGACTATTTTAGGAAGAGTTTGGTCTTGTTGGCGGCACGGGCAAATATACCCTTGCCTTCTAATTAATTTCTCGATCTGCTAGCGGTTTCTCTTGGGCATTACTCCCAAGAGAAGTCTCTGAAAATAATGTGGCTAATCAGAGCTTTGTCTGCTCCTCCCCAGGAACCCTTCATCTCCCACGTGATCCAGTTAAAAACCGTTGATGTATCCGCGCTCTCAGGCAATTTAAGATCGAAGACTTTACAATCTGACTCAAGCTTAAGCTGATCGGTGCCGCCTTCTTTCAACCAAGTTGTCGTCGGGGCACCACCAGCGCCGGGAAACTCTCCAGGCTTAACCCATCTTAAACCCCAGTCTGCAGGTGAGCCTTGATTGGGCTTTTCTTGTTTAGCAACAATGGTGACTCCACTGGCCGTAAAGTTACGAATAAATGGTTTTGGAACCGGAGCATTATATATAGAGTCCTTGAATGTGCCGGCTGAGTCTTCATCTGTGGGGAAGGTTAACCTAAAACCTTGAAAAATACCGCCATTGACATATGCAATATAGTTGATGCCATCCATCTCAACTTTTTCCACTTCACCACTACTCCAAACATCATCCAGACGCCAACCACTAGGAAATTGTAATTCTTCTCTGGAAACTTCTGTGAAGCTCTCCCCTGAAAAAGCCACTAAATCGTCATTAGCTACACTTGGGGAGCTACCGCAATTTGAAGGAATGGGATTTACCAATTCGTTAAGCGACGTCTCACCATTTTGGGAATCACTGTCATTGCCTGGATCATCGGTCTCGTCGTTGTCGATATCTCGATCTTGATCAAAGTCATTGTCAGAGCGATCTTCACCTCGTTCTTTGTCGGAGCTATCTTGGAAGTCACGCTCTTGGCCCTGAGCCTCACCACGAGGTTCCTTACTATCGCTAGATCTGACTCCGTATTTAGGAATTGAGGTGGGTTTATAGCATGATGCTAATAGGGAAAAACTTAACATTAGAAGTAAACTAATTCCGTAGCTCATTTATCGCTCCTGCAGTGTATCAACAGCTTCTCAGCTAGACTAATTCAAATCATGGGCCAACTTATTTATTAAAGATATCAGCAGCTAAGATATGTGCGCGGTGGCTCTTTCAAACTCACTGGTTGGAACAGAGTAGCGAGTTATACCTTTTATGTCGATGTAATTATTACTTTATTTACCTATAGAAGTCGAATCAGGTAGATTTTCTACGGCTCTTTGCGAGCACTTCGTAAGCAGGACAAAGAGCTTATGAACATATGGATAGCAAAATAGATATTTATCTGTGTGGTGGTTCCGCGTTAGCGGGCTGTCTCGACAAAGAAGGCCTTATCGATGCATTATGGGTGAAGATCAACCGTTTTATAATGGCCGCTGGAAAGCCCATCTTTAAGGTGAATTGCCACGGAAATTACAGCTTTTCGACTCTAAAAATGAAACCCATCTATCTCTTGAGCAGAGGAAATTCTACGATTTTCAGGTACGAATCAATCAGCGTGACCAAGTCATCAAACATAGATCCCGCATTGTCTTTGGTAATATAGCCATTTACTTTAAGGTCATAGGCTTGGGTAATTTCTTCTTCTCGTTCAGAGGTTGTAAGAATAAATATAATTGTGTTTTCAAGCTTTCTGTCAGCGCGAACCTCTTGCAGGAACTCTAAGCCACTCATTTTTGGCATTCTAATATCTAAGAGTACCAGAACTGGCATACCCACACTTTTGGAATGATGCTTTGCCCGAAGAATTTCTAGTGCCTCAAGTCCGTCACTAGCCTCGACTGTTGGAGTAAGCACATTTCTCTTACGCAGAGACCGCAGGACAAATTCCCGGTCGACCTTGTCATCATCAACTACAAGTATTGTCTTTGGTTTAGCCACCTAGCCGGCCTCCTTTTTCAAACCTTTTATAGAGGTGGGCCATGAAAATGTGAAGCTTGCCCCTTTGCCTTCTTCGGAAACTAGCGTGACCTCTCCACCAAACCGATTGACAGCCTTTTGCACGATGGCGAGCCCAATGCCAGTGCCCTCTATCTCATCACGAGACTGTAGGGTTTGAAATAGTTGAAATACTTTTTCGTGGAACTGGCTTGCGATTCCTTTACCATTGTCACTGACGGTGAAGTAGTAGAAAGAGCCCTCTTTTCTACATGAAACACACAGCTGCCCATCGTCCTTATCCCGGTGCCTGATGGCGTTGCCAATAAGATTTCGCAGCACAAGATCCAGGGGTGCCCGAGCTGTTTGAAAACTTGGCAGTGAGCCATCAATTTTTATCTTGTATTCAGAGGGCTTGTCTAAGCTTTCAATAATCTCCTCGACAAGGCTTTGGCAGGGTACTTCCACGATTGAATCGTCCATCCGACTTACCCTAGAGTACTGGAGTAGGTCACTGAGCAAAGCTTTCATGCGCTGAACTCTGGACTCCAGGGTAGCTAGGTTTTTTTGTACATCTTCATTTGGGTTTTCTAAGTCTTCCTTTATCCAAGTCACAAGATGCTCGATAGATCTTAAGGGAGACTGCAAATCATGGGATGCTATATAGGCAAACTCACTCAGATCCTGATTGCTTCTGTGTAGCTCAACATTCATTTCTTCAATCGACTGTAGGTATTTTTCCTTAAGATTCATTTGGGCTACACGCTCTGATATATCAACAGCGCAGGCAATCACATACAGCTCATTTTCATACTCTAGAGGCGTCAGACCAACCTCAATAGCAATATCTTGGCCTTCTTTAGTCTTTCCTACAAGATCCCGGTTACCACCCATCCGGCGTTTTCGAGGCGCCGCCAAGTAGTTCTTTACATATTGCTGATGCTTTCGAGGAGCAATAGGAACGAGTATTTCAACTTTCCTGCCATCTAACTCCCCTTCTTGGTAGCCGAAAAGGTTAAGAGTGGTGTCGTTGACAAATCTGATGCTGCCTGAAGAATCGACGATAATGATCGCTGCTGGCATCGCATCAACAATGGTTTTCACTAAATTTTGATCTTTTCCAATATTCAATTTCGCGTTCCTGAGACATACGTCTATGTCAAGATCCTATGTATAAACAGAATAGCATACCGTTTCATGAAAGTTAGCTAGCTAAAACTTCATTGGGATTAAAAAATAATATGGAATCGTTTGCGAATAAAGAAGCAGGAATACCCCTAAGCAACAACCTTGAGTTTTTTAGCGAGAGAATTAGCTTTCTCAAATTTAGGGTCGATACGTAGACATTTTCGAATGAACTTTTGAGCGCTCTCGTGATCGCGCATTTTATAGTAGCAAAGGGAAATATTAAAAAAGACCTGAACCTTGTAGCGATCAGTTTTTAGAGCTTTTAATGCCGTTTTGTATAGCTCCAAGGCGGTTTCCATCTCGCCCTCTTGCACTTTGGAAACGGCTACATTGTTAAAAATGCTAGCTGATTCTTCTTCTGATAAACTCGATTTAAACAGAGACAGTGCTGACTCCAACTGCCCATCTTCGAGCATCACCTGACCGGATCGTCGATCGGCTTCAAGAGCAACGTCCGAATCGGAAGACTTAGCTTGCTGGTAATAGGAAAGCGCCTTGGTCACATCACCCTTACCATAGAACGCATCGCCCAATAGTAACAAGCGATCTGGGTTCTTTGGACTGAGTATATTAGCCTTCTCTAAAATTTGAGTGGCATGCTCTAAGTTGCCCTGTTTCATAAGACTACGGGACAACAGATTCATTGCTCTAACGTTGTGTGGCTCCTTATGAAGCACATCGCGGGAGTAATGGGCTGACTTATCATACTCCTCCTCGCGAAGGCACAGGGCTCCGAATTCTAACTGAACGTTGGTTTCGTTAGGATACTTTTTTATGGCATCCATGATTTCATTATCAATGTCTTGCTGAGAATATTGACCCGAGAAGCGAATTCTAGTGAGAAGGTTAGGAATATCGGTGGAGTCTTGCTTATAGTAAAGTTGATCGAGCTCAGAGCCAAGGTTCAAAGCAGCATTAGAATAGCTCATCACCTTTTCCACCATAGCATCGTAGCTAAAAACGATCATCTCAGTGGTTACTTCAGGGACGAGAATGATTCTGACCACACCACGCCCAATTTCTTTCTGAGTAAATTTGAGATGAAAATGCCTGGCTTGCCCCTCATCTACGGCAGCCCAATCGTGAACCAAACCAGCAGGTTTAAACTGAAAAATAGCGTCGCCCACCTCCATCATACTGGAAATAAAACTCACCTTGTAGTTTGCCATGGCAAGCGCTTTGCGTATGAAATTTTTGTTCTGATTGTCGTTGCTGATCGCAAGAACGTTCCGACGACTGATTTCCAGTTCCATGAGATCCACCATCTGCCAGGGCCATCCCCTTTATTCTAAGGTATTTTCAAGGGATTAAAAAGAGTCCTAGCTGCGAACTCAAGGAATTAAAACTGTTCTTAACGCTTTGCTCTAGCTACCGCTTCCCTAGATCCAGCTGAATAAGTCATGGACCTGATTGAACTGATGCATTATTTTTAAGATATAGCCATTTCTTAAAATTCTGTGATATGCTGGTCTCGTTGGCCTAGCGCCAAGGAAGACGGTCACACACCTGTCATTTTTGAAGTGTGTTTTCGTGACCGGAAACAAATGGAGATTCCTCCACAACCACCTAGGGAGGCAAGATGTACGATTTACTGTCAAACCGCGACAAAATGAATCTCTTCGAGAAGAAGCTTCAGCTTTTTGCTAAAGAAGTTGAGATCTTATGTGCCCTTGAATCGGGAGGTAAACTGGAGCCGAGGGAAGCCTACTCTAAGATCAAAACCAGCTGGAAAAAGCTCAAGGTGATGAAGAAGGACCTACTACCAAAGATAGAAAATATGCCCGTGGAAAGTTCTGAAGTGATTGAAAATCCTCAGTCTCCAGTTTAGAGCGGTTCCGAAAACCTCCACTTATGGTTGCTCTGTGGCAGTTCAATAATGCTAAAGGCTAAGGGGCTTTGCCCCCGCTTAGGAATCAGATATATTGATTTTTCCTCACAATGTGTGCTTAATGGCCCGCGGCAGAACTTCAATCGAATTCAGTCGCGGGCGCATCGAATGGCCAGCCTTAACCACAAGAAAATTCTGTGATAGATTGAAGATGGCAGCGACATACCATATTTACATATTGGATCTATGAATCATGAAAAGCGTGTTTGTAGCGATCTTATCCATTCCCCTCATCTATTTGGCTTTAGAGCTACCCAAATATCTGAACATTCCGAAAACTAGTGAACTACCAAGCCTGGTAAACCTACCGGCACAGCTAGAATCTAAACATATTCAGGTTCATCACAGCCAAGATAAACTTTTCATTTGGTGGATAGAAAATAGTACTTTGAAGTTCAGTCGCCTGGATGATGGCATCTGGCAACAACCGGTAGCTATACCAAGCAGCTCTGGGCTACAAATCAACTGGCTTGATCAGCCTCATTTCACTTATTTTGCTGGTAGCTACTATGGAGTTTTTCTAAGCGGTAAGGCCAAGCAGCGTCGGTTTCAGTTCGTAACTTCGAGGGACGGCCAAGAGTGGCACGAGCTAGGCTGGAAAACGAACCACAGCACCCACGGTGAATTGGGCTTTGCTAAGCTAGCCTCCCACAAGGGTGAACTGATAGTACTCTGGCTGGAGGGTGGCGAGAATCAGACTCAACTTGTAGCCAGCAACTTAAAGGATCAAAAGAAAATTGTCTTGGACCGACGGGTCTGTGATTGCTGCCCTCTTGGGATTTACACCGAAAATGACGGTAATCTCATCATTGCCTATCGGGATCGTGGCAAAGATGAAAATCGAACCATAACAGTGGCCGCTTTAGGAAGTAACTATGAGTTAGAAAGGTTTCCAATAGAGCAACCGAAATGGATTACCGAATCTTGCCCGATGAATGGCCCCGCGTTAAGCCGGGTTGGTAAACACCTGGGCCTAGCTTGGTATACAGAAGTGAATGGGTCTCCCTCGATCTTGCTTGCTTGGAAAAAGGATGGAGGACCGTTTGAAACCTACGGACCTATTGAAACCCTTGATTCCCAAAGAGGGCGTCTGGGCCTAGCACCCTTGAACGATGAGTTCGGCCTCCTCACGTGGGTCGGTCCCAATGAGATGGGCAAAGGGCGGATTTGGTCTAAGCCCATATCAGTAGCAGGGCAAGAAGGGCCGCTATTCGAGCTGGCAGCAATCAACTTAAGCCACAAATCAGGCATCCCCCAACTTGTTAGCTTTAAAGATGAGCTGTACTTAGCTTGGACATCTCTGGGACGAAAAATGGTTATGATGCGCCGTTTCGTTCCAGGTTTCTTCAAGTACAACCCTGATGTCATTGCTCCCCCAGAATCACCACCCTCACGGCTCCAATATGAAAACCTGAGCTTCACCGACCTTGATGGCAAGCGCCGTGAATTAGGAAAGGGACAGCAAACACTCCTTGTTTTTTGGGCATCTTGGTGCAAACCGTGTCTGGATGAGATCCCGACTCTGAATGAATATGTGGAAAGCAGGCCTAAGCTGAATTTGTTGAGTATCAACCTCGACGACATGACTCCTGAAGAGCTGCAATCAACTGTGGCTAAGCTCGGGATCCGATATCCCGTGATCGCTGACGACAAGAATGAATTACAAGCCTACTTTAATGTTCAATCATTACCCACGGCAATTATGTTGGATCAAGCATCCCACGAGATGTGGCGGATAGTAGGTAAGAATGAAAGCGCATTGCAGCGGAAGATGGATCGCCCCCAGCTTGGGACTTTTTAGGGGGGCTTCCCCTTCCCAGTCTTACCTAAAAAATACCCTCCCCTATCAAGTCATGATAAGCCAGGAATTCAGTTCAGCTTCCGAAACCAGCCCAAGATCCGATAGGAAAAATTATTTCGCAATATTTTGGTCTTATACCGGTCGTAATAAGCAGTTGAATCATCAAACAGAGGGCTTCAGTAATGCACGAGACTCATGCTAATGCAGTTGTTAGAGAAGACACAACACCACCATCCATGCAACAGTCGAATTTTAAGTATCATGGCACAGGATCAGAACTTGGTCTTCTGATTTTAAAGAACGTATTTCTAACCCTAATCACCATCGGCTTGTATTATCCTTGGGGCAAAACAGCGCTTCGTAAATACCTATGGTCTCATACATCCCTTGATGGTCACAGATTTCAATTCACCGGTACGGGAAAGGAAATCTTTATTGGTTACCTGAAGGTTCTTGGGGTTTACGTCTCGTTCGTGATCCTGAACGTCGCGACACGGTCTCACACCATGCTCAATGGCATCATCGGTTTTGGTTTCTTTCTATTATTTCTTTGGGCCTTGCCTTACCTAGCGTTTGGCTCTCATCGCTATGTTATGAGTCGTACCAAGCTGCGGGGAGTGTCCTTCCGGGTGGATGCTTCACAACAGAAAAGTATTATCCGATTGTTTTATAAGAACTTCCTCTTTAGCGTCTTGAGCCTGGGGCTCTACATCCCTGTGTTGCAATTCCAACTCGCACAGGGCTTAATCCGAGCGACACGTTATGGGGACAAACCTTTCCATCAAGATGGTAAGGCCAAAGACGAATGGATAATCTCCATCACTAATATCCTAGGTATGATATTCACCGCGTATCTCTACACGCCATGGGCGATAGTTAGAAAGCTAAGATATCGATTACGACATGTTCGCATTGATGATGCACGATTAGAAACTTCAATAACGGGCTTGGGCCTCCTTGGTGTCATGCTGCTTTCTCTACTAGGTACTATTCTAACCCTTGGAGTTGCTGCACCATGGATCAAAACTTTTATCAATGCCTACTTCCTGAAACATATCTCTTTAGTCGGAAATATTAATTACGACGAGACCATGATGGTCAAATCATCTGGAGGCGATGCCTCTGGTGATGCAGGCTCGGATGTTTTTGATGTTGATATGGGAGTATTTTAAGCTTGCAAGATCTATTTAGAACGAGACTGCAAGGGGAATTTTTCGATGGCAAAACGGCGAAGGCTCATCAGGTGAGCCTTCGTTTTGAGCCTGAAAGCCTGCACATGCTGCATCAAGAATCAGGCCACCGCTACTATAAGTCGGACTTAGCAATCGAAGATCTCGGTGAGGATACCGTGCGAATCGATCTCTTAAATCAAGATGGTCAGTTCTTAATCGTACGGCATTCAATACTAGTCAAACAGCTTCAAGAGCTGGGTTATTTAGGAACCTATAAGGCAAAGGGCAAAAGAGCGTGGCTCATGTTCTTGGGCCTTAGTTCAGCGAGTTTGATCGCCTTGCTACTTTTTTATCAGGCCTTGACGCCCCTGTCTTATTGGACAGCGACCCAGGTTCCATTTGAAATCGAACAGCAGATCTTTGATGATTTTGTGATGCGAGCTATAGAAGATAGCTATTGCGAAGACCCTGAAGCCTTAAAAAGCCTTGAGACCCTTAAAAATCGGCTTTTACTAGCTGGAAGTGACCGAACTTGGCAGCAGCAGATAAAAGTCTCCATTGTAAACTGGGACATGGTCAATGCTTTTGCTCTTCCTGGTGGCAGGATAGTAGTTACAAAGGGTTTATTGGATAGCCCGAAGGAGCAAGTTGCAGGGGTCATGGCTCATGAAATTGGCCACCTTAAAAAGAGGCATGTACTTGGAGAATATATTCGGGGTACAGCGCTTTCAGGAACTCTCAGTATCCTTATTGGGGACTACACTGGAGGGCTAGTAATCGACCCTACGATGATTAGCAATCTTGTTCAGAATAAGTTCTCTCGCGAAGCAGAAGCCGAGGCGGATCATGTCGCACTTAGCTTGTTGGATGAATCTGGTTTTGATCATCGTCCCATGGCTCAGTTTTTTAGAAGTTTGGAAGATGAGATGGGAGGCGAGGAAGCTTGGTATGATAAAGTTTTGAAATTTATCTCAACCCATCCAAGTCATCAGGAGAGGATTGCTTATATTGATTCGTATCAGCGTCAACACCCTGTAGATGCAAGTGTGTGGGATTTTCATTGGCAAGCGTTCGATGAATCCAGTTGCAGCGATTAAGCTGCATCCGCGTTCAGCGTGACCATGATAGCACTTTTCTAACCCGCTCTATCAATCGCACGAAGCGATTCATAGAGGCTTCCACATCGGTTTCCACCTGACGCTTCTTTTCTTGTTCTAGATTGCCGAAGGCGAGCTTTCGGCAGCCAATAAAGGTGCGGAAATTTTCTGCGCACACATCTTCTAAGGTTTTTTGGGTGTAGTAAAATTTAATCGCCTGCCTCACCCCTAAACGGAGAACGTTTACACTGACAGGCTTACTAATGAAGTAACAGGCATCGTGGCGAAGCATTTCCCGCGCTAGGTCGTTGATGCCCGCTTGTCCCGAAATAACCATAACAGGGACTGTCGGGTTTAAATTACGAATGTTCTCTAGCAAGTCGATACCGGTGATACCACCAAGATGATAGTCGGTGATGACAAAGTCTATACCTCCCTGCTTAAACATGTCTAAACCAGCCTCCCCAGAGGGCGCAAGAACCGTTTTCAAGCCTTCTTTCTTCAGAATTCGTTCGATCATGGAACTGAACCCATCGTCATCTTCACAAAGAAGAACGCAAGGCGGGCGATCGAATGTTTCAAGTTGATCCCGCAGCCCCCCTTCTGACTCGTCTTGTTCCACTGCTAGTGGTGGTGACTCCTCTTGCTTGGGAGCTTCACCTGACTTGACGGGGGCATACTTTGATATTATTGGTGGAATGTTAAGATCACTCTGGCTTTCACCATTGTCAAGAAGCTCCTGCACAGCATCGGTTAGATGGTCAAAACACTGGAAAACATCGTCGACTAGGTTCTCGGTGTAGGCAATATTCCCTTCTGCAATACCTTTTAACACATCTTCAAACAGGTGAATGGACTCTGAGAAGCTCATAAAGCCACACGTGGCTGAACCACCCTTCATAGAATGGACTCGCCTGAATATGTCACTAATTGCATCATCCGATTGATTGATTTTCCATTGATTCAATTGCTGCTCAACGGCCTCAAGATGCTCGGAGGATTCAGCCAAAAAGGTATCGATGAGTTCTTTTTGAAATTGTAGATAGTCTTCCGCTAAACTCATGACTCACTCCAAGAGACGGCACTCAGTTCTCCTTGCCTATCGGAAAGTTAGTAGGATAGTTTATACGTTCCCGAATAGTAAGAAAGGCACCCCAAGGAGATGCCTTTTCTATTGCACGGAAACAATTATATTAATTGTAAAGGCTTACCAGGCGAACCAATACCCATCCTGATCCTTATCGATAACCATGAACTCATCTCGCGGCTCCCCGAGTCCGTCGACTTCTGATTCGACTCGTACCCAAGAATGAAGATCCTGATTATACTCAAATAACCTTGGTTCTTGCTTGCTGTCGATTATATCGTGACCGGTTGTTTGAATTGTCTCAAACAATCTACCAAGTTTTGTCATAGCACTTACTCCTCTAATTTAGACATCGTTACCTCACACCTCTATTCGGCTGTTCCTCGGCCAACCGAAGGAGAATGAACTAATACCAATAGTAAGATGATCTTAGCTGTGAACAATTTAGAATTGAGCAATGAAACAGCTACAGAAATTCATGAATTGACTTATATCCTACTTAAAAACGATGTTAGGTGAAATCAGCAGAAAATTCCTTCTATGACAACGTTACGAATAAACAAGGATATCTTTCTAAAGTTGCTGAGACCGGGGTCGATCACGAACAAAGGCGAAACAACAGCTGGAAACTTTATGAAGCTTTTGATTGCGAATCTTTGCCTCCTGACTCCGATTGTTGCAGAAGGTAGTGATAAGAAAGAACAATTTTTACGAGACACGCCTGGTACCTACGTAGATTCTTCTGGGCAGTTTTTTATACATGCTTCAATGCCTTTAAATTTTCTCATCCAAGCAGGCACTCAGGAAAAGCAAGCTCACACTCTTGGCCATCAGAAAGACCCCAAGAATAAAGAACCGATTTTTTTGAGTGAACATGGTCCCCATAAGTTCACACTCCGAGATGGCAAACGGATCTTTACTTTTCCCTTTTATGTGGATAAAAAAGCGCCTTCGATAGATATATCTTTCAGTAAAGCGAACTCTATGACTCACGAAAACCGGAAAATCTTCGGCAAAGGTTTATCAATATCTCTTTCAGCCTCGGATCGTGAATCTGGCCTCCATAAGATATACTACCGACTCAATCAGGAGGCTGTTCAGGAATACGAAAAACCGATCGCAGTTGAAAAGCAAGGCAAGTATCGCCTTCAGTATTTCGCAAGAGATAGGGTCGGCAACACATCCGATTTAGGGGTAAAAATCTTCGAGGTCGACACCACACCACCGAAATCAGTTCATAAGTTCGTCAATGCAGTGAAAAGCGATAAACAGATGGTACTGTCGCAGCTTTCGAAGATCAATATCGGCTCTACTGATGAAGAGTCTCTTGTGAGTCGCATCGATTTTCAGATTACTGACCAAAAGAAAAAACCTGTGCAACAGGGGGTTTTTCGAACCCCGTTAAACTTGAAAACCCTTAAAATGGGTGCTTATACCTTAAGTTACTATTCCATTGACCAGGTTCAAAACCGGGAAGACAAGGTGACAACAAACTTCTTTGTGGACACTCTTGCTCCTTTACACGATTTAGTATTCAACCAAGATCATACCCAGAAAGGTCGTACTGACTATATTTCCCAAAGAACCAAAATCGCTCTTAAGTCATCTGACAACGTCTCTGGTGTAGACCGGGTAGAGTATGCTCTGGATGGCAGTGCTCGCCAGCCTTACCAAAATCCCTTTTCTCCACCGCCAAAGAACGGCTTTTTCTCTATTGATGTCCTAGGCGAAGACAAGGTAGGCAACCAGGCTAGTAAAACGTTTAAATCACTATTTGTGGATCGCGGGCGTCCCACTGTTTCTTTCTTGATACAAGGTCCTGTTTATCAAAATGGGAGCCTTTACTATGTTGCTCCCCAGTCAAAATTAGTACTCAACGGAGAAGATAAGGAATCCGGCCTAAAGAAAATAGAATATACCATTAATAACGAAGACTACGTAGAATACAAGTCACCCCTTAGGTTTGATGATGATGGCTCATTTACTGTGGAATTTAAGGGACTTGACTTTGTAAATAATATGAGCCCCAATCGTAAAATCGATCTATTTCTGGATGATAAAAAGCCCAAGATCTTCCATCGTTTTTCGTCTTCTCCGATTGGAGATCGAGAACACCAAGGCAAGAGTCTAGATGTATACCCTACAAATACGTCTCTATTTCTGGGTGCATCCGACGATCATTCAGGTATTGATAGCATAACCTACAGTCTAAACAACAAAGCCGCTATCGTCCTAAAAGAAGCTATGATCCCTTTGACTGAGCCGGGACTCTACGAATTCAAGGTCTTCGCCAAGGATCGTGTAGCAAATATGACTAGCGAAACCATTCGAATTTTCATCACGAGCCCGGACATCCGCGCTCACTAGTGCTTAGTCACATTGGATTCTCAGCTAGGCGTCGAGGAATGATTGAGGAGATAGTACTCCCGTACAGCGACGATTGAGAGACGAAGACAACAACGCTGAGGATTCAATGTGACTAAGCACTAGAGTATTGTACTTATTGTGTTCTGCTTCCCATGAAACAAGGTTTTCAAGAAGCTAGCTTCTTACCAACTCTTTCCAGAAGATCAGTAAAAACGATGGCAAGATCTCTCTTGGTGAGGGGCTTTGCAATAAAGTTGTCCATACCGCTTTGTGCCGCATGGGTGCGATCACTTTCTGAAGTATTAGCTGAAAGAGCTACGATATAGGGACGCGAAGGAGAGGATTTATAGTACTCTTGCATCCCTTCAGCAGTCTCGAAACCGTCCATCTCTGGCATTCTGAGATCCAGGAGAATTAGATGGTAACTGTGGGACTTGATTAATTGCAGGGCTTCCATACCACTTGATGCTACGTGAACTGTAGGCCCTAAACGGCTGACTAGCGAGTTCGCGAGATCACGATTCACTTCAATATCATCCACGACCAGCACGCTAAACTGATCTAACAGGGCTCGATCAGGCATGGCTAATGGCTGAGTCTGACTTGTGTTAGAACTGACATTATCATGAAGCCTGACTGTGAAGGTCGAGCCTTGACCCTCAATACTATGGAGAGTTATGTTCCCACCTAATTTTTCAGCGAGGGACTTAGAGATGAAAAGACCAAGTCCACTCCCTGAAGCTGTGTGATTGCTTTGCTGCCGTCCCTGCTTAAAACGCTGGAAAATGATTTCTTGTTCTTCCTCAGGGATGCCTCGGCCTGAATCTTTGATAGCGATGTCAAAATATCTATTACCTTCCTCACTCACATGCTTGAGCAATACATCGATAGCACCTTGCTCAGTGTACTTAATCGCATTTCCTATGAGATTGCTAACAATTTGTCGCACTCGGATGGGATCACTTGAGATTTGAATCGTACCTTCACCAATATGATTGATAATTTTCAGGCCTTTATGATCAGCCGTTATCTGATGAATTGCGATTGTCTCGTCCAAGCAGTTTTTAAGGTCGAAGCTACAAACGTTGACATCCATCTGCCCTTCTTGGATTTTTGATAGGTCAAGGAAATCGTCAATAAGGCTTCTGAGTTGCTCACTACAATTGTGAACGATTCGAATTCGCTTGGATTGCAGTTCGTCTAGGGTATTTGCTTCCAGTAGAAGTTGGGTATAACCCAAGATGCCATGGAGTGGTGTTCTAATTTCATGACTTACATTAGCCAGTAGTTCTGCTTTTGCCTTTACAAGCTCTTGAGTTTCTCTTGAAGCTTTAATCACCTCATTTTCTGCAACCTTCCGAGCTGTAATATCAAATCGAATAGCTACAAAGCGTTGCACCTTGTCGTGCTCATCCCGAAATGGAAAGATTGTGGTATCGACCCAATATTCGTCTCCGCTCTTACTACGATTGCAAATCTCACCCTTCCAAATCTTACCCTGGGCTAAGGTTTGCCACAGTTTTCTAAAGAAAGTGCGGGGATGGTAGCCGGAATTGATGATCCGATGGTCTTCCCCCAACAGCTCATCTCGACTGTAACCAGAGATTTCTAGAAACCTATCGTTTACATAAGTGATGCGTCCACCAACATCAGTCTCTGCAACGATCGCCGCAGCATCCAGTGCTTGTTTCTGGCGCTCCAGCTGAGTATGAGACACATGAAGTTGCTCAATCAATCGTTCTTCCCTGAGACGACTGGAGATATTTCTGATACCGTGAGAGAGGATAATCGCTGAGTTTTCAATCATATCGATCTCAGCTTTAGAGAATGGCTTCAGTGATACGAGCTGCAAGCCTCCCACCAGGCGACCATCAACAATCATAGGGACCGCAAGCAGAAACTCCGGGTAAATTTTTGAGAAACCTGTATCGATAGCAAACACCTGACCTGGAGTTTTTATGCAGATCGTCGTCTGAGTCTGGCAAGCTTGCCCTAGCCCCGCCTGGCCTAAGGCTATGGGCTTTAGCTCTTGGCTGGATGCTACACCAACGCAAGCCACAGGGATAAGATGCGCACTTTCGTTACCGTATGCGTGATCTGCTACAAAAACACAGGCGATGGGGACATCGAGAGTTTCACATAGGATGTTAACAAAGGCCTGACCCGCAGAAGAGGTAGACATCTGACCCAGAACATGGCGAGCAATCTTAGCTTGTAGCTCTGACTTTGGGTGAGTCGATGAGGAAATATAGTCTATGGCCTTCGAGATCTCGTTAGGTAGAGACTTAAGCCTGCAATATTTCTTTGCTTTCTTGATTTCACCATCGGCGATCATGGTTAGAAGATCGACGACCAGCCTATGATCCAAGACTTACCTCCCTTTTCATCCGTTTCGGTGAGTTACAAGCTGTCCTCCATATACCTCTAGGTAGTGGTTAGCCTTTTAACGTTAGGTAGGTATCCCGGGGTTTGAGAGGAGTGCCATACGGAACGGTTCGCGCAGAAGCTGTCAAGACCTCTTCTGCGGGGTTGTTTTGCGACCTGGTATAACGGTTAGGTTCGTCGGCTGTTTGGGGGTGTGAGGCTCTTGCCCAGACTCACGCTGCCAGGCCTCGATAACATCCGAAACCAAAAATAGCGCTTCTGGGATGCTTACCAAACTCAATATCTTTTGAGTTCCCGGCCTCAATTCTTGTTGGTTATTGAGCTTTTGCCAAATTCCTTTGCTATTCTCTATTTTTAGTTCTTCGTTGCTAAGAACTCCATTTTGAATTGCTACAAGCATTAGTTGCTTGGTGATATCTTTGGCTTCATCCACCTGCCCTTCAAGTGGATCAAGTACTTTACAAACCACCGCCTGGGCTTGATTCAAGATTTGACCGCCGATGGCCCGCACAATTTTTTTTCGAGCCCCTCGAGTTTTTTCCGCGAGGCTAGGATCTACATGGTAGCAATCCTTGCGCCAGACTCCCATTTCAGCACTGATAAGGTCCGATCGGAGTCCAGCAATCTTACCCACCTCAGCCCGACGATGGCTGGCAAAAATCTTCTCAATTTGACTCAACCACTCCTTTAGGTCACGACTAAAAAATGAAGATTGATGATCGAAGGAGTCGACGAGAATCGGGAGTTGGATCATCATACCTTTGAGGTCTTCAAGAGTTTTAAGCTTCATAACACAGCCTTATTCAGGGACTAGAATCTCGTCCGGATCTTGTTCTGATTCAGGTTCGTTCACCGTCCATTCAACCGAATCCTCAGTGACCGTTAGTTTAAACATAGCAAGATGCTCGTGGCTAGACTCTCTCACCTTTGATGTCTGAGCCTGAATCACGATTTTAGAGGCTGCCTTATGCTTTTGATTGAGTAGAAGCTGATTGACCTCGCTTAAAAAAGACTGTCTTAGGGAGGCCTGCACTTTGCTATCAAGCTTCTGCTGATTGATCTGAGTCCGTACAAACCGAATTCGGTAGAAATGATTAACAAGATACTTTGCGACCGTTGTGGTTTTATCTGTAAATGTTGAAAGAGAGTTTTTTATTCTTGGTATCTTTGTGAGTCTGTCCGAGATATCTTTATCTGCGCGGGTCCTTCTCAAAGTTGCTTTAGCAGACCCTGGATCACCATATACCTTTTCGACAATAGCTTGGAGCTCAGGTTGAATCTTGGCCTTGATCGCAGGACTAAGGCCATGGCCTCCCAATTCCTCCAATAGCTCACTGAAGACATCTAATACTTGGGTCGCGAGTTGCTGCTGAGGGCTAAGATTATCATCAGTATCGTCATCATCGCGGCTTTCAAGACCATCAGGAGTGAGTGTGCCCACCATGATGACAGGAACATTCAGCTCTACCTTTGGTAGTCTAACCCTCGGCACTGGAAAATGCTTTAGCAGGGGGTGGCTCTGATACTGTTCCGCAATCCGAATGGTTTCAAGATCAGCTTGCATTCTTGCCTTCGTTACCGAAGACAGTAAATGACCGAGATAATCGCCAAGGGACTCGTTGAATTCATCGTCGCTTTCTGGAGCTTGAGGCATGAGATATATCCTTTATCACATTCTAAGATGGTCATTGTCCCTATTATAAATTGCTCTGGATCGATTGGAGAGAGGCAAAAAAAACCTTGCGGTCTTTTTGCCTCAAGTTTCTAATTATGCAGCCTCATCGACCACCTTGGATTCTTCAGTCTGACCAGAAGTATTATCAAAGATAGATTCTTCAAGAATATTCAAAACCTTCTCCATTCCCGCTGGAATCTCATCCTGCACAGCATGAACGCGAACATCTAATGAATACGTTTTGGTTTCTTTACTACCTGATTTACTAGCCTTTTGATAACTTGTGTTTACCTTTAACTTGACACTACCAACGCCCCAACCATGTTTCACAGCGAGTGAGCCATCGATGCCAAAGCTTGAGGAGTTTTCCTGAGTGGCAACACTATTGATCTTTGCCTTAAACTCGATGGTTGTATCTTCCACCCTAATGTAAGGAATAGGAACGATCGTCAATAAAGGAACGATTAGCTCAACGTTGTCCCGCATGTTCTCATCTTGGGACGCCTTAGTGTAGGAAAACTTTACGTTGTTTAAGGATTGCTTACCATTTTCGTCTGTCGAGAACCCTATTTCTTTGATAAAATCAACCGTTGCCTTCGCAGCTTGAGTTTGTGCGCTAACAACGGCAGTTAAGGGCCCACCTATCATCGATGAAAAATCGATACTTGACAGTTCTTTACCAGGATTTGACATAACACCTCCAGATGTCTGAGATCATTCTCGCGCTTGACTTCGGACTTTGCCTGGAAGGCTTTAGTCAATTAAAATTTAAGGTTCCCTCTTTAGGAAATCAATCTTGGTTCAAACAGATACCGAAGGTATTTAAGGCAGGCAATCGTTGTAAAAACCATAAACCTAAGTTTGGTTCGGTTTCATCGATGCTTTTTCCTTTCAGAAAGTTTTGAACCGAACTTGAATCAGAGGAGCAGCTTTTCTGTGGTCGATAGCAAAGTCTGCAAAGAAGTGCCTTGGGTGATACTCCCTCTGCAATATTACTGCATGAATAGACTCTTAGTAGAGCAAGTCTCAGAGGATTTCAACAGAATCAGAATTTGGTGACAATTTTCTTTCAATAGAAACTGCGCAAGGTAAATCCTACTTTGTTAAGCAGTATAGAAAGCCCGACAGTCTCCTCATTGATTCCGAGCCTCTTTGGCGACAAGCTCTGTTCCAAAATCACACAACTTGAATAGCACTCGGCTAGATTTTTGTGATGTCAAGTTAAGTTCCTTGAAGGACTTCCAAATATCCCTTCTATCATCATTGTAGTTTAGAATGAGTGCCAGCTTAGCCTTAAGCGCTGGCTATTTCCCTCACCGTGGACACTTCCCATTCCGGAGACTCATCCAAGAGCATCAATCCGTGGCTCGCTCAGACTTCAGATCATCCATCAATGATTCACCATCAGCGCCTTCCGATCTTACCTCAAGATGAACACCCTGGCTTAGGTGTATGATTCCGGTCGTTACGGCCCACAGAAAACTTTCACTTCCTAAGTGTGTGCGCTGCCGGGCACACAAAAAGGGAGGCTATCAATAAGCCTCCCTTGAGCAAGAATGATTAAGATCTAGTTACTACTAGGTGTCGCTAGGACTTTTACAGGGTAAATGGACATAAGCATTTGCCCCTTACTATTGACAAGATCGATCTGCCCTTCAACATCAAGTCCTAGATCTAGGAAATAGGGGCTTGCGAGATAAGGAGAGCTTGGATCGACTGTGATGCCTAAGTTGTAGGTCGAGTCTACAAAGTCGCCTACATTAAGAGCCTGTGGCTCAGGTTTGCCGTATAATTTCATGTCGATGGTGTAAAGATCGCCAACTTTAGGAACGGTATAGCCGTCGACTTTAAGTTGATAATATTTACCTACCTCTACATCAGCAACAAACTGTTCGTTAGAATCTGCACCAGCACTCGATGCAACAGCCCGGCAGGTCGCAGAATCTTGGCTTATACACTCTAAAAGTAGAATATCTAAGTCAGTTTTAGGATCAGCATCATCGGAAAGGGCCGTGCTGATTTCTAGCATTTGAATCGAGGCATCGAAGGTGACAAACTCTTCACCAAGAAGAGGCACAGTGACTTCCTTTGCCTCAGCGGCTTGCTCAAGACGTTTGGTAAAGTTCTTCAGATAGAAAGAAGACTTATCCGTATCAATCATTGGGTCAGACCCACTTAGACGTAAAGATAAATCCTTGGACAAAGCCGTGCTTGTGAGTTCAATCACGTCACTGTCAAGCTTGCCTTGAGCAAAATCAACAGTTAGCTTGTATTTGCTATTAACGATTGATTGGTAGCCAGCGATGATCACATTCCAAATACCAGGTTTAGGGTTGAGGCGAGTGAATGAAGTTTTGCCATTCGCCTGATTGATTTTTCTAAGAGTTCCATCCAACGAGCAGTTGAGAGCAAAAGGTGCTGAGCGATCCCAGTCAGCCCTTGGAGTTGTTGCTACTGGAGTTCCCTCATAGACGGTAGCTAGAACGATGGCACACTGATCAGCTGTCACAGAATCTGTGGTAATTTCTGGAACTTCCAGAGTGATTGTTACAGATGAAGTACCTTCTGGAATCTCAATATAGTGTTTATCGACATCAAGACCACGAACGTCATCATTGATCGCATAAGCGGTTGAGCCAGAAAGAGTCTTATGAGGCACTGTGAGATAAACAGGAATCTCAAATGATGGGTTAGCTTCAACCTGATCGTTGCGATCAACTCGGTAGGCAGAGATGATGGCACCATGATCACCTGGGGATAGTGTGGCGAGTTTGCTGGAATCGATGCAAACATACAGTTCGCTATGAGTCGGCGCGATAGAATCACCATTAGGGAGCTCGATAGCACCTTCGCCTACGAGGAGCAATTGGTCTGAAACTTCTGAATCTAAGCAGGTGATCGTTCCGTTAGTTCCCACCCGTAACCAGTTGACGTGAGATCCATGTATTTCCGTTGTCAACTTGAAACGGTCAGCAGATTGACGAAGCTCAGCGAGCAATTCACCATACTTGTCGTGATCGCTTAGGGTTTGTGGTAACCGGCGGGTAACCTGAACATCTACCCGACGAAGTGGTTCGTCATACTTAAACCAGATTCCGCGTCCATAGCGTTTGCCTTTAGTATCGCCATCATCAACTTCGCCGGAGAAGTCTTGACCGTTGGGATTTTCTCTAAGGATTCGTACTTCGTAGTCGAGATTTACAGGTTTTCCATCCAAACTTACTGCCGCCATAGGCTGTTGATCTCGTTCAAGCTTAAGCGCTGCCCAAGCTGAGGGAAGATCGACCATACCTCGTCCTTGGTCTACCCAAGTATACTTTCCGCTGGTGGAAGCTTCAACTCCACCGGGGTGAAAGCTTGTGACGTTGAATGGCAGTGCTGATGCCATAAGTACTTTTTTAAGGGTGATGGGATCGTGAGGAAGCGGTCGATCGGGATTCTTCTCATTATACAGAAGGGCCGCATCAAGTAACATGGCAATGGCACCGGCTACCGCAGGTGACGACATGGATGTTCCCTGGAGGACATCGGCACCGGCAAACGAACCAGGTTGATGATTCAATGGTTGTGCACTGAGCAGAATACCTGGGCCAACAACATCCGGCTTAAATCCACCAGCCGCAGTGGGGCCACGAGAGCTAAAATCAGTAACGAAGGAATCCCAAAGGGGGTTGCTTGGATCTTCAAATTTTGGATCGATAGCACCTTCAACTCGGTAGAGACTGTTTGCCATCTTATTGGAGCTAGTTGCACCCACAGCTAGTACCCGTCGGGATGTTGCTGAGTTGCCAATGGTATTCACACCAGGACCTTCGTTGCCGGCTGATCGGACGTAAAGGGTACCCATAACTTCAGTCAATCGATCGGCCATCAAAGATCCAACATCGAAGCCATCATTGTTTTCACTGAGGTAGCCCAACGAGAGATTGACGACCTTTGCACCGCGGAGGGCTAGTTGCGCCATGGCTTCTGTGGCATCGACACAGCCCCGTGCAGCAAGACAAACGCGGCCAAATAAAATATCGGCGGACGGTGCGACCCCTCTAACCAATGGTTGCTCGTCGCTATCGTTACTGAACAGTTTCTGACCTGCTGCAATGCCTGCTACGTGTGTGCCATGGCCATTGCCATCGATACCTACAGGTTTGGCGTAGATGAGTGATGTAGTACCTACTTCCGTAGTGCCGAAGGTAAACCCTAGTGTTTCAGCTGCAATCTGAACCGTCTCGCGACTCTGGTTCCAGTCTCTCAGAGGTGAAGATTTAGTAAAATCGTTGGCAGCCTGCGAGAAGTAGAGTGTGCCACCAGCTACGCTGTCAGTTCCTGGGACGAAGATAGTCGCGAAATTTGAGTCTGTCAGACCATCATTATTGATGTCCACCACAGGAACTCCGGTTCTAGTGCGGGCATAGGACGATTCCGTTAAGAATCCAAGTTTCGCACCCGAATTTGGAGTTGTTAGCACATTCCAAAGATCTGAGTTTCTCTTAACCTTAAGAGTGATATTAATGGAGTCACGTTTAGCTGGATCAGGAAGGCTTGTGCCAACTGTTTTTTGAAGTGCTTCCGCTTCCACCACCAAAGTATTATCTTCACTGCCAATGGTGACGGTGAACTTAGCTTGCGGGTGAAAATAGATGTAACCTTCGCCAGTAAAATCGTCGATATAAGAGATTCGTGAGTCACCAGCTTGGTTATTAAAGGTCTTGTGATTGATAGTGATTCCGGAGTCGATAATACCAATTTTGACTCTTTCCCCACTAGGAGTCACACCAAGCTCGTTGGCAATAAGCTCTTCAAACTTCTGAATGCCCATCTCTTCAAGTGGACTATATCCATTACTAAGATCTCGGGGGTCCACAGATGTAGACTCAGCGTAGGTATGTGCCTCTATGCGGTTACTGGCGACAGGATTTGCTACGATATTGTAGGGGAAATCAATCTCGCCCATCTTGTTGTACTTATCAACGGCAACGTAGGCAACAAAGTATCCAAGCTTCGGATACTGTCTGGAACTGAGCACTCCAAGTTCGTCATCGAGTACTTTAACAACAGACGATAGCTCGCTTCGCAAATAGCTTTGTCGTTGATCGGCACTGTAGTTCTTCAACCGGGTGCGAAGTTGAGCAAAGTCTCCTTGATCTAAGGCAACTGCCACCGGAATGTAGGAAATCCCATCCACCACAGTCACATTTAAGAAGTCACCGGAGTCAAGTTCGATGATAGCTTGATCATCATTGATCGTAATATCACCTGAGTCGATCGCAACGTTAGGCAATTGAGCCTTACCCTGCTTTGAAGAGGAGTTTTGGCAACCCTGCATGGGTGCAAGTAGCGATAAAGACGCCCCTAACACTAAGCTTTGAATCGTAAGCTTTCTCAATTGTATTCTCCCAACAAAGTTTACTGGCTAGTCAGACAGTTTTGGTAGCATTACTTCCAGCTTTTGGAAAGATTATTTTAAAAAAATTATCAGGCCATAGAATTTTTGATCATGAGTTAAAATTTCTAATTATTATTTGAACTTGGGTTTGTAGCTCACAGAACACTTTATACAAATCTGTTGCCATTTCTGTTGCATCTATCAGATCTTTGTGTCGGTACGCCTATTCTCCTTAGTTCGTTCTCTTAGCGAATAAAGTCAGGCTTTCAAGGGCTGTTCGCCATGGTGGGAAGGCGACTCCTATGCATCACCCCGGTCTTGTGCTACATTTGAGTAAATCCTAAATTATGGCCTAATGATGCTTCGGTACATGTTCTTGCTAGTGTCTTACTTTGCTTCATCGTTTGCGATTGCTGACGACAACGCTGGTGATATTATGGACTTTAGTATCGAACAATTGCTTGATGCAAAGGTGACAAACCCAGCCTCACTCACTAGGCTCCACCTTGACGAGCTTCCTGCATCGATGACAACAATCCGAGAGCAAGACATCGCAATCACACCGGCTCGGAATATTCTAGACCTTATCGAGATCTATGTGCCGGGCGCGATCTGGATGAATTACGAAGAGGGGCCTCTTATAGGAATTCGAGGTAGCATGATCAATCGAAATTCTCGCTACCTACTTTTGATCAATAGTCGCTCTATGAATGCTAAGGGGCTAGCTGGGGCTAAGTCCGAAATAGAAATGTGGAGCTTAGAAGATATCCAGCGGATCGAAATCATTAGAGGGCCAGGATCCGTTGTATATGGAGCTGGCGCCGTAGCTGGAATTATCAATATTACCACACATAACGGCACGAGCTGCCCCCATGGCAAAGCTAGCATAAACTACATCACAGAATATCAATCCTCTGGGGCGAGCATTAAAAAACTCTACCCTTGGGGCAAATAAGTGAATGCTAAGCAGTTGATGGTAAAGATATTTTCTTACCAAATGTTTTAGGTAGATGAATTACAAACTTAAAAGATCTGAAGCCTGAAGCTACTTCATCATCTGTGAAACAAATATTAATATCACCATGATTGCTTACTAGAAAATGCTTCACCGCATCCAAGCCGACGCCTCGCCCGGAAATATTAGTGATCTGCTTAGCTGTAGAGATTCCAGATCTGAAAATGAGCGCGGCAATATCTTCATCAGCTAGGTCACTGGCATTCAATCCTACTCGTTCTCCAGTCTTCCTCAGCTGGCCTAAATGAAGACCTCGCCCATCATCTTGGAAAGTGATTTCGATGCAATCACTCTTATTCGAAACCTTAATTTCTATGCTACCTTGAGGGCACTTACCTTGCGCTCTTCTTTCGTCCTTCGTCTCGATACCGTGATCGAGGGAGTTTCTAAAGCAATGCATCATAACATCTGCAAGAAGGTTCTGAGATTGACTATCGAGCATAATATTTTCATCAATGTCTAGATTGACAGAAGGAGGCTCTTTCGCCAATTCCTTTGCAATATCTGGAAGGCTTGAGATCATATCAATTAGTTTACTCTTAAACGATTGCCCCAGTTGCTCTTGCCTAAGTGACGAAATTCTTTCAAACGCTTGTGCTTTTGATTCAATGGAGTTAAACGAAGCTGAAAGTTTCCTAACTTCCTCATCGATCAAAGCCGCTAATTGGTCTCCAGGCGCTTCTTTACGGAAGACTGCGATCTTCTCTTTAGCAATTCTCCTGTAATTTTGAATCCAATTATCAACCAGCTCTAGATCACTTAGTAACATCGATAATGCTTTTTTCTTCGAACTCTGATAATGCTCCTCAACAACATGAATCGTTTCAGAAATGTGGCTCAAGTTTAGCATCCGAGCATTCCCCTTTATAGTATGGATACTCCGAAGCACAGATTCAACCAACTGATGGTCTGGGGTTGATTTGCTAATCACATCTGATCGACACTCATCAACAATCCGACTTGAGTTCTCGCAAAAGGAATCGAAACGTTCCGCTTTCAAGTTCAAAATCTGGCCTATGATCTCAAGTTCTTCACTTTGATCCTTAGCCTTCTCCTTTAATACCTGAATTTCTGTTATATCCCTTATGACAAGCATGATTTTTTCGATGCAATCATGTTTATTGGTAATAGGACGCCAATCCAGCTCAAGGATCTCTGTGATGTCGTTTACATTTTTGATGATCTTTCTGGGTAAAATGTGACTATTAATATCGAAGGCGAACAGATCGCTACCGATCGTTCCTTTGATTGCAGACTTAGTCTGGGAAATGATGTCATCTGACACAGTCGAGTCTTTAAAGAGAAGATCTAGAACATTCCTTGATACAATCTCTGATCCTGGAAAAATAGACTCTAGGTACTTCGAATATTCGTTGTTTATCATGAGATCCCGACCGAAGGTTAAAATACCTTGATCGATGTTCTCTAAGATCGATCTGATATCTCTTGACTTCTCTAGTACTTCCTCCGTTCTAGCTTTAATACGCTCTTCCAAATCATTGTATAGCCTGGTGTTTTCTATGGAAATTGCAATCTGTGAACAGATTAGACTTAGAGTTTCTACTCTTGAATCCGTAAAGGCGTCAGCCATCAGATTGTTTTCCAAATAGAGTATTCCGATTAGATTGCCCTGATTCACAATCGGTATACAGAAAACGGACTTCGTCTGATGCTCTTGTAGGTAGGAGTCATTTACAAATCGACCTTCCTTAGTCGCATTAGATAGAATTAACGTTTCTCTACATCTTGCCACGTATTGAACTATGGCCTGGGCTAGGTCCTTACTTTGATCTAGTGGTTGCGAATCCAAAATCTTAAGATCTTCATTGTTTTGATATTTGGCTTCAACAAATAGCTCCTTATTGTCTGAGCCAGAAAGTAAGAGCATCGCTTTTTCTGCACCAGCGTTCTCTTGCACGATCTTCATGACTTTACGGATCAGATTATGTAGTACAAATTCCTGTGACAGAGCCCGTGATGCGTCCACGATCGTTGACATATCAATCGAACTGGCTTCAATGGCGTTCGTATCTTTTAGGCTAGGCATCGCAGTATTACTTAGCGTTGTCGGAGAGTGGGATAAAATATCTGAATACGTTTGATTCAAGTGCTCTACTTTCGCGGTGGCTCCCCATTTTCCATAGAGGTATTGGGATTCTTTTATAAATATAGCAGAGATCCGTTTTCGCCCTGAGACCTTGTAATACTTACCTGCCAGTTCACAAGATATGGCGGCATTATGAATGAAGCCCTGCTCCAGTGCTTCGTCTATAGCCTGCTCATAGAGAGTTTCTGCAACTCGAAATTGATGGCTTATTCTTGCCTTTTCAGCTTGAAGTATGGAAAGCCTATGCTTTTGGTTTTCTGAGCAAGCCTTCGAGTATCCGCTGATTTTTTTGATGCTTGAGTTCAATATCCATCGATACTTCATCTTTTCTAGTGAGCTATCACATGAATCATACATTTGCGCTGCAAGGAGTCCATGTAAAAAGTTGTGGAGCGAAACGACATCAAGGGCTATCATTGCGTCACTCTGAGACCCAGCTTGACCAGAATGATCAATGCCACGATCTGGCGTGCCAAAAAGGAAGAATAAAAGCCCCTTCAATATATGAAAATCGCAGTTAACTAGCGTAGTGAATCGCTCAATATCTGTCTCGTCGAAACCTTCATCGCTAAGGGATGTTAAATCTGATGTCTTTCCCATAAGTGCCTTGCAAAACTGTATCTTAATAACTCCATCGTCAAGAAAGTTGGTATCCTGGCTTTTTTCCATAAAGTCGACTTGCTTATGTGTGATCTCCAGGACTTCTGCCAAAGAATCCCCTTTACAGAGCATAGCCCAAGACTTTCGATTCAAGCAGTATCCAGCATAGGCAAGATCTCCTGATTCAATTCCTGCTTCGTAACCGCGGTCAAAAATGGGAAGTAGTTCGCGAAGATGCTTGACCCAGTGAACCGTGAAGGAGGCATACACCATGCAGGTACTACTCAGATAGGAAATGTCTCTTAGCTTCTCATTTAGGGTTAGAGCCATATTTCCAAATTCATAGGCTTCTTGATATGACTTCAAAACTCCAGCTAGTATGAGGCCATAGCCAGAGTAAGCGTAAGTCGTTTCAGCAATGTTTCCATGTCTTGCAGAAAGTGCAACGGACTTTAGGATTAGCAGTGGCAGCATATTTTCTTGAGTACTCAGGTAGGCTCCGGGGCACATCTGAATCATGATTTTAAGAATCATCTTCTTTGTGGGATTTGTCATCTCTGGAAGCTCTAGCAGGTCGGAAGCTTTCTTCCCTGCAAGAATAATCTTTACGTTTAGTAGCTCTTGCAGAACGGGAATTGGGCTTGGGTTCTTCTTAAGTTTCATACCTAGTTCATTAAGTATCCCAATACCAATATCGATACACTCTTCATACTTCGCAAGCTGGGTATAGGCTTGAAGCCTTAGTGAAGCCAATTTCGCCTTATCAAGGTCAGAACTCGCTTGCTCGATCAACTGGAAAAACAGCGATTCTCCTTCCTCAAAATTTCCTGATAGATAAGAACACTCCAGATGTTCACTTCCTTGGCTAAACCCTAGGCTGTAGTCGTTCTGCCAAATGTCAGCAGGAAGCAGCTTCGCAGCATACTCTAAGTAGCTAACTGCAGGTTGGTAAGCCCCCGAATGCTTGGCTTTGATTCCTGCCATAATATTGAAATTTGCCACTACCTTCTTCTCGTCTGATGTTTTAATCAGTTCAATTGCCTTGTTATAGTGACTTACTATATCAAATAGAAGATCCTCACACTGCGTATTTCTAAACTCTTTGCTCTTTAGTCGAGCGATCATCAGATGGATTTCAAAGCATTTATCGCCAACAAGCTCATATACAGCCTGGTGAACTCTATCGTGGAGGAATCTATAGTAGCCACCGCCTAGTATAATTAGGCCGTCCTTGAGAGGCTCCCAAAGATCCATAATAGAATCTGTCTTGGGTTTTCCATAGATTGAACTAAGGTCTTCGATCTCGAATGTATTGCCAATGCATGCAGCTATCTTTAGAACTGCTTGTGAGTTGGGACCTAGCTTCTTGATCTCGTCGGTCATCAATTGAACAACATTTTCAGTAATGTCAACTTTCGCGATCTCCTCAAAGTTCCATACCCATCTGCCACTCGTGAAGTCAAAACTGATCAAATGATCTTGATATAGGCTTTTAAATAGTTGAGTGATAAAAAACGGGTTGCCATGGGTCTTAGTCATAAGAAGATCGGCGAGCCTATCAATCTCCTCACCATCTGTATGAAGGGTATCTGAGACTAACTGCCTGACATCTGTTTTTGATAACTCGGCTAGATCGATAGTTCGAACTGAAGCACCTAAGTTGATCATGCTATCAATTTTAATCATCAGGGGATGAGAAATACTAACTTCATTGCTTCGATAGGTTCCCACGATCAAAATATGATGGTTCTCATGGTTTGTCATCAAGTTCAAAATTAGGTCCAGTGTTGGAAGATCAGACCACTGCAAATCATCTAGAAATATCACGAGAGGGTGCTCTTCTTTAGCAAATACTCGAACAAATTTATTGAATACAATGTTGAGCCTGTTTTGGTTCTCTGCCGGAGCTAGCTCTGGCACTGGCTGTTGCTTGCCTATAATGAGTTCCAGCTCAGGAAGAATATCTACGATAACCTGAGCATTTCTACCCAAGGCGTGGGCAATCTTTTGCTTCCAGGTATCGAGGAGGTCTTGATGCTCACTAAGCAATTGGAGCACAAGATCTTTGAAAGCCTGCGATAGCGAAGCGTAGGGAATATCGTGCCTGAACTGATCAAACTTTCCAGAAATGAAGTAGCCATTACTTTCACTCACTGATTTATAGATTTCCTTCACCAGGACAGACTTTCCAATTCCTGAGTGACCGGCTACTAGAATCACCGCGGAAAAGCCGTTGCATACTCTATCATATCCTTTGAGCAAGGTCTCGATCTCCTTATCACGACCATATAGCTTTTGGGAAATGGTAAACTTGCTAGAAATATCTTTTGTACCAATACTGAAGTCCGAGATTATCCCGCTTTGAGCATACTCCTCCAAGCACCTGGTCAAGTCGAACTTAAGACCCGTGGTGCTTTGGTAGCGATCATCTGGATTTTTTTCCAGAAGCTTCAATATAATCTTTCCGATTACAGGCGGAACTGTTGGCAATATCTCGACTGGGTTCTTGGGCCGCTCGGAAATATGAAGACTTACTAGCTCTCTTGCACTCTTTTTCACAAAGGGAGCTTGTCCAGTCAAGATTTCATAATAGCTGGCTCCGAGGGAGTAGAAGTCCGTTCGATAGTCGATGGCTCGATTTACACGCCCCGTCTGCTCTGGCGACATATAGGCGATTGTCCCTTCTAAAAACTCGGGATTCTTGATCTCCTGAGTCTCGCGAGAGAGCATTGTGCTGATTCCGAAATCTGTAATTTCTAGCTCACCAGTTTCTTCGTTGAAAATAATATTAGATGGATTGATATCTTTGTGAATGATGCCATTTTCATGAAGATTACCAAGCCCCTCGGCGACCTTAATGGCTACCATCAAGAACCTTGAAACATCCAAGGGCTTGTCGCCCAAGATTCCCTCAAGGGATTCTCCTCCAATATCCTTTTCCACAATCGCAAAAGTTTTTTTGTACACTTCCAAGGAAATGATTTTGATAACACCTTTAAGATCAAGATGAGAGAGCATCTTAATCTCGTTTTGATAATGGGAATATTCCTGAAGTGTTGGCGTTTCACTCACAGGGACTTTAAGGATAACGGGTAGCTGATCCGATTCTCTAATGGCCCGGTAAACCTTGGTACGATTACTGCTGTAGATTTTTTCTTTCAACTCAAAACCAAGTATTTGGGTATCCATATTTGGCCCTTGTTACTGCTGTATTAAAGTGTTCTCAACTAAGTATTATACACATAGTTAGCTCGACAAAACTCCAGCTCTACCATGGGTAGGGACGAGCCAAGCCAATCAGCTAGATAAAGTGGTTCTTTGGCGATGGAATTGAATAGAGAAGCCAACTCAGCTTATATCTTGACTCTTTGAGTAGGTTACTTTTGTTAAATGAAATCCGCTTCTTTTTCGCAGCTAAGCTGGTCGCGCCTGATATCGCACACCTGATGGACGGTGTTCTATGGCGAAAAGGGGTGAATCTTATTAACTCTAGAGGGAGCGACTTAGGCCATTTTTCCTCCTTAAAATGCTCTAAGAACAGCCCTCACCGGGCTAGCATCAAAGCCCTTCAACTTCAATGGCAATGCAATAAGTTCGTAGTCACCCGCTTCAACATCAGAAAGAACGAGACCTTCTAGATTTCGAATATCATGTTTATAAAGCATCTGATGCGCAGGCAGGTCCTTTGATGAAAAAGGATCCACGGAGGGCGTATCAATGCCCACAAGCCTTACACCCCGTTGCCCCAGGGCATCAAGCAAGTCAGGATCAAAGGCTACAAAGTCTTCATTAAAGATCTGAGGGTTTGGAAAGCTCTGGGTTTTAAAAAGCAACCTTTCGGGGCAATTGCCTTCAAGCTGGCGAGCGATCTCCTCAAGGCGAATTAGGCCTCCTATGGGCGGTTCTACAGCAATCACCCGACACGGCCCCATGTAGGGCTCTAAGTCAAGTTGTTCAATGCTAGCACCATCACGATGGAAGTGGGACGGAGCATCGCCATGAGCTCCAACATGGACAGTGCTAGTCAGCGCGGAAAGATCCATATTCGATCCTTCAGCAATCCGACACTGCCACTGACGCTGGAATTGCACATCCCCAGGCCAAACAGCAATGTTCTCGTCTACAGTCGGTGAAATATCAAAAATCAACGTTGCAACCTCATGAGAATGAATTCCCAAGAAGCTACAATAAGGACCGGCACCTTACTAGACAGCTACCATTCATATTTCGTCAATTGCATTTTTCGAGCACGCGCTTGTGAAAGCTTCGAAGCCTTGCCAAGCCTTGATCAAAGTCTTCCTGAGTTACGGACAAAACGAATCGACAGTAGCCGTCGATTCCAGTCCACTTGGAATCATTGATCAGAAGATTCTCTGTAAAAAACAGAGATTTCACAAGCTCCACTCCATCCAGAACAACCTTTTGCTCTTGGCCTGAGTTATCAGTAAAGAGGAACTCCTTACCCATATAGGCATCGGGTTTGGCGATCAGAAAAAGGCCGCCATCCGGTTCTAGCACGCGCCAGCCGCACTCCCTTAAACACGAACCAAGAATAGCAGCTCGTTCAGCGAGTAAAAGCCTCTGTTGCCCTAAAGACGAAACAAGCTCAGGGTCACGGGATTGATAGGCTGCAAGTACCTTTTTAATTGCATACTGAATTGTGAAGTGTGGCCCTTCAAACGGGTTTTGATGGAGCCACTGAATCAGCTCGGGAACGTCACTTAAGGCATAGCCAAATCGAAGTCCACCTGCAGCAAACAGTTTCGACGCCCCACCGAGAAAAACCCATGGCACGTCTCGCGTCGCTAAATGCTTCAAGGATATGGGTTCTCGATCACCCTTAAAGTTTAGCCCTCCAAATATACTATCGAAGATTAAGCCACCATCGTGAGCCTCGATAACATTGGCGATCTCATCCAATTCGGTGCTGCTGTAGGCTGCACCTGTCGGATTCACCGTCGGGCCGTTGATAAACACCCAAGGCTTTTGGATACCCTGCAAGCATTTATGAAGGCCCTTTGGGGTAAGTTTAAATTTATCGGCTTCATAAGTTTCGCAATGGGCCAAGCCAACTCCGAAGAATTGCGCAGCAGCGACGAACTCGCCATAGGCACCTCTGGGAAATACTAAGGTTCCGCCAATTTGCTTGATATGAATGAGCAATCCTGCAAATAGGGGGGCAACACCAGCACCCAACACAAGTTGGGATTCATCGAGCCCCGTTATCTGATAGTCCCTCTTTAGATTTGCAAGGATTTCAGGGCTTGGGTCGTATTCGTCGAAGGAGATCTCACGCCTTACATAGGCCTCATAGATTCCATGGCTCAAGTTTGATGGAATGGCGAGACAGTTTTCACCATAGTCGAGGCGAACAGTACTGGCTGACATAGGAAACTGGTTCCGAGTGATACACGGGTGGCTGAACGCGAGCCTCGCATTCTTTGCCAAGGGACCGAGCTTAGGATTGGTATTATGATCCACCCTCGCCTCTTTAATGCTTATCACCTGAGACTCTCGGGCTTGGGTCATATGAAAGCTAAGGAGATCCCTTAGAATCTTATTGTAGTACTCTTGCATCAAAAACGGCGTGCGACTGTAGCTGAACTCGGCAGCAGATACCAATGCTTCGATAACAGACTGATTTTCGGATATCAAGAAGGCAAGCTGCAAATCGGAGTAGACCCGATTCTTTACCAGGCCACAAATCAGATGAACGTGATCGGGTAAGGTATGGTGGGACATATACTGAAGAGCTGCGGAACTACCAGGATCACTACTCAAATCAAAGTAATTCGAAATATCAAGTATCAAGCGACAGTTTTTCTTAGCCGTCACGGCGAATAAGTTGCCGAGTCCAACACCGGATTCGTTTTCAAAATCTGTTAAGCAGGCGATCACCAGCTCGGGCTCTAAAGTCTCAACCAGGTCTTCTAAAAGCTCTAGGCGGCGTGGCGCTTCTAAAATCTCTGAGCCTAGCCAAAGTCGGCCTTGATAATGAGCCGGTATCAAACGATGAACTAAATCTTGGTCCACGAGGACTCGCCGCGGCTGATACAAGCTAATTATATTAGTAACAATATCGGAACGAGACGGGGCTACCAGGATTTGCGACATAGCCACAGGGGCTCGATAGAATGTTCGAACGAATCTAGCAATGTTCTCGCGCAACTCAGGAACCCCTTGAGTATCCCCATAGGGAAGGCTCTGGGTCGTTTGGAAAGTTTCTGCTAGATGAGCAAGAAACCGAACTCTTTCACTGTATACTTGGGGGTCGTTCGACGAAAGATCGAGAGCCTCATGCAGCTTCTTATTTGCAGGGGTACTGAGATAATCAAGAATCTTAGCCACCTGCTCATGGGATGGTAGAGTTGCTTCGTAAACGCTCAACGAGTGGGCGATTGTTCCACCCGCAGCGGCATAGGCTTGCGCCGTCTTTGCGGAAATAGATTCCCGGCTGTCAGTACCCATATAAAATTCGAAGCGATGAGGTGAGCTTTCCTCGATTTCGACCAAAGCTTGAATGTCGGTATCCCCTGCTTGCACAACCCTAGTGCTCCAGACCTTGTCGATATGGAAGCCTCTCCTCATAAACAGACCTTCAAGTACCTTGGTTCCTGGTCTGCCGCCAAGGTTAAAGATGATTGAACCAGATGGTCGAAGGCATGCGACAGACTGCTCCACGGCTTTGGCGATGAGCCCGAGCCCAAACTGATCTTCAAGATAGCCATGGGCTTCTGTGTAGTTGCTAAGGTCGTAGAGCGCTTGATCGGAGGCTGCCTCGGTAGCCTTGCGGAGCAAAGCTTGCGGGTCGGGAGAGAGTACCTGGGGAATGCAACCGACCACACGATCAAGTTTTAAGCCTTTCTTTTGGGTGACATGAGATAGGAGGTCGCTTTCTGCAAATTCGACCCGATCCCATAAAGCCTGACCCTCCTCATCTAAAATGGCCTCACCATTGTCGCCGACGCTATTGAGATAGAGGTTGATTTCAGCGCAGGTAATGGCTTTTGGGTTAATGTCGAGGCCAAATATTTTTCGTGGCCGGGTTCGACGGGCTAATGCAATAGTAATCCAGCCGTTGCCACAGCCGAGCTCAGCCACAGTTTTATCCTCGAAGCTTGCTGGAGAGAAGCGAGATAGGCCCTCGTAGAAGGTGTAAGACCACTCTTCAGGTGCAAAGATACTCGGCAACTGCAGTAGATGGATCACGCCGTGATCGGCGCCTAGGTCAATTTTTGAAAAGGAAAAATGGTACTTCTTTTGAAAATCATCCGCAGACTCCGCTTCGGCAAAACGCTTCTCCAAGGTTCTTAGAGCCTTTATCGCCTCCATGCGGCCATCGTTGCTTCTTAAGGCAGAAAGCAACTCTTTGAAGTAACTATAGCTTGCACTGCTGGAGGGGGGATCTGATAGAAACGTCTCAACCGGTCGAAATGAAGTCATTATGGCTCCCTAAAGTAAGAACTCCGCTATAGGTGCTTGTTGACTTGGTTGTTCTAAATCAATTCTGTCAACAAACCCTACAATGTTCCTACACTAAATTAGGGAGCAGGTCATCCTTTCAGACACTAAGAGGCAGCGGGGCACACGCCCCCCCTACAGTGGCTTACTCATCGTTCATCTTGAGTTCAAAAAGGCTTATATTCGCCTCTACATCTCCCCTAGAGCTAGGATAGAACGTTCCATCTGTATACTTTTCGATTGTATTGATGGAGTCGATAAAGTCATCGTCGTCTGTCCAGGCTGAGGAAGGAATCGCATCAATTACCTTCGATAGAACCGAACTGACAGCCTGAACCACTGCCAGTGTTGTGCCAGTTGGATCTACGAATATAGCTGTGATAGAAGCTGCTGCACCAACCGCTATTTTTGTAATTTCGCTGTAGTTATAACCTGAGTCATGCTCAAAGAAGGCAATGTCAAGGATCTGGTAGCGATTCACTTCCCAGATATGGATGACCTTGTTCACCCGATAAGTCTTATCTTCATCTTCGACTTCAGGTAGCTCGATAAGCTGAGTCGCCCCCTTACCGTCCTTACCAATGTAAGTCACAACCATATAGATTTCAGCACTACCTTTAAACCACGGCTCCTCTACATTAGCAAATCGGATGTCATCCAATTTATGGCTGCCGCGAAGCGCTTCATCGGCAAATGGCTGTATGGTTTCCACTGATTGCGGTACTTCGGCTACTGGCAGTGTTTCATCATCCGCGATAACTATGACCGTGCGTTCCGGCACCTTCTTTGCGTCGAGCTTTACTTCGTTCCCTTCGGAATCGAAAGCGATCAGCTCGTCGATATCATCTTCGTCTTTCTGAGGGACATAAGCGACCAATGGCGACTCGTCATCGTTACCTTTGGTAACCACTTCGACAACCATACCCTCAGTCGCACTAAGCGATTCTCTGGTATCATCATCAATGTCATAAGACTGATCGCTAGCAATATCACTGCTCTTGGTAGGCCCCTTGGCTTCCAGATCCGCTTGGACTTCCTTAATCCCTTGGGATTGAGCTAATTCTCTTGCCGCTTGGTGTCCGCGGCGATCGCGATCGAGACCGCAGGCGCTTGAAATCACAAGTAATACACTTAGCCACAAGCCTGTAGCCAATGAATTCGTCTTTACCATAGTAGTTCTCCTGACGTTATCTGCCGTGTTTTAAGCATTTTTATCTAAATATTAATTAGCTGTCGAGGAAATTGTCTTCAACGATATGATTTTTAATAAAATGTCACTGAATATTTAAGAATGTCACAAAAAAGCAACGGCCCACTTTACAAAAGTAGGCCGTTTGAGTGAGTAAGCAAAGATTATGAAGCTATTCATCAAAAGACAGCTTGAGTCGCGTCGCCGTCTGATTGATTTGAATCACCATTTAACCAAAGCGATCGGAAGAGTGCTTTATCGATCGTGTTCAGACCATCATCTTCCTCTTGGACTGGTGAGGTATGAAGGGTGTCATAAAAGGGTCTAATCATTTCAAGTTCGTTAAGATTACTTTCAAAGAGCTTGAAAATATCGATATTGGTGCCCTCGCTCATCTTGAGAGACAAGGATTGGTACTCGCCATGAAAGATAGCTGCCATTTGTTTTTGTCTTTGTCCCATCCAACGAACGATTCCCGCCAATGCCAAGATCCGATATTCTGCCTCTAAGGATTCGATCACTGGCATAATTTTTCCGATTTTTTTCACTCTTGAGATCATCGGAATGTGAATGTCATAGCATTCTTCAATGGCAGTCAATACTTTAAAAAGTTTTTTGAACTTCGTGCTGGACGTGTAGCCTTTCAAAAGCCTTTTGAGTTTACTGACCTTCGGACAAAGCTTATTGAATTCTCGTTTTGGCTGGGCTCTCATCCAGAAGCAGTATTTGAGGTAGGCCTCTGAGTAATCAAGCTTCTTTCGATTGCGACCAAATAGCAAACGATGGAGTTCTTTGGTTTCGTCGTTGACGATAGCGTTTGTATAAGCTTTCTCCCAAAGTAGGCGATCACTTTCGCCGTTGTCTTTGATTAAGCGATTGATGATGGCCATGCCCTTATCATGCTGTCCTGATAATCTGAGGGTCTTGATCCGGACTAGATCCAAAAAGTGGCGATCCTGTGGCGATGTTAGAGATTGCTCCATGTCATCTAAGATACTACTGACACGAAGTGGAAATCCTCGGTCGATAGTTTGAATCGCTAAATGTAGGTGTTGAAATGGGAGCACTGGGTTTGCACTTCCCCTTGATAGATACAAACCCAGGCTTGCTTCCCAAAGCGCGCCCCATGTGTCCCCGTCGTTTTTCAATATGGCAGCTAACCCCTGCTTAAGCTGGCCATGTAAAAAACTCAATTTTGACTTTCCCGCCTTAATATTATTCTTGTCTAATAGTGATTTTGCGATTTTTTCCAGTTTGAGAACCAAAACACGATACTCAGTGTTCGCTTCTCGTGAAAACGAGATCAAGTTCAAGGCACTGATGATATAGCAGATTGTTACTAGATCACTGTTTGTGTTAGCCTCGATAGGAAGGATATTTTTCAAACATAGTTCGATTCCCTCCACATACTTTTCATTCTGAACTAATGGTAGTAGCTCGTTTCCAATTTCGTGTTGAGTCTTCCGAATCGACTCAAGATTCCAACCCCTTTCTTGGCTCATAGCCCCCGCTCCTTTTGTATATCCAATTATCTGATACAAGATCGTCTGGTCAATGCTTTAGCTTCTACATTTCCTATCGGTTTTTTTGGATTTTTCTTTAGAAAATTTCGATTAATAATTTATTATCAGGCTTTTATGAGAATCTCTGGATATACAAAAAATCACGTTTTTTATGTATGTTTAGTAAATCCAAACATACGTTTAATCGCTTTTCGTTCAAGACGGGGAGAGAATCTTCCGATAAAATATATACGAGGTACCAGAATGGGCTATTTGACTAGTAAAAAATTAATTCGCGAGTTTGTTCAGGATTCTCCTGTCACAGGTTATTTGGACTGCATCCAATACCTTGAAAAGACTTATCATTTTGTCAAAGATCGCAAACCGGGCTATTCCTATATCCAATTCGCAGTCGACTTAGGGTTTTCAGCAACCAACGTCATGCATCAAATCATTCGAGGGTACCGTAAACTCACTCTTAAAACAGCGAAGAAGATAGCCCTGGGACTTCACCTAAAAGGGGCTCAAAAGAAGTACTTCGAAACCCTGGTGGAGTATCGTAACGAAACTTCAGGAATCAAACGGGATGAGATTTTCGGACGTTTGGTAGAAATTAAAAAGGATGTTCTCGCCAAACCCCATGACAAAAAGTGGCTCGACTTCTTTTCTATCTGGTACCACCCGATTGTTCTTGAAGTCCTGCAGCTTGATCAAACGAAGAACGATCCAAAGTGGGTCGCTGCAAAAGTTCACCCCCAGATCACAGAGACCCAAGCCCAGGAAAGCATGGACTTGCTTCAAGAACTCGACTTGATTGAGTGGAATGACGAGCGTCAAGCATTTGAGTCTAAGGCAGCAAGCATTTCTAGTGGCCACGAAGTCACTGGCATTGGCTTTATTCGCTATCACCAACGAATGATCGAGCTTGCAAAGGATTCGATCACCCGTGTCTCAGCCGATAACCGGGATATTAGCTCGATTACCTTTAGCTGTGATCAAGAATCCCTAAAGGACGTTAAAAAGATGATCCATGAGTTCAATGAGAATCTACAGAAACACCTTGAAGCAGTGACTAAGAAGGACAAGGTTGTCCAATTGAACGTTCAACTCTTCCCAGTCAGCACAATGTTTGATAAAACTTAATCACCAACTCCTCCGCTGCCAAACGACTCATATCAATAGGTAGAAGAACCTAAGCTAGAAAACCCAAATTTAAGCAAAGGTCCTAAATCTGTGAGCTTGCGATTGCCCATTTAAATCAGATAGCGCTACAATTCAGAAAGACTCAGATATCAATTGAATGATGAGGATTATCGTGAAGCTTTTTGTCTTATACCTCCTTGTTTTAATGCCTCAACTGGCACAATCGAAAGAACTCAAGCTTGTATTTGGTCTTTCCCTTCCTCCCTATGTGATTTCAGAAAATGAAACTGGCATTGAGATGGATATCATTCGCGAGGTTCTGGAAATGGATGGCCATACCCTAAAGCCAATCTTTACGACTTTCGAAAAAGTGCCGATCCTTGCCAGAAAGAAAGGCTTTGCAGGGGCTGCGACGGTTACCAAGGATCTCGCCAAAAAAAACCTTTTCATCACCGATAGTCATATAAAATATCAGAATTTTGCTATCACACTCAAAAGTTCTAAGACTACAATCAACGGACTCAATGATCTTGCTGGCAAGAAGATCGTTGCCTTCCAAAATGCAGACAAGTATTTGGGAAATGAGTTTAAAGAAGCTGTCGGCAAAGCAGCAAAGTATGAAGAAGTGAGATTTCAAGAGGTGCAGAACCGAGGGCTATTCAACAAGACTTTTGATGTTGTCATCGGAGATATCAATATTTTTAAATACTACAATCAAAAAATTAAGGATGTAGATACAAGCCCGGAGGTGACCTATCATGCGATCTTCGAGCCATCGCACTATCACATGGCTTTTCAGAACAAAGAGATTGCAGAGCAGTTTAATAAGGGCTTGGCCAAACTCAAATCTGATGGGCGGTATCAGAAAATAATTGATAAATATGTGAAGAGTGATTCAATGCTTTAATGGAAAGCTACTGGCTTGCAAAGCTATCAGGACTCAAGCCAGGGCTAAAACGGCTGATGTCGAAGTAAAACCTCCTGCCACGGGCCTCAAATGGCAAGCAGCCGTTGACGCTAGCGCTAAGATCGAGGTCCTGAGCCACTTTTGCGAAACCAGGAAGTTGTGAAACAGGTTCACGGCCTCGGTCCGCCAAGCTCAACTCTTTGCCTTGGTCGAAGCCACCCACCAGATTACGATTGAGGTTCCGGAACTGCTCAGGCCCAGAAAGGCTTCTAAAGTCTTTTTCCGCACCGAAGAATAAGAACATTTCAGCGGAATGATAGAGTATCTTGACACCAGGTTCGTTAACAATCAAATCAAAAACAGCTGCATCGTAGGCCTCGTGACCTTCCAGTGCTGACAAGCGCCGATCAAAAACATCCTTAGGAATATGAAAGTGACCATGGCCGAAATCTGCTAGGAAAATATAGTCTGCATAGCCTTTGGCAAGGGCCTTCTCCACATGAGCAATCAAAGCTTTCAAAAACCTTTCAGGAACTGCGATCGCTTCGCCATTCTTACCTATAGGCAACATAAACGAACCACGGTTGGAATCAAAATAGAGAGCTTTGCCGAGTCGCTTGCCACTCCGATATAGCTTTCGGAATAGCTCTGGTATGTCTTTGTATTGGTAACTCCAAGTATAGTCATCATCATAAATCAAGGGTGTTTCTTGGGGAGCCTTTTCACAGCGCTCTTTCGCCAAGTGAACCAAATGGTCCAGTCTAGCATTCTGAGATAGGCGCAACTCATCCCCAGAAAGGCCACAAAAGCCTAGAACTAAACCTAGAATCGCGATTTGCTTCTGCCAGCCTGCCAGCATATCAGCTCCTTGTAATTACTCAGGTTCATGCACAATTAATACCTTTTATAACTATTTGATATCGTTATCTTGTTTAATTACCAAATTGCTCAATATTTATACACTTTCTCTCAGAGGCGAGCCGTACAAAATTGTCCAAATGAGCAAAAACTGAGCAATAAAACGCTGCTATCGCAGCAAAACCCGCTAAACCATGTCATTAAATCTAGTTAACTTACGAAAATTATTGGAATAAGATTTGCTCACCTAAAGGTGGATCTTGGTAGGAGCTGGAGAACTGTGACACATCGAAAGACCATTCAAATTTCCTTGCTTAGCAAGTCGCAAAATCTCTCTGATTTGGTTCAGTCTGAGATACATGATTTATTTGGAACTCAGATCGAATTGAACATCATTAGCGAAAGACCAGTTGTAGAAGATAATGAACTCCTCCAACCCATTTTCTTGGCTGATGGTCAGTTGGGTAAAAAAGCTTTGCTAGACTTTTTTGCAAAATCTCCTGATCCATCATTCAAGGTGCTTCTCGCCCAAGAAAGCGACTTTTCCTTAATCAAAGACATGATGAATACCGATCTTGATATACGTTTGATTGCTGTTCCTTGGGAGCAGGCTGATTTTTATCGCACTGTAAAAGATCTCCTGTCGGATTACTTTCTGCACCATGCTTTCGATCAAGTGGAATACTACGAAAATCTGGTTTCCCATCGACGGTATCGGCAAGCCTTATATGATAAAGAAACAGAGCGAGCGTCCCTGGCTAAAAATTTTGAAGAACTAAAAGGTAGTCTCATAGCCCCCCAAAAACATAGCAACCAAGAACTGACGGCAAGCCTTAGAGAAAGTATGAATCGGCTCAAATTGGAGCCAACACTTTCTACACTGATCGTTCAGCATCCTGCGGGGACGCAGATCTGTCAGGAGGGCAAACCTCTCGACATCCTCTGCGTGATACTTTCTGGCACTGTGAGTCATCGCAAGCGTGATCATGACCTTTCCGAAACCGAGGTCATGCGCGAGGGACCAGGCTCTATTTTGGGTTCGATGGCTCATTTTTTAGGCAACAAAGCCTACACAAGTATCTTTGCAGAAGAAGACTTGGAGCTACTTCAGTTAAACAGCGAGACCTTGGAACTGATACTCAATCACTCCCAAGAGTTTACAGTCCAGTTTATCAACATCCTCCTTAGGCAGATCTCAGGCAGAGTTCGTTTGCACGTCGAAACAAACCTTCAACTACAGAAAGCATTGGCTGATTTAAAAGCCATCCAGATAAAGCTAGTTGATACCGAAAAAATGGCCACATTAGGACAATTGGTAGCTGGGATCGCTCACGAATTGAACAATCCCGTAGCTGCAATCATGAGTTCGATACCTCAGCTGGGTGAGTGCCTTGAGTCGATCGTTAACAGTAATGGACACGAAGGTGATTTTAGGTGGCGAGCGTTTGAGCAAGGTTATCAGCTAGCGTCCTTATCGAGTCGCGACTTGAGACAGAGGCGCAGGGATTTAGAAAAGATGGGACTACCTGAATCCGCAGCAACGGAATTTGCAGAAATGTCATTTCACGATAGGGATATTCTAAAAGCAATCTTAAAGGAGTTTGAGACCTATCAGAAGGCTACGGGGATACTTCAATCATACTTTCAAACAGGCAGATTCTTAAAGACCATAGCAAGCAGTAGCCAACGTCTTGACAACCTAGTACGTAGCCTTCGCAACTATGCCAAGCCAGGCAAGCGAGAACGTGAGCCAGTGGACATTCATCAGGGAATTGAAGAAACTCTTCTCATGCTACAGCATCGAATTAAGCTAGTTTCAGTGGTGAAAGACTATGGAACTCTATCCCCTGTCATGGGTTATCCTAGCAAGCTCAACCAAGTCTGGACGAATATTATCAACAACGCCCTGGACGCTATGGAAAGCCAAGACACACAAAATATTAGAATCTCAACCGTTGCCAAAGAAAACTATGTGGAAGTAGCCTTTCACGATAATGGCATTGGGATGAGTGATGTTCAGCTTGAAAAAGCCTTTGACCTGTATTTTAGCACGAAAAAGCAGGGCCAAGTAGGAATGGGTTTGGGCTTACCTATTTGCAAAAGCATTGTTATGGAACACGGTGGCGATATTCGTATTGCTTCTAAGGTGCATCAGGGAACTACTGTAACAGTTCGTATTCCAACGATTGGAGGGCGCTTATGAACTATCTTATTCTTATTGTTGATGACGACCGCGATGTCTTATTTACCGTTAAATCGGAATTACAAGACCTAAGCTCCATGTTCACCCTAGAAACGGCTGAATCAGCCGATGAAGCGCTCGAAGTGATTGAGGAGTTTGAAGCCGACGAGGGTCAATTAGCACTTATTATTTGCGATCATCTGATGCCAAATAAGTTGGGTGTCGATTTTCTAATCGAACTTGAACACCGATCCATGACTCAAGCCAGCAAGAAGCTTCTTCTCACCGGCCAGGCTGATCATCAAGATACGATCAAGGCGATCAACCAAGGTGGTTTAGATCACTATATTGCTAAACCTTGGGACCCTGTTGAGTTTTCTAAGGCTGTGAAAAACTTGCTAACAGACTATGTTATCGCTTTTGATAGCCAACCAGAACGGTTTACCCGAATTCTGAACCAGGAAAAGATATTTAATTTCATTCATGAACGAGGTGATCTATGATGGCCAAAATAAATATCGCCTCATGGCTTGCAGTATTGTTTTCGGTGATCCTCCTTTTATTCCCGAGTCTAAGTTCACTGGAAGCTTACCAGGGCAGAATGCTCGCGATCATGATCCTAGCGGTTGTGCTGTGGATTTCAGAATTGATCCCGGTATATGCAACTGGCTTACTCATCATATGCTTGCAGCTCATTTTTTTGTCGGATCGTGGCTTGAAGTGGCTTGTCGATGACGGAGCACCACTGGCTTACCAAGATGTTATGGCTAACTTTGCGTCTCCCATTGTCATTCTTTTTTTAGGGGGATTCAGCTTAGCGTCTGCAGCCAACAAGTATAAGATTGATCGTATCATGGCTCATTCACTACTCAAGCCCTTCGGTACCAGACCTCGATTTATTATGCTTGGTATGATGGTGATCACAGCACTATTCTCCATGTTCATGAGCAATACTGCTACCACTGCCATGATGCTCGCCATACTGAGTCCAGTTCTAGCTGGCCTACCGGAGGATGAACCATCGCGAAAAGGCTTTCTGCTGTCGGTGCCGCTTGCTGCCAATGTTGGTGGAATTGGTACGCCCATCGGCACCCCTCCCAATGCAGTTGCTCTGAAATATCTGAGTGCCAATACACCCATAAGCTTCGGTAGCTGGATGGCCTTTGGCATTCCTTTGGTCATTCTCTTCTTAACTCTGGGGTGGTGGTGGCTAAATACTTTATATAAGCCAGCAACGCCACGGCTCGAACTCAAGATCGAGCGCCCCAAAGTCAGGCCACGGGTGGCTATGATCTTCTATGGCACCTTTGCATCGACTATTTTTCTATGGCTTACCAGTGCCTTTCATGGCTTAAATTCCTATATTGTCGCGTCCATTCCTTTGACCATTTTCTTTGCAACCGGAATTTTGGATAAGGGAGACATCAAGAAGTTCAATTGGGAAGTACTTTGGCTCATTGCTGGTGGTATTGCTCTGGGGCAAGGAATGGCTGATTCCGGTTTAAGTCAAAAACTAATCGAACTCATTCCAACAGCTGCCATGTCCATCGCCTTACTGCTGATCGTGTTTTCAGCCCTCGCCTATCTAATGGCAAACTTTATTTCCAATACTGCCACAGCTAACCTTCTTTTGCCTTTGGTAGCAACTGTCGTCACTGGATTTCAGGCTGATGATTCGATGGCCGTTGCTCTCGTTCAGATCGCTTTGGTCTGTTCATTTGGAATGGCGTTTCCTATCAGCACACCGCCCAATGCCTTGGCGTATTCTACAGGGCTTATCGATTCTCGTGATCTTCTAAAAACAGGTGGCTTCATCAGTGTCTTAGGTTTGATCTTCGTCACTGCCATGGGGTATCTACTGCTATAACCGTGGGGGATAAAACTCCCCCTGAATCCTAAGATTTATCGCTTAGATCGTATTCTCAGTCTTAACTCCTGTAGCCACAAACTCATAAACAGTCTTATCGTCTTTAATCTTATCTATCTCTTTCTGGCTTGCTCCAGCGTCTTCGAGAAAGTGCTTTTGCTGACCAACTGTTCGAACTTTCTTCTGAAGGATGCCTTGTGCTCGCACTGTCTGGCCTTCAAGCTTCATAGGCACGAAGAAGCTGTAGCCCTTAAACGTGATACGAATCGCGTCGTGGCCGTCATCTAGGACCATCCAGCATCCTTTTTTTTGACACACTTTTTTAACCTGCCCTTTTAACTCTATAGGCTTATTAAGATTCTTTAATTTCTCATCTTTTTTAAGGCTGATCTTTGGCAAGTTCGGCTTCAAAGCCTCGCCATAGTCTTTTGCGAAGCAGGTGCTGGACAAGATGATACAGAGGCTAAGAAGGACTCTCATGACGTATACTCCAAGGTTTGCAGCTTTTAAAAACACTCAAGTCTACCCAGGATCACCCGAACTGGCAAGGCGCTACTTCACCGCGAAAACCCTTGAAATAAACAGCTTGTGAATATTCCTATAAGACTAAGAACCAACTTTTTAATAAGCCTTCATCCTTTACTCCTACGATACAGCCACCACTAGCCTCATGAAAAGGAGACCCAAATGGACCACAAAGACCACAGTGAAATGGGTGTAAATCGGCGCTTTCTATTGAAAGGTGGAGCTATCTTAGGCAGCACTGCTTTTATCGGCTCGGGTATCGTTAGAGGAGATGCCGATCAGTCCTCACCTCAGCCCCTAGGCCCTACACCGCGGATGCCCTACGGAATTCAGTGGGGAGATCTTACCGAAACCGACGTCACCCTCTGGGCCGCCTGTGATCGCCCCAGCCGGCTTCAAGTTGAAATTTCAAACGATGAAGACTTCTTATATTTTTTTAGGAAGCTCGATGGGCCAGCAGCTTTAGAAGACGATGATTACACTGTTAAACTTCTGATTGACAAGCTACCACCAATCGATCGGCTCTATTACAGAGTCTACTTTATCGATCTTGAAACTGGTTCACGGTCAGACATCATTGAAGGTAGTATTCCTTTGATGAAAAAGGCAAAAGGTATGACCCGATTTCTCTGGTCTGGTGATACGGCAGGCCAAGGCTGGGGAATCAATCCGGAATGGGGAGGGATGCGAATCTACGAGACAATGCGTCGGATGAAGCCGGATTTTTTCATTCACTCTGGTGATTGTATTTATGCTGATGGGCCACTTCAGGAGGAAGTTGAGCTGGATGATGGTAGCATCTGGAAAAATATTGTAACTCCAGAAAAACGCAAAGTCGCCGAAACTTTGAAGGAGTTTCGAGGCCAGTATCAATACAATCTACTCGACACTAACATCCAAGCATTCAATCGCGAAGTGCCACAGTATTTTCAATGGGACGATCATGAGACTGTCAACAACTGGTATCCTGGTGAGATACTCAACGATGACCGCTATCGGGTTAAGAGTGTTGACCTATTGGCCGCACGAGCTAAAAAAGCTTTCCTGGAGTTCACCCCTATAGCTCCTCGATTTCAAATAAACGAGCGAATCTATCGCAAGTTTCAATATGGAGATGATCTAGAGATCTTCATGATCGATCTCCGCTCTTTCCGAGCTGCTAACAGCCCCAACACCCAGCTCACTCCATCAGCTGCCACAGATTTTCTCGGTAAAGAGCAGCTCAATTGGCTCAAGTCCTCGCTAGCAAAGTCCGAATCTACTTGGAAAGTGATTGCAAGTGATATACCCATAGGCCTCTTAGTCCGTGATGGTGATAATTTTGAGAACGGAGCCAATGGTGATGGGCCAGCCTTGGGTCGCGAGCTAGAGATCGCACAACTTCTCAGCTTTATCTCTGATCAAGATATCAAAAATATTATTTGGCTGACTGCCGATGTACACTATGCAGCTGCTCACTACTATAATCCGAAGAAAGCTGTGTTTAAGGACTTCAAGCCATTTTGGGAATTTGTGTCTGGGCCCCTTCATGCGGGAACTTTTGGCCCCAATGAATTTGATAATACCTTTGGCCCAGAGCTTAAATTTCTGAGTATACCGACCAACCTCCCCGCCAACAGACCTCCATCAGATGGTTATCAATTCTTTGGCTGTGTTGATATCGATAGCAAATCGAAGAAAATGACAGTGAAACAAATTAATGTGTATGGTGAGGAAAAATACGCCGTCACACTCATCCCTGAGTAATGCAAAAAAATTCCCAGGAGTCATCAGGCTCTTGGGAATATTTGACTATATGCACCAGTCGATTAGGGTATCGGCTGAACCGGGGTCATGTTGGCAAACTGAAAGTTCCAGGGAATACGAGGTTCGTCACTCATCCGACCGGAAGCTAAAAGCTCCAGAAGATCAGTTGAAGTAATCAATCCAACCAATTCCCCTCCCTCCACAATAGGCAAACAATCGATCTTTCGATCAATCATGATCTTAGCAACCTCTTGCATACTAATATCTTTCGTACATGTCAGAGGGTTGGGCGTCATACACTGCTCTACTGTTTCAATTGAATCAGCATCTGAAGGGCAGTTTTGGCAAGATAGAAGATCCCGATCGCTAAGGATTCCCACCAATGATCCATCTTGATTGATTACAGGAAGATGACGAAAGTTTGCTTCTTTCATGATGCGACGAGCAATGTCAGGAGAGGTTTCTGGTCCGATAGTAACAATCTTGCGAGTCATGGAGTGATCTACGTGAAGTGTCATTGCATTTGCTCCCTATATGCCTATTTTTCGTTTTACCTAGACTTTGCAGGTAATATGCCAATGGCACTTTCCAATCAAACTAGATACTTAGATATTTCTCGCGGTCTCTTAACCTGCGGGACAAGGCTCAAATGCGTGGGATGCCTCTGCACGTTACTCAAAGTTTAATATGAAATTTATGCCAGATGTTCAGTTCCCTCAAATGCCTCAGGGGTAAGCCTCTCGCAGAGAACGATACATATTATAGATCATGCCGCTCAGTAATAATTTCTTGTCATTTGGTATTCAATTGGCTATCTCTTTTTCTAAATTAAAACTTTGGGAAGGGATTATTGAATGAGACTTCTGTTCTTAGGCCTCAGCCTACTGCTGTCATCGTCAGTACTTGGCTTTAAGGTCTGCAACAATCTTACTTATAAGCAGTTTGTTGCTGTTGCCTACTACGATCTAGGTTCTTATGTTTCACGAGGCTGGTACTCCGTGGAGCCCACTGAATGTCGCGAGCTTGCCTTCAACAATCCAAGCCAGCAGTACTACATTTATTTTGAGGACGGGCGCCAGAGTAAGAGCGTTGGCTCCATCCCATTTTGCGTGCAACGACCAGGCCCGTTCACCATCCAACGGGCCAATCGCTTAGCAGCTGCGAGACGATGCCAGTTCGAGAGATTCGCGCGATTCCAGCTTCCAGGCAATAGCATCTTATGGCTTGGCAGCAAGGGCACTCCTCCTCAGGACCCTGAGCCGCCGGAGGATAACGATGAGCAAGTATGGGTCGGTGAGGTCTATTTTGAAGGTGGTCTGCTGCGTAATGAGGTTTTATGGCTCGATGACCTTTATACGATGGATCGAATATTTTTAGACTTAGAAACCTGTCCGACAAACTCAAGCATACTCAGAATTGAAGCTCGCTATAACGGCCAATGGCTTCGAGCCCAGGCAACTGGAAAACCGGGACTGTATCAGTTCCCCAATCAAATCACCACGAATCAAATTCGCGCATCTCTAAATGGGCCAGTGAACCACGATGAGTTGCCTTGCTTTGCCCCTGTTTATGTCTACATTTAGCTTGTAAGAAAAACCGAGCTACCATTGTGTCGTTTTTTCAAAATCTTCGCGTAGAATAAGGGTCCAGCATTCATGCTTGGGCTCTTCCTCCATGGCGTCTCGTTCCTGTGCTTTGCAATCGATAACGAAACATCTATGATGAACCTAATCACGTCAAATTTATAATGGTGACAAAGGATAGATGATCTATGATTCCCATAATTTTCGAAGGTTTTATTGATACTCGTTTTAGTGATCTTGATATCTATGGCCATGTTAATGCCAAACACTATCTGGACTACGTAAACACCACTAGATTTCGTTACATGGAAGAGCAGATGGGAATGACGAATCGCGAGATCATCGACCGCGGGTACATGTTCTTTCTAGCGCAATCCCATATAAACTACCGCAAACCCATCGAGAGCACTTGCCGTATTTATGTGAAGTCCTTTGTCCCCGAGTGGAAAGGACCACGATTTAATGTTAACTTCGAGATTCAAAGCGAAGATATGAGCATTACCTACTGCCAGGGAGACTTCCAAGTCATCCTTGTTAACAACGAAGGTCGCCCAGTGCGGAAGCCACCTCTGTGGCTCCTAGAGCTTTTTCTACGACAAGAAAAGGCATCCCCCCTTCAAATCGATGACAATCATTCTCAATCAGAAGAAGGAGCCTTTTAGTATGAACAAGGCTGATGTCACCAAAGTTCTGGTTACTGGAGGCAGTGGGTATGTTGCATCTTGGATCGTGAGGAAGCTACTCGATCGCGGTTACCATGTCACAGCTAGCGTTCGCTCTCTCGCTAACCAAAACAAGGTTAAGCACCTTGTCAAGATGCAAGAGGAGTTTCCAACGACCCTAGATTTAGTGGAAGCAGACCTTCTTCAGCTGGGCTCATTCGATCCTCATGCTCAAGGCTGTCGCTTCGTATTTCACACTGCATCTCCATTTCAGGTCGAATCCATCAAGTCTGCTCAGAAAGAGCTAGTGGACCCTTCTCTTGAAGGGACTCGCAACGTTCTTTCTGCGGTCAGTAAGTCGCAATCTGTGGAGAAAGTCATCCTCACCAGTAGTGTCGCCGCAGTGGCCGGTGACAATGCTGATGTTCAAAGCTTGGGCCGCCCAGCAAACGAGGCTGACTGGAACACCACAAGTACCTTACATCATCAACCCTATGCTTTTTCAAAAACTATCGCCGAGCGGGAAGCATGGCAAGTCTTTAGAAGTCAGGAACAATGGCAGTTGATAACCATGAACCCTGGTTTAATTCTAGGACCAGCCCTATCCCATCGTATGGATGGCACGAGTACTAAGATCATAAAATCCTACTTTGATGGCCGCTTTAAGGCCGGCGTACCACGGCTCAATTTCGGGGTCGTGGATGTCCGGGAAGTCGCAGATGCACATATTGCGGCAGTCGAACGAGATCACGTTGATGGTCGGTATATCTTAGTGTCTGAAACCAGCTCCATGCTGAGAATGGCGAAGATCATATCACAAAAGTTTAAACACCCGAATCTCCCTAAGAAACCATTACCCAACTTGCTGCTTTATCTATTTGGCCCGTTTATAGGCATGCCCTGGCGCTATCTCAAGCGAAACCTGGCATACCCAGTGGCCTATAGTAGCGAAAAAAGCATCAACGGACTCGGTGTACAATACCGGTCGCTAGAATCAACCCTATGGGATCATACACAGCAACTAATGAGGGACCATGTAATCCCAGATGGGGCAGCACTTGGTCCGTCTAGCATCCAACGTGGATTGGCCTAAAATACCCTGTGAATTTTTTGGATACCAGCTAGACGAAGTCCTGGTTCCAGTCGTATGATACGTTACTCAAAATAACTGAAGAGGCTACTTATGGCACAGAAACTCGTTGATACTAGAGACCACCAATTTGTATTTTTAGAACAGCTGAAGGTCCAGGATTTGGTCAAATACGATCGATTTGCAGATTTTGATGAAGAGATGTTTAAGGCGATTTGGAGCCTTGGGGAACAAATAGCTGCGGATCAGTTCTACCCTGCAAACCGCTCAGGAGATGAAGTCGGAGCGGTTTATAATGCAAATGATAAATCTGTAAAAGTCCCCGAAAGCTACCATGGGGCTTTCAAAGCATTTATCGAGGCAGGTTTTCCGGGAATGATCACACCTGCTGAGCACGGCGGCTCAGGAGTGCCAGAATCTGTTTGGCGAGGTGCACTGGAATATATTTGCGCTGGCTCACTGCCGCTTACTATGTACGGAACCTTGACTATGGGAGCTGCAAATATCATCCGTCGCCATGGCGATCAAAATTTAAAAGACCGCTTCCTTGCACCTATGATCGAAGGCCGCTGGGGTGGAACAATGTGTCTCACGGAGCCAGAGGCAGGCTCTGATGTTGGAGCCCTAAAAACTAAAGCTGTCAAGCAGAGCGACGGCAGCTACCTCCTGAGCGGGAACAAAATATTTATCAGCTCCGGTGAAAATGATCTTTACGAAAATATCATTCACCTAGTCTTAGCGAGAACTGAAGGAGCTCCCCAGGGAACCAGAGGAATCTCGATATTTGCCGTTCCCAAGTTTCACACTTCAGATGGTAATACCTTAGGTGATCGCAACGACGTTTTCTGTGCGAATATAGAGCATAAGATGGGAATCAAAGGCAGCGCTACATGCACTCTCAACTATGGTGATCAAAACAAATGTGTTGGTTATCTGATTGGTGAAGAATGCCAAGGTATGAAAATCATGTTTGAGATGATGAATGAAGCTCGCCTTGACGTAGCGGGCCAAGGCCTTTCGTTAGCCAGTGCCGCCTACCAGCATGCCTTAGCCTATGCTAAAGATAGAGTTCAAGGTTATGACATCCAGAAAAAGGATCACGTCAGTATCGGCATTACTCAGCATGCAGATGTCAAACGTATGCTGATGTACATGAAGTCCTGCTCGGAAGGCATGCGCGCACTCACCCATTATGCGAGTTTGCAGATGGACCTCAAGGAGGTGGAAACAGGTGACAAAGCCAAAGAAGCCTCGGCACTTCTTGATTTCCTTATCCCAATCTTAAAGGCTGGAGTTACTGACGAGGCTTGGCTAGTGACCTCAGAGGCAATCCAAGTGCACGGCGGCTATGGCTACTGCAGCGAATACCAAGTCGAGCAATATGCTAGGGATTCGAAAATCTGTGCCATATACGAGGGTACTAACGGCATCCAAGCCACTGACTTGATGCTAAGAAAACTCCTAATGAATCCAGATCAATTTAATTACAAGATCTATCGCAAGACGGTGAGTCAATCCCTGGCAGAGGCTAAAGGAGTTATCGATGATGCTTATATAGATGCCATCGATTCAGCTCTTAAAGCTATGGATCAAATCTGTATGACGTTGGGCAAAGAACTTCAGAGCAAGGGAGTTCATGGGGTCCTAGCCCATGCAGTGCCGCTGTTGAAGTGCTTCACCAACCTAAGCTTTTCGTGGATGCATATTTGGGCTATGACTCTTGCGAGCCAAAAAATAGATTCTTCTGTAATGAGCCTGACTGGGGACGAGCTACAGAAAAAGTTTGCATCTGACCGGGAAGCAAGCTTTTACTATGGAAAAATTCAATCCGCTCGCTATTGGATTCAGCACCAACTGCCCCACATCTATTCTCATATTAAAAGTATTGAATCAGGAAGTGATGTAATTTTAGGAGTTGACGAGGCATGCCTGGGGCCATGGCACTGATATAGCTTGAAAAAGATCGGGCTCGGCAAGGTTTGCCTAGGCTCTGTGTTATCTCCCTCATAGAAGCTCCGATGGCAGAATGAGGGAGATTCTATGTACTTACTTCGTACATTGCAAATAGCCATCTTCGCCTGGCTTGGTCTAAGCACCACCAAATCCTACGGACAGGATAACGAGGTTTGGGACCTAACTTCCTATGATTTCAAAACTCAGGCTATCCTCCACCTTGACAAAAATTGGCGTTTTTACTGGCAAGAACTCATTGATCACCCCGATCAGTTACAAGGCAAACGCTCAGCATCGGTTACCCTTCCTCATGTTTGGCATAATCTCTTGCAAGATGGTCCGTACGAACCAGATGGCTATGGAACCTATCACCTTCGTCTCAAGTTGAAACCCCATATTCCCTACACACTTGCTTTGGGCTTTGTGGTTTCTTCCTATAAGGTGATTATTGGTTCCTCGATTTTAGAAATGGGGAAAGTCAGTAAGTCGCCAGATAAGATTATTAGAAGTCGCGGCAAGCGAGTCATTACTTTTACTACAGGCGATGATCCCTATGTAGATATTTTGATCCAGGTCGCATCTGTGGACTATAAATCAGGAGGTATCTGGCACCCCGTTAAACTCTCCACCCCTGCTATCATTCGTGATTTTAAGTTCCGTGAGTATTTAAGTGACGCTGTTCTATTCGGTGCCCTTGTGATCCTGGGTTTTAGTCACTTTATTCTTTTTATCAATAGGCGTGTAGAACTGGCTCCATTCTATTTTTCCGCTTTCGTATTCCTAGTTGGGTCCCGAATCGCTATCAATGGTAAAGGCAGCCTCCTTTTCAACCTGTTTCCAAATGCCGATTGGATGATCACCTATAAAATTGAATATGCAACATTCTTCTTTGGCGTTTCCTCATTAATGATGGTAATCCACAACCTTTACCCTAAAGACTCCGTCTGGAAATTTGATACTCAGGCTAAGTATTTGTTTGTTATTTCAGTCGTCCTACTTATGGTCTTGCCTGTCAAGCATCTGTATAAAACACTTGTTTTTTATCAGCCCTACACTGTCTTTGCCGGTATTCTAGGGGTCGTTACCACATTCAGAGCAGTCGTTAATAAGCGACCCGGTGCAGGTATATTTTTACTTGGTATCGGCCTACAGGTCTTTGGCGGCGTCTATGATATTTTTGTGTCGCGAGGAATTATTCATACAGTAGAAATTTCTAAATACACCCTTACTCTATTCGCATTCTGCCAGTCTTTTCTACTTTCGAGACGTTTTTCTCTTTCCCTAACCCGACTAGAAAAAGCCGAACTATCCATTCGAAAGATTAATGAGAACCTGGAATCAATCGTGAAAGAGAAAACACGTGCCTTGCGTTCCATTATGTCATCCATAAAGCTAGGTGTCTTGACTATCGAAGATCAAAAAGGCGGGATTGGCCCTGAGTACTCAACGTTTATGGAGACAATTGCTCCAATGCAAGATTCATCGAACTTCAATTTCTTTAGTGAGATTCTTGATAAATCTCTCCTTTCTGAGGATCAGAAATCTCTTGTAAAAAACATCATCCATGCAAGCCTCAAAGAAGATCGGATAAACTTCGATATCAACAATGAAAAGCTGCCAGACTACATTGAATTGATGAGTGGAAATAAGAAATCATTTGAGATTGAGTGGGTACCGATGCTTTCTCAAGAAACCGTAGAAAAGATACTGGTAACGATGCGCGATGTTACGGAACTCAAAGATCTTCAGAGATCTTCGGAGCAAAAAGACCAAGAGTCAAAGCTCATCAAATCCATCATCAAGAACGGTAAAAACTTCTACTTGGACACCATGGACTCCATTCGAAAGTTGTTAGAACTCAATGAATCCATCCTATCCGAGAGCATTGACAACAACCGATTTACTTGGCTCAAGCGCAACTATCACACCCTTAAAGGGCTGAGTCGCCAAGCCAGCTTTTCAACTCTAGCAAATTTGGTGCATCAGATAGAATCGGAGATCGAGGGTCTGACAGCTAGCAGCGACACAAAACTCTTCTATGATCAAATGCTACGGATAAAAGATCAATTAGTCTACATCGATAGTATCGCCGCCCTACATTTTGGCATTGTCGACCATAGTCGTCTAGTCCAGATGCAGCAGGACCACTATGAAAAAGTTTTAGACTATATCTTAAACCCTCATCTAGGACTCGACCCGAGGTCCATGACAGCTGCTATCAACCTTTCCGGACGCTCGTTCTTAAAAGCACTAGAACCCGTGCGACGTGAATTAATCCTAATCGCAAAGGAATTGGGTAAGCCGGAGCCAATAGTCACAGTTGAATCACCTCCCCTGATTCTTGATGGTTCATACCCTGAACTTATCAATCACATCTTTGGCCATCTCGCGAGGAATTCTATAGATCATGGTATTGAATACCCTGACGAGCGGGCCAAAACCAACAAACCAGCTTCGGGCCGCATCCTGATTCGGTCGTGGATACAGGAAGGCGAGCTTCACCTGGTCTATGAGGATGATGGGCGAGGACTCGACCTTCAAGAGATTCGTCAAGCTGCCGCCCAGCAGGGGCTTGAGCCAGAATCGGAAAGCACCGTTGATGTTGCTAGTTTAATATTCATGCCTCAACTCAGCACCAAGGTACATGCGAGCGTAGTCTCTGGCAGAGGCATTGGCATGGATGCCGTTGCCGCTAGTATTGAGCAAGTTGGAGGATCGATTACGATTCTTCCCAATGAGAAACAACAGCACTACTTAGTCGCTTGCTTCCTAATAAGACTTCCCATAAGAGAAACTCGCAGTCTATACCAAGTGGTATAGGCTATTTAATCTTCAGCAGTCGATAGTAATTTTGCTTTGAATAGCGATCGATCACTCGATGAGGCAAGCCCTGATCATCCATGTAGATCCTAGTTTTAAAAAACTTGCTTTTGAAATTGAAAAGATTTGGCTTAGGATTGCTCAAAGTCCCATTAATAAAGCGATAAGGAGTATGGTTTGGGTCGTAGAAGCTTGCATGATCGAGCTGCTTGGCATTCTGAGCATCCCAGAAGGGTAGCAACGGATAACGTGGCCCTTGAATACGTCTCTGAAAGCTTTGCCCCTTATGAGAGCCAGCCGCTAGGTACATTCCACTGTCTGTTGGTCCTAGAGCAATTTTATAGACTACTTTATCATTCAATATACTTTGGAAATCTCCCTGAACCAGCTCGCCACTCCCATTCCACTCAAGCCTTTCGTAGCGATCAAGAATGCGAACCTTCTGCGATGGGCGAAGCACAAACGAAGTTAAGACCTTTTCAGTATAGAATGTGCCAGCAGTTTGCCACAGGTAGTGTGACTCGAAACCTCTCACAGTTCGCTTGGTCATGAGTTGATAGACTCTTCGGCTGACAAGCTTTTTATGAGGGTATTGAAGCTTAATCCCTTTGGCAACCCTCTTCATAAAACCAGCGAAAGAGTCAGGATGCCAATTGCCATTCTGAGCACAGGTTAATACATACTCTCGAAGGAATACGATCCCACGCTTGTCAAAAGCCAGATTCTGGCCCGATTGATACCGCTGATTGACTATCACCATAGGATGGTGTTCGAATAGGAACGTCACATCTGGGCCAGCGCTACCAGAATATTGGTTGCGAGCATAGTCGTAATTGCTAGAAATAATCTGACCGGAAAATAGCTGTCTCGGTCGGACAGAGCACATTGCGGGCCCACTCCCCCGGATCGGCACAATAACTTCGATCGCCCTTCCATCGGTACTTGTTTGCAACTGATGCTCCTTAGGGACCTCAAATTTCACCTGCCCCAAAAAACCTTCTACCCCAGCCCAAGTTTGGAAACTAAAGTGCTTTCCAGCCTTAGCCTTAACTGTGTTCACATTATTGTGATCTGAGTTAGAGTTTGTTGCACAAGATTGATTGATAATTAAGAGCAGCAGCAGTAGAGCTAATCGCATGTGTCATCCCCAGGTTCTTTGGTCCTTAACAGATACCTCCGAGCTTCATTGTTTTAATTGCAAGTGTTAAGCCATAAAAGATTACCAGAAATCAGACTATTGCCGGGTTGGGCTGTCTCAAATCTATTCCTCTGCATATCCAGATTACAAACAAGCTTGTCAAACCCGATTAGCAAATCTATTTTATTTTTCATTCTAGCTATATAGAGCTTTCTATAGGGTTGAGCCCGCCGCAAATTAGAGTGAGAGTTCCAACATCTTAATTTTATCTTAACATTACCGTTGTTTACACGAGATAACGCTCAATTATTTGTTTTTTATTGCTAGACTCCCGACCACCACTCCCCTGTATTCATAAGCATCTATACTGGCACACAGATCGCACTCTATAGCTTGAACAGAACATTTGTAGGGGAAATACAATGAAACAACTTTTCTTATCAACTTTACTTTTTGGCTTTGTAGCCTGTAGTCAGTCGCCATCTTCTGAAACGAAGCGTAGCTCATTAGATTCCATGGAATCGTCTAGCAGGGTGTCAGAGGATGATGTTGCAGCCATGTTCGAAGAGCTGGATAAATCCCAAGTCACCGACACTGCGAGTCAAAAATCGGCGGAGTCAATCGAGGCGACACCTGAGCCAGCAATTCAAGAGCCAGAAATAGAGTCCGATGATTTCATGTCGGACATTGAAGCTCAGGTTTTTGAAGCTTTCGCGACTCGAACAAATGACGAGGGACAAACCCTCCCTCCAGAGATGGCGGAGCCTTTGGCTACTCAGTTTATGTCCGTAATTAAAGCCGCCGAGAGTAGAGACCCAGCAGCGACCTCAGCTGCTTGGAATGAGTTTATAAGCCTTGCGGAGCAAATGAAGGCTGATCAGCAGAGCGCGGCTCTAGCCGGAGGGATCATCTCTGATACTATCGACCTAGTTATGGATGCTTTAGCTTTGGTTCTCGATCTTGTCGATGCTGTACTTGATCTCGACGTAGCAGGAGTGATCGATGTCGCCCTGGATGCAGTTGACCTAGTAATTGATTTTCTCATTTAAGGCTCATTGTGAATGACCAACCCCTGTTTCGATACAGAAAGTGAATCACAGGGGTTGGGACCATGCTACTGTAAGCCTAGTCCCACTGTCGGGATTATTAGCGATTGTGATTCCCGCACCCAAATTATCAGCTGCACTCACCAAAGCACCGAAACCCAGCCCCTGGCCAGATGTCTTTGAGACATCTCCGCTACTCACAGTGGAAAATTCTGGGTGAGCAAGTATCTGATCTAAATTTGATTCGTCAAAATCTAACCCATGTTCGATACATTTCTGTTTGATAACTTCTATGTCGATTCCAGCGCCATTATCGGCTATTTCCAAGACCATATTCGCCCCAATACTCCTAATGCTCAATTCAATCTTTGCTTCTCTTGTGGTTAGGGAGTCTTTCATTTTTGGACGAAGAAAACCGTGATCTACGGAATTCGTGAGCCCATGGAGTATGATCGCCCCAAGACTATCAAGGTCTTCATCCCGCAAGAGGTGCCATTGAATATGCAAATTCGCAGTCATCGTTAGGCCGACGTTGCTGAGTCGCTTTTGTGATTCGATCAAAATACTATTAATTTGCTGAAGTAAAGTTGGTTTAACGCTGCTTTGATGAAATACTTTCTTGTTTGTCTCTGAAAGAATACTTGCTTCTTTTTGAAGCTGATCAAGAATAGTTATAGAGTCTCGAATATTACCTGATTTTAACGTAAGTTCCAAGTTATGACATAAATCCTGAACTTCGTTAAGGTGAACTTGTCGCGCCTCCCCTTTCAGCGTATGAAGAAGGCCTAGCGCGCTGCGACTATCGCTATTCCTGACAAAATCAGCGATCAGACCGAGCTTTCTATAAAGCCCACTAATGAAGTAAGATCCTTGCTCCCCAGACTGGATTAGAGCAACTATTCTTTCTTTTTCGTGACGTTCTTCAAGGAGATCGTTTTTGAGACTTGCATCACGAATAGCAACCATCACATCGCTTACTTCACCATCGAGGGCAACGCAGTTCCAATAAAGCAAAAATGGTTTCCCGTTGATCTGCCCCTCTACAGGAAGGTGGTGCTTATTCATCTCCCATGCCAACTCACCTTCTCCAAAAGCTGCTCTTAAGGAGGCGATACTGCTGCCTACATGATCAGGGCTCGTACCGAGCATCTCTAATAACTGCTTGGTATTGATTTGATCGGGATTCTGACCTAGGAGTTTCGTCGAAAACTTAGAATAAATAGGGCTGATAGATAGATCTCTGTTGATCTTAATAATGCCCTCATCGATGTGATCTAGTATCTGTTGGAGAATATCTTTTTGAATCGATAAATCTTTACTTTGGTCTTTGATAACCTTACGAGATCGAGCGACCATAACAAATAACATGGACAAGAGAAATAATGCTAGGAGTAGTACATAGAAAAGCCTTCTTATGGTTTCTCCAAGAGCTAGCTTTTGATCGCGAATAATAAGTTCGGTCTCTAATCGTGACAGCTCTACCAGTGAAGCTGCCTGTGAGGCACTATCCTTATAAGCTTTCTCAATGCTTTGCAAGTAGAGATCATAAAAATTCCTGAGTACTGAAACTTCATATTTAGTACCTTCAAATGCTAATATCCGTTTATAAACATCTATTTTTACGGAAACTGGAACTTCATTATGAAGTTCCAGGCAGGATTTCAGATTTGAAGCACCTTCGATCTTTTTTTTGATCAATTCTCTATAACAAGAAAGATAGCTCCTCTCCACAGGACTCCTATCATCGTCACTTGGCATTTCTGAAAGATACTTACGAGCTTTCACATTGTCATCTGCATAGGCAGCAGCAAGAGCCGCGAATGTTACAGAGAATACCTCCCAAGCCTTATAAGCCCGAGCAGCCTCGAACTCACGGACCGAAGCCTCGTACTCTTGTAGTATCAAATAAGCATTCCCAATATTGTAAGATGCAATCTGAATATCGCGAACTAGAGAATTCTTTCTTCCTTTCTCAAGGTTATCCTCCTCAATCTTCTTATATGCAATAGATCGAATCTCATTGAGCAGATCAATACCCTTTCTTACATAGCTTAGGTTGCCATGCTCGATATATAGTGTGGCAGCATTATGATAAAGATAACTGAAAGACTCGAACTTATCCTTGGGCACGATTACGAGAGCTTTTTGATAGCTATCAAAAGAACTGGCGATATCTCCTTCCAAAGATTGATACCACCCCAGGTTTGAATAGGCTGATGCTAGTGCAGAGATGTTACCATTCGTTTTAGCTAGACTGATAACTTCGTTTAGTTCGTCCGTGAGTTTAGTGATGGGCAACACACCTTCAGCACTACTAGCACAGTTGATTCGAGCGTCTAAGTCTTGTGGATCAGGAGGGACCTGTTGACAATACTTGTAGGCTTCAGTGTAATCGCCCCGATCCATAGCTTCGTCCACCTTCACTTGCGAGGCAAAATAACGACGCACGGTCGTGCTCTCTATATTCACGTCCAACCATTTAAGCTTTTGCTGATAACTTGTTTCGAGGTATTCCTTTGATTTAAGTTTCTCTGATTCCTTTTGAAAGTCGAAGTCATAGGCTTTCACGAAAGCTAGCAGAACTGGGTCGTAGCTTATTAACAACGCAAATATGTAATAGTAGAGGCTCATATGGTCCTACTTGCAGCAATGATGCTGATAGGACCATCGGAAAATAGACATAAAACTTTATTATCTTTGATTTTTTTAGCTATTTGAATTCTATAAGGAGGGAATCAGGAGCTAATGTAGATCGTTGTTGTCGGCCCCTTTCTGCCAGGGGCGACTTAAGCTATAAGCATGATTTAGTTTTGTTTCTAGATCATTTTTAGGGATATCGATAAACTTGTAGCTAACCTCGATTTTCACTGGGGCTTTGCCAACCACGGGGTACGACACCTAGGCGAACTCGTTGTGGATGGTTCCCAACGTCCACAGACATAATCTTCTCGCCAGATTCGAAATCAATTACAGTCACCACGTCTGTATCACTCTCTGAAATGACACAAGCCTGACCATCGGCGCTTTCTGTCGCCCAGTAGGGCTTACCAGCCGAAATGATAGGGCCTGTTTCTCCGCTACTTATATCTACGATGGTTGCATACTCATCCATCGTTCCTGCAACACATAACTTAGTGCCGTCGGAGTTGATCGAAAGTCCATGGTGGCGACTATCGTTCACATAAGATACCCGACTTTTGGGAGCTGCTCCCTCGGGCAAGGGAATGATCCTCGTAATTGAATCCGTTGCAAAGTCATACTCCACCACACCATTGAAAAATGAAACCTGAAAGTACAGTGTTTTTTCGTCAGGACTGAAGGTGTAAGGGCGAATCGAATCCGATAGATCCTTGCGGCCAAAGGCATCAAGGCGATCCCTCATATCAATGTGATTTGTTACAGACTTGCTTTCCCGGTCATAAATCGTAATTTTCCGGTCACCCTTGGTAAAGTCGAGCCAAGGAGCGTCGAATGGCGTGTTTACGTCGCCTATTGCTGCATTGAACACATAGCGACCGCCGTTGATATACTTGTTTTCGTGAGGTTTATCACCCGTTTCAAAGCGACCATTCTCTTTACCAGTATAAATATCGAGAAGGTGAACGACATTGCCTGTTGACGCAGAAACAGCAACCTCACGGCCGTCAGGAGAAACAGCCATATGGTCTGCACGGTAACCTTCAACTGGGAAGCGCCAATTAATTTTACCAGTTTGAAGAGAGATCGATACTACATCCGCAAAGCTCGGGCGAGATATCACCAAAGCCGAGCCATCAGGAGTAGAGTACATGTCATCCACAAATTGATCATTGCCCTCACCGACTGTCGCACGAATTCCATAGAAAAAGAACATCCTGATCGGACTGCCCTTTATTTCTTTCATACGCTCTTCATAATCCGGAATGGCGTTCATGCGTCCTACATGAGAGTAAGCACCCTCCGGCTCGATCACCGTCACAGTTCCATCCCAATTGTTCCCTACAAACATCACTTGCTTGGTGTCTGGGTGTTCGCCACCCTTGTCGTAATTAGCGTAGCCATGTGCAGAAGACATGAATCCTATGCAAAAGGTGCATATAGAAACTATTTTGAGGCAAAGTTCGGCATTTTGAGCTTTCATGTAGATCCCCTTTTTCTGCACATCATTGACTTGCTATTCACAAAAGTCAAACGCTACGTGCTAGAAATCAAGTTAAGAAGAACTAAAGTCTAGCTTAGGACGATGAGTGAGCTATCGTTTGGGAGCCGGTGGAGCGACCGCCCAACCGCTGGTTGAGCGATCGACTAATCAAAACTTTAAGCTTCTGTTGACTGATGATCAACGTCAGTCTCAGGCTTTTCTTCTACTTCTGGTTCTGCGGGACACTCTTGGTAATCAAGCCCTACAACATCAACTCCTCGCTCGATGAGATCGTTAGCAAGTTCCTGTTGAGAGCTATCACAGATTCTATTGAAGGCTAGGGTTACTGTTTTAAGATTCTTTAGGTTCGCGATAGGACTTAAGTCAGTTACCTGATTGTCACCAATTGCTAGAACCTCAAGATTCTCAAGGCTTTCTAAATGAGATAGGTCGCTCACTTGGTTTCTTGCAATCGATAGATAGCTAAGGTTCGTCAATCCCTCGACACCCACCAAGCTACTTAGACCATTGTCTCCAGCACGAAGTGAGCTTAGATGACTCAAACGTCTCAATGGGCTCAGGTCAGTAATCCGATTGCGAGAAATATCTAGACTTTCAAGCTTATCCATTTCTGACAAAGCGTCGATATTTTCGATTCTATTCTGACTTAGTTTAAGATAGCTAGCACCAGTAAGCCATTGTACTCCTGTTAAATCAACAAGACCCGTTCTTCGAAGGGACATGGTTTTAGTTTCTTCTAACTTTACTAGCAGTTGACTACAAGCTTCATTGTTGTTTTCCAAAGAAATTCGGTAGTAGTCAGCAGCAACCTTTAAAAAATGGTCATTTGCTATACCGGCATTCACCATTTCAACACAAGAATCTTGAGCAGATGGTGCCGTTGTAGCACCTGCTTCACTAGATGATCCAAGCTCTGTAGCAAGGCCTGATTGTCCTAGTAGACAAGAGGCAGAAAGTAGAATTTGTAGCTTCATTACTTACTCCTATTTTAATGAACCGTTCCAATGGCCTTTCTTATTCTTTCCAATGCGAGAGCCATTCCCCCATTTTCCTGAAAAGCTTTCACCATCATTATTAAGGTAGAACTGATACCAACCAGTCGCACCGTTTTGAAACCTCCAGAGCCCTTCGACTCGCCTGTTATCGTTTTCAAAATCAACTTTAGTAAAACGACCTTTCGATCCACCATCCGTGCGATATTCAGCATCAGATCCAGAAAACGTCATTGTGCCGTTAATCCACTTGCCAGAAGGGTTCGTATAGCGAATGTCCCAAGCGCCTGCCAACCATGGATTGATCAAACCTGAGTCTTCAATAATTTTTTCCGCCTCCTCGATTTCAAGCAGCAGTTCATCGAATATGTCTGCTATGGATATATTATTTTGGTTAGCTAACCAACGACCTTCATATATTAGGGATCGAGCTTCTTTTAGCTCATTCAGACCACTTTGCACGAGAACCCCGGCAGAAGTTGAATCTCTGGCAATCGCTGCATCGTTGAAAAATTCACCAGCGGCAATGAAACGCTCATCGATGGTCGGAAGAATCTCATTGAATATTCTATCTTCGACATCTGTTAGAGGTGTAGACTTGACAAAATTGATGTTGATCTTTGATCTAAGGTTTTCTGTAATATCTAACAATCGGTTAGCATCACCCCTGAAGTCTGCCATTGCGGACGAGGCAGTAAGAACTGTATAGAAGGCGAAAAAAGCCCGGATAATAACTGATTTCATGATCATTCCTATGCTTAAAGTTTTGACTAACAATTTTGCTTATCAAGCCCGACGACCTTGGGCACATGACGTTTTAGTTTTTCTTTTTCTTTCGGATCGCATATACGATTCATTCCGACAGACAGATACTTTATGTTGGGCAAAGATAGGATAGGCTCAATGCTACTAATCTCATTGCCATGAATTCTTAGTGTCTCTAAACGACTTAATTTTTCTATGCCGTTTAAACTCTTAATCCGGTTATAAGGCGCAGATAACCTAATCATCTTTGTAAGTGAAGCTATTGGTTGGAGATTGGAAACTTCATTTTTAAAGAATCGAAGGGATCTCAGATTTGCTAAACCGCGAATGGCTTCTAGTGATCTGACCTCATTGAAACTGAAATCGAGCTTCTGCAATTGCTCTAAACCTTGAAGCCCTTCTAGAGAAGTTATATTATTGCGACTAACAATAAGGGCTTTCGTATCTCTAAAGTCACTTAAAAACTGAAGGTTTGTGATGCCAACATCGATTAGCTGAACACCGACATCGTCATGCAGTTGATCAAAAGCCTTCTGGCACTGCCCTTTACTAAAGTTTTTAACCAGCTGCGACTCTAATAATAGCTGATGGAAACGTTCTTGCTTTGCTTGCGAGCAGTAATCCACAAAATTGTTGTCCGAGTGGGTGCAAGCACAAACAGTAATGGTAAAAAACCAAAGCAATAACATTCTCATAGTGGCTCCGATCAGTTTGGTTCCAAGAGCATAGCTCTTGGAACCAAGGTTTTAGCAACCCGCAGTTTCACGTGCAAATTCTAGCTCATCTTTAAGCTCATCAAACTCTTCAGCATATGGAGTTAGAATTTTTCCATCAAGAGACTTGATTCGCGCAGTTCCTACACGGAGAGTTGCCTGTGAAGTTTTGCTACAACCTCTTTGAAACTGTCGGCGGCCTGTGAAAGACTTAGGGTCTTTGTCAAGCTCGAAAGCCGCTTCGTCGAAGTAGAAAGAAGCATCTTCTAGCCGCTCGTTAATGGCAGGAAGAAGAGTTTCAACAATATATACATCAGTTTCGTTTTCAACGTTTTGACACTCACCTTCGATTCTTTCAATGCTGCTGCGAACATTATCAGAAGTCACTTTCATTCTCTGAGCATCTCTTTGCGTAGCTGACATAGCAGAAGATGTAAGGCCGATTAAGCTGAACGCGACAAGTAAGTTTCTCATAATTTTCATCCTTTAAATTTAAGAAAAAACTCTAAAAAAGCCGGAAATCCGACAAAAAAATTATCTACAAGCTGCATCATCCAATGCAGCTTCTAGTTCTGTAAGTAGTTCTGTGAACTCTTGGGGCGCAAAGAGCTTTGATTTTCCAGCATAAGATATGGTTCGTTCCACCTTTATATTGGTGCCAATGATTTCTCCGCAGGCACTAAAGAAAAGGTTATACCCTTCATGCTTGGGAATCAGTTGGGCTGCGTCGGAAAGCTTATTGCCCGCTGAAATCAAAGCGTCTTCAATATCTTCCATCTTAGTTTCTATTTGGGAGTCATAGCGATTGCCGACAAACTTAACTGTTGTTGGAAACGGGTTCTCGGAATCTTGATGCACACTACTGGCTACCACCTCGGTTCGGATGCGGCTCAGGGCTCCCAGGCTTTTATTAACACCGTCTAAAAGACCGAGAGCATCGGCACCGTAGGAGGCACTGGCTGCACCTACCAATTGGGCTACTAGGATTAACTTCTTCATCAATTCTGTCCTTCAATCTAATTGTCACACCATCGCTTCGTTGGTGCTGAATATGTAACCCAGGAATCTGAAGGAAGAAATTATCTTGAAGGAAATAATTTCGTTGAAGTTCACTAAGTGATAACCACAATGGTGTTTCGAACGATTCATGATGATCGCGTCAATAATACACTATATAGGAGAAATAGTCGGCAAGACATAAATAGAATCGGCTGCGCCTATATGCAGTTCTCAGGCATATTACGTCCATGGAAACTACGAATTATCTGTCGTATAATGGAGAGAAGACAATAGTCCGATAATAATAATTAGTAACCTCTTGGGGGATTCTTCCATGTGTATCATATGTCTCGAATTTAACAAACGTCAGGACTTCGTCGATGCCGACCGCATGATCGAAGCAGCGAGGCGAGAAGCAAACGCAATATCCGAAGACCATCTGAATCGATTAGAAAAACAGTTAGAGAAGATGAAAGATCAGCCCGGCAAGCCAGATCTATTGCAAATCGACGACTAATCAGCAAATTCTTACCAAAACGGAACATTATTCACCTCATGGATCTCTCGGGTTCAGTCGAAACCGAAGTTGAGGTGTATAAATGACTAACAAGCTTATTAAAATGAAGACAAAAAGCTCTTTCAATCAGGAGTCGCGAAAGGCATTTCTTGAAGAGCTTCACGGTCATCAGGCAGACGAGTCTTGGCAATCAGCAGTCGCTCAGGATGAACCCTGGGCGCTGACCCACGAAGCCAAACGCCTTTCAAAAAGCTCCCTTCTCGACGAACGTCAACAAGCCGACAGCTTATCGAATAAACTGAAAGAGCAAGGGTTTGTCAGCCGTGCTGATAAGATTCGTAAGCTCCGAGAAGCCAGACAAAACAGAGCAAAGCTCATGGTTTTAGCATCCACAGAATCGACCGTAGAGGCTAGTCGCCAGCTAGAAAACTGTGACATTGAAGTCTTCAATAACCCCAAGCTCGCCTTAGAGGCTATCAAGCTTCGAGATTTTTCTGCATACATTATCGACTTTGATTTGCCATTGGCCAATGGCCTTCAATTCATGACGAGTATCCATCACCAAGATTTTGAGCATAGAGCCTTAGTGATTTTAGTTGCAAAGGACATTACTCCCGAGATGATCAAGCAGGGGCGCACCCTGAGCGTTAATCATTGGCTGATTCCCGATGACCTTGAGAAGAAACTAGCTGGTGCCGTGGCGCAGTTGAAGGACCCATAACGTGAATGTAAACATTAATGCTGAAAAGATAATCGATAAATCTGCTATCACATTGGTGGTCGAAGCCAACGTCAACCTCCGTACCATGATCACAAACAACCTAAAAAGCTTAGGCTTTGAAAATCTTCATGTATCAAATGACTTCGCGACTGCTATGGGTATTCTAGAGTCGGAGAATATCGATTGGGTGGTTAGTTCGCTGCAAACCGAAAGCAAAACAAATGTCTACCATGCACTTGGTCTGTGCACCAAACACGATAGTTTAAAAAACACCCTATTCACTGTTTTCTTGAACGAACCAGATAAAAAGCACATCCCACACCTTGCGGCCAACGGTGCGTTCTCTTGGTTCAATATTCGTACCACGGACGAATATATAAGAAGCATATTCAATGAGCTATTTGAACTTATCGAATCCAAAAAGGCCGACCCAGTTCTCATTGCGGCATTCTTCTATCAAAGCTACCTGTTCGACCAGGGGAAGTATAACGAAGGGATTTACCTCTACCAAAATCTTCTTAATATTTATCCAGGTGATCCAGAGATCCTGCTTGCCACTGCCGAAGCTCAACTACTCGCTGGCCAAAAGAAGGATGGGACTCTTACCCTGCAACAGCTAACCACGTTAAGCCCGAGCCACCAAGGAGACGCTCAGAAGCTCGCCGATCAATTCTTAGGTGGCAAACTTCCAAGCCTAGCTTCTGGATCATCCAAACAAAATCCCTTCGGTATCCGTGAAGCCGTGCTGGTTCGCCTGGATGCACATTCACACTCTGTAGAGGAAGAAGCCTTTAAAGAGCTACAGGTTCCCTACCAGGTCATGACCACATCAGAAGACGCATTGATTTATCTTCGCGATGCCCAAGAGCCCACAATTATGTTTCACGGTTGGTGGCAGGATGGTATCAACGCCGCGGCCTTCCTCCAAGAGTTTCGTGATCTTTGCCCTCACACTGTGTTGACAACGGTTTTTGGCGGACTTGATCAAGCAGATTACGCCCTCCTCGACGAATTGAACAGTGCCATGGTGATTAAGCCCCCTTTGGATCGGCAGAAACTCATAGAAAAGACGATTTGGGCCATCCAGCAAGACAGGCGTCCACTCGAAAAAAAGTTTCTCATGAATCGAATCTTCCAAGCCTTAGAAGATGAGAACATAGATCTGGCGATCAAATTCAAAGAAGACTTGGAGCAAAATGCTCTCGCTAACCAAGGCGATATTTATCTTGTTACCGCCGAGATTCTATTGAAACAGGATAAGGCAGGAGACGCTGTAGAGTGTGGGATCAACGCTCTCAAATACAATGGTGATCCGGTCGCTAGTTTAAATGTTATGGGTAAGGCATTTATGAAGCTTGGCGCTTTTGACAAGGCATTTCAATCTTTCGATCAAGCTCAGGAACTATCTCCATTGAGTATCAAGCGCTTATGTGTCATGGCTGAAGCACAGTTTGAGATGGGCCAGACCAATGAAGCCAATGAACTTCTAGACGAGGCCCGAGGAATCCGGGAAGATAGCCTAGACATCTTGGAAACTGACGCCAAGCAAAAAATTGCTGATGGCGACATCGAGATCGGTAAGGATCTACTATCAAAACTTGGCTCCATCAAGGATATTATTGCTTATCTGAACAATAAGGCTGTTACCCTTGCAATTGAAAAAAAGTTCGACGAAGCTATCAAACTCTATCAACAAGCCTATGATTCGATTCCTGACGAGCATGTAAAGTTCAAAAGCACGATTAATTTTAATTTAGGTCTACTATTCTTGCGCACAGGTGATATGGATAGGGCTGAAACAACATTAAGGCTTTGTACTCCTCAAGAAAACCGAAAAATTGCTGAGAAAGCCAGCAAGATCATCGCATCAATCGAAGAGGCGCGAACGAAAAGTAAAATCCTAAAGATGAAGGAGAAGGAAGCTCCGCCACCATTCAAACTATCCGATGATTCTGCGAAAAAAATACGACGTAGCATGAGAATTGTCAAAAGTGAAACAATTATCACCAAGGGCGAGCGCTGCTTATTTCTCATTGTAAGCGCAGATTCGCAACTGAAGTTAGTGACCGAATCGTTGGCTAGCCTACCTGCTTTCAAAACTAAGCGTGAGACAACTTTGCAGGACAAGAAAGTCTGGGTTTAGTTCCAGAGATCAGGCAGCATCTGCATGGTGTAACCCTGCTGGGTCCATTTTGCTAAAGTATTTCTTAGGCACCGATATTTCAAACCTCAAACAACGTCTTTCTGGTTCCTCCACATTCTCAAAATCTTCGATTTTTATTGTTCCTTCTACGGATTCAAGCAGACTTCGTACAGCATCCATACCTACCCCCCGGCCAGATATGTTGTCGACTTTGGTTTTAGTAGAAAAACCGGGATAGAACAGCACACTTAATACCGGCTCGCCCTCGTTCAACACGATTCCCAACTGCTTGGCTCGATCCGCAATATCATTTAACAGGACACCCTTGCCATCATCCTGGTAAGTCAGGGCTATCCGATCGTTATCCACTTTCTGGCTGATTGTGATAGTCCCCCGTTCCGTTTTTCCTTTGGCAATTCTTTCTTGGTTTGACTCAAGGCCGTGGGAGAGGGAGTTACGGATGAGATGAGTCAGCACTTTTTCAAAAATCTCCGCAGCTTTTGGCTCAAGCCCAAAGCTGTTATTATTGAACTTAAACTTTGGTATGGGCTTGCTTAACTGGTCGCACATGTTCTTGATTGAGTCGAGCTGGTCAAAGGCAATATCCTCTGGAGTGCGATAGTAGTATTTTTTAAGAAGCATCAAGTCTTTATTCAGATCTTTGGGTCGGTCTGAGATCTGCTCAACTGAGTTCAAGACCCGTTGCACTAAAACCCGCGACACAAGAATAAACCGATGATCTACAACACGACCTAGCTGATTGTTATTAATATCAATGTAGTGATTTAGAGCATCTTTTATGCTACCGTGAAGTTCATTCAACCATGAGAAAGTCATTTCACTAAGTGTTTCTTTGCGCCCAGTAACTTCAGACTCCACGGAGTGAATGATTGCACTCAGCTCCGTTAGGTTTAAGGTCCGTGACATACCTTTCAGAGTATGATAGGTGACCATCATAAACCGAACCATCTCATCGTTAATATCCCCCTTCTTCAGCATCACATCAACATCAGCAAGCATCTCCAAGCTCACCTTCTGAAATTGACCAAATCGTTCTGGCTTTACTTCTATCAGCTGCGAGATCAATTTGATCTCTTTGGACTTGCGATTAATTTCACTTTGCATCTTATTTTTCTCGGTCATATCTCTTACTGCAACTAGGATCTTCGTAGTCTTATCGCCATCTACTAGATGATTCCAATCGATTTCCAGCTCTCTCGGCTCTTTATCTTCAGATTTGCGATAGATTAACTTTTCAGGAAACAGGTGACTATTCATCTCGAAAGCAAGGTCATCCTCACCGAGTATCACATCCAAAGCTGTTTCTAACTGGCCTATCTGATCAGAACTCAAGTCACTCCGTCCTTTCAAAAGTTCAACGAGATTTTGGCCCCCAAGGTCGGTTTCATCAAAGATATATTCAAGATACTTGGAATATTCTCGATCGACACAGTTATCTTGGGTTACTGTGAATATTCCTTGGTTTATGTGCTTTAGAATATCTCTGATTTCTCGGGTTCGCATCTCGACCTTAGCTTCGAGGTCCTTGTTGATTTCCTGAAGATCATTGTTGAGCTTTTGAATTTTGCGATTGTTCTCACGCTTAATAAAGTTGAAACGACTTCCCAATGCTATAGAAAACAAAGATACCTCGATAGCACCACCAGCAAACTGGCTCCAGTAGTTAAACGAGTTCAAATCCCTCAGGCCGATATTGATCATTACCGCCTCTCCTGAGCCTATAATATAGGCACCCCAGCCTAGCAGATAGTAGTAGGCGGGGCGGTAGCCTTCGCGAAAACGCAGGATTCCAAGATTAATCATCGTGGCGATGACGATCGAAGCACCGATGAGCGTGCAGAAGCTCGTCAACTGAACCGATATAAAATGATTAACCAGTAGGTTGAAGGTGCTGAATATGACGTTGAAGCCAAGGATGTACTTGGCTTTCCAATACTTAGACTTATCCATGTCTAGATAGTTCCAAGTAAAGAAAATGGCTGATAAAATAATCAGGTCTACAGATACCAGTTGGATATGATTGCTGAAGGTTTCGAAAGAGAAGAAGTGATAGGCAAAAAACTGCCCCAGATTGTAGTTACATACCTGGAAAACAAGATTTGAGCCTACGAAGACGATATACATCAAATATAGACTATCTTTCATGGTAATCGCTAGGAAACCATTGTAGAAGATCATCACCAAATGAATTCCGATGAGAAGGCCGAAGACGATGTATTCCCAGTAGAGGTATAACTGGTAATCCGACTCATCCCAGAGTCGTATAGATAATATGTTTGTTGTCAAACTCTGTGCCCGCATCAAAATAAGTTGACGGCCTTCAGGTATCTCGATTTGGGTGTTATTGGTGCGTACCTTGAGATAGCGATTCGAAAAGTCTTGTTGATCCCCACCTTGAAAATGGAGTTGCGCCTCTCCGTTTCTAACAAGAAAAACATCAAAATAATCGATCATTCCATGATTATTTTCTAGGATTAACTTTCGGCTTAGCCCAGAATTTTCCACTTCAAGTATGGCCCAGTACTCTGCATCGCTATTGCCAAAATTAGGTCTCATTTGCTTCGAATCGTGAAACTCTCCTGCTTGCCACGCCTCCAATGCTTGTTGCGCTGTGATACTTTGATCTGGAGCTTCATATAATTTAAGGTAGGGTCCAAGAAACGGCCTTTGTGCAATATCGTCAATGGAGAAAATTTTAGCTTCACTAGGGAAAGCTATCAACAATAGGCCTATGACAGTCCAGACTTTCATAAAGCTCGTATGCCCCACAAATTGATTCACCGTGATTAAGGCATCGGTCGAAGCTTGCAACACTATCAAGGCATATTTTGCCGACAAAAAAAGGGAGGGCTGCTGTTTCAAGCACCCTCCCGACTACCAAATTTCACCGGTTAAACCAATGAAACCCTTATGGTCTCACTTTACCTGTCCAGCGGTCACCGTAGTTAGCGCCGTGAACATTTCCTGTTCCCCACTTACCTTCGAAAGCATCATCTTGATAGTAGTTAAATTCGAACCAACCGGACTGCCCTTCCATTGTCCAGCGACCCTTGACTTGTCCCTGCTGATAGGTAATATTCGATAGACTCCCACGACCATAAGAGGTTTGATACCAGCCATTGGAGCCGCTGAAAAACATGGTGTTGCGATAGCCACGTCCGCTATTGTAGTAAACGCTATCGTAAGTCTTGTTACCATAGATTTTGGAGTAATCATCGCCAGGACCTTGATCTTCAAAGCTGCGTAATAGTTTTTGCATTTGGAGAGGCAAGTCTTTCACCTGTGCCTTGCGAGCTGGTGCGACTGTTAAATCAAGGACTTCGATTTCGCCGCCTTCACGACTCGCACATACCAAATATTCGGTATTCTTAAGGTGGATCGTAACTCTTAAGCCGTTGTCGTCAGACTGGTCTCCAGCTTCAAAGCTATTTCGAACATTGCGAAGGACAAATCTTACGAGATGATCAACACCAAGTTTCTTAAGTTGCTCACGATCCTCATAGTAAGAACTATCAATAACTTCACAGAAGCCTGGTGAGTTTAGGACATCGATGACAGGCAAACCATTCTTGATTAGTGGCTGATCAAAGTTTTGATCCAACTGAACTTGGAACACAGGGCTGCCACCCTCGTCTAATTCGCCGATGAGACCAAGAAACAAAGCATCGCTATTGCCACTGCCAGCATCAAAGAAATCACTGCCATCTCCAGGAGCCCATAAGAATGCGTCGTCCCCGGAACCACCGAAAGCGCGGTCACGGTTGAAGGGGTTACCATCTTCAGTACCACCAACAAGTACATCGTCGCCCTGATTTCCGAAAATGACGTCTGTTCCAAGGCCGCCGAAAATCACATCGCTACCACTACCACCGTACAGAATATCACCAAACTGAAGGCTTTGATCACGCCCACCCCCGGACAAAGCCGGGTCTTGAGGCTGTACGAATGGATTATCGAAGTTATTGTTATCTTTGCCAATAATTAGATTTGGCTGACTACCCGCGAATGCTGTTGCCGATATCATCAGTAAACTGGATAAGCTAAGAAGTTTTTTCATGGTCTCTCGCGCCTCATGGTACGTGTTATCGATGGCTTAAAGCTATCGAATCCCATGAGGCTTGAACAGAAACCCTAACCTCTAATTTTTGATATGATATGATACGAAGTTCGCTCTCTTAACGGGAGCGCAACATTCGGGCCCGCTGCTAACCATGGACTCTCCTAATGTGATCGAGAGCCTTAGAGATGTCTTTAGGTAACACATCAATAAAGTCTTCCTCCGGCTGAGTTCCTGGTCGGTCGGTGCAGAGATAAATAGCTGCTTGGCTATTGTAGCCTCTTATTTGCTTAGCTAAACTAAGACCATCAAGTGATGAATTATCAAAGTAATAATCAAGTATATAACCTTTCACATCTTGATGGCTTTTTGCGTACTCCAAAGCTTGTTCAGGTTCGCTGAAAGTCTTTGGCTGCAATTCAGACTCCTCCCACATTGCAAGAAAAAAAGGATCGTCATCCACCACAATCCAAAGGTCGTTTGTTGTTTCCGGGTTTTCTAAGGACGCATAGCAACTTTGAACCATTCTTTCCAGATGTCTACGATTGATGGGCTTAGGGAGAAAGAGGTCAGCACCACCTCTCAATGCCCGTTTCTGGTAGGTTAAGGCTCCACCATCAGAATGGAGGCAAACGAGGGATTTCCGACCCTGACTTCGAATATGAGTCAGCACGTCGAAACCATTACGCTCGTGATCGCCAAAGTCAATATCTACAATCATGAGATTGTAGTGGTTATCCTCTACCATCTTCAATACAGTCGCGATATCCATCGCAACATCAATCTGGAGAGCCTCGTAGCTAAGGCTAGCTAGTATATCCCTTACAAGCTCAAGGTAGGATTGATCATCATCTGCAAGTAGAATTTTGATCTCGCGGCCTGAGTCTCCTTCAATAGGCTGGTACTCCACTCTAACAGCATCCGCTTTGTTCGCTGCGGGAAGCTCAATCCTAAACTCTGTACCTTTCGTCTCGTCGGAATAGCAAGATATCCGACCTCCATGACCATCAACAATTTTTTTGGCAATAGCAAGCCCAAGGCCTGTGCCACGCTTTTTACCCTTGGTATAGAAAGCTTCAAATATCTGTTCTCTCTGCTCTTCAGGAATAAAACTTCCCGTATTTCCTATCGTGATATGGATAGTCTGTTGATCGAGGCGAGTTTCAACCCAGATTTCGCCACCTTTAGGGCAAGCTTGTTGTGCATTGCCTAAGATATTCGCGAATACACGTTGCAATTTGACTTGATCACCATCAACCATTCGCTGGTGCTGAATATTCAAACGGACCGTGTGCTCGACTTGCCCTTCCAAGTTAATTGTTTGGGTGAGGCATTCGTCAATAAGCTCGTGTAGAGATATAGGTTCTTGAATCACCTCTGAATTTGCCCCGATCTCTACGATATCGTAGATCAAGCCATCCACTTCTTTTATGGTTTGGCGGATTCTTGGCAGATGCTTCTGAGATAGCTGTCGCACTTTTTCGGGGTCATCCAAAGAGCTGATCAAAGACACAAAGCCCTGAATCATGGAAAATGGTTTTTTAACATCATGGGCAAACATCTGGACAGCAGAGCCAATTGCAGACAAGGCTGCATGCTTGAGCTCGTCATCCTTGGTTTGCTTCACACTTTGCTTCACGTCAACGAATCGAAGATGGCCACTCTGTCCCATATCGATGATGCGATTGCTAGCAACAATGCATTCAACCTTGACCATAGGTATGAAATAGGCGGTCTGATTCAAGTGATTGACAAAATCCCTGAATAGCTGGCAGCGCCGGATCAAGTCCACCGCCGTGCTCGCCTTTTTAAGCAATTGTGTGCTGGTATGGTTTGGCAATACACAGCGCCAACGATTAAGAAGTTTATTGATAATGCTAAATGAGTCCTTGTGGTGAGCTTGACCCAAGCACACCATCACTCCATCACAGCCGCCCAGGTCTCGGGACAATACGCCTTCCTTGAAGCTAACCTTGACCCCTTGCTCAGCGAATGTATCTTTAAGGAAATTAAGGTATTTGATCGGAAAGTCATTAGGCTCCACCAGAATTGTTAACGAGTCTGGTACCTGGTGATTCACCCCCTGCTTCCGAACATGAACCGGGCTATAAAGAGGTGAGTGTTCATGGGCTAAGCTTTCAAGGCAGCTTCGCTCCCAATAGCTCTTTTTCTTAAGAGCCTGCTCCAGTATGCCATGTAGTTTCTGCTTCAAGCCTGAGTTTTCATCTTTTAGAAGCATAAAGGTTGCAAATTGGTATGGTAAAATGGAGTTAATTTGCTCATGAAGAAAATTGTCTTTCGGCGTTTTTCGCTCAACTCCATGATACAGATGAAGGTATGGCTGACCCGGGTTATGGTTTTCCCAACACTCAAATGGTCTGATAATCACTCTATCATAAAGTGATAGTGTTCCCTTCCAGTGCTGCTCGTTCCAATGAAGCTCGATTTCTTCATCATCCCAATGGTCAAGTTGCCAAGTTCCACTATCGACTACCCCTTTTTTATCTTGGCGAACGATAGACGCGCCAGACATCGCTAGATAATTCATAAAGTCTGGCACCGAACGCTGCAATGACACTTCAAGTCGATGTCGAGAGATTTTTTTAAAGTTCTTTTCAAGGTCTTCATAGCGAAGAACTCGGCGAAAGCCCTCACTAGATTGGCTAGCAAAGTCGATCAGAGACTGAATTACATGACTTGCCTTAATTTCCGTACCATCATGAAAGAAAGCATTTTTCTTGATATGAATACGAAAACTACTCCCTTCACCGGAAACAGCACAGGTTTCCAAAAGACTGGGCCTTGGTTCCCCGGAGCCATCAAACTCCATCAAGCGATCACTGCAATTGTAGCGGATCAATTCATGGATCCAATGTCCAACTTCATCAATCTGTGGCAGTCTTTTGGTATAGACATAAAGGGTTTCACGCTTGGTCATGAGTCATCTCCTAAAGCTTCGTAGAAAGCCAGAAGAGCCTGTAAATCTTTAATATACTGATCGACCATAGCTCTTTTTTTTTGGTTTACAGCGTTTTCATCATCTGGAATAGCTTTTTGAGCGATAAAGCGAAAGGTTCTGAGGGCCCCTCGAAGATCGTGCTGAAATTTTAAATCGCTCTCTTTTTCTTCTGAAGACTGAGGTAGTGCGACTATTTTGTAGTGACGCCCGTCTTTGATTTCCGACCACAGTTCTTCCACCTGATCGTGACTTAGGATTTGCATATCAACCTCCTTACATCTTCAGAATCGTTTTCAGTTCAGCATCTTCTATATGCCCCTCTTGGACAAGTTTATGCAGGCGATTACCAAGGGTAGAACGGGGAATTGCAATAGCTTGAGAGAGTTGGCGGATACTCATGGCTCCTTTCTGACTAAAGATGACGCGAATCAATTCTACCAATAGAATCTGACTCAGTTGCTCGTAATCCTGGTGCTCACCGGAATGCAACGGAATTACAATCGTATTGTCGTCTTGGCGCTGGGGACGCCCTTGTTCCCCTATAGACTCCCAAATATGCTTCGGTATTGCAGCTGGGGCCAGAATCTTATTCATCGCGCCTTCTGTCATAGCACGCAGGCAGTTACGCAACTCTCGAATATTGCCGTGGCGCCATGTGTAACGTTTCAGGATGTCCAGGGCACCCGCCGAAATATGAAAGGGTCCCAGTGTCATAGTCTTACAAAAATGCTGCACCAGAGCATCAAATTCATCCATTCTATCGCGAAGAGGAGCTAGTTCGATGGTGGCCTCACAAAGCCTCTGCCAAAGGTCCATGCGGAAACGACCTTGTTCAACCAGTTCAGGAAGAGATTCGTTTGTGGCAGATAGTATACGAATGGCAACCGGCTTCTCCTTTGCCGCACCCACTGGCCTGATTGTTTGATTATCCAAAACTCGAAGTAAGGCGACTTGGGCAGAACTAGTCAGGGTAGCCACCTCATCAAGGAAAATCCAACCGCCATTAGCCTGTTCAATCAATCCGACCTTATTGGCACTTGCTCCGGTGAAAGCCCCTTTCACATGACCAAACAACTCTGACTCTAACAGAGTTGGAGCAATAGCCCCGCAGTGAATACGATTAAACGGAACCCCTGATGGCAAGGCTTCCTCAAACAATTCACTCACTAACTCCTTGCCCGTGCCCGACTCGCCGAAGATATGTACCGAGCTGATAGCCGAGTTGATTATCCTAGGGATGCGGGCTTTGATCTGATCCAAGGTTGAAGAAACAAAGTGTTTTGGCTTGTGATCTTTGTTGCGATCGGTCTGAAAAAATGCAAAGGTCGCGGCCAGTCGCTCCACCAGATCACCTTCATCAAGACCCTTAAAAATAAAGTCGTCTGCTCCTAGATCCAAGCAACGTCGCACAGTTTCTGGATCGTTCATATCGGAGCACATCATGATAATAGCTCGGGGAATCTCTTGCTTCAGCTTCTGCACCAACCGATCCCCTGAAACACTACTTTGGCCAATATTGATATCGAGTACAATGAGGCACGGGCCTGTTTCCTCATCAATAGCAGCAAATAGCTCCTCTGCCGTCAGACAAGTCGTTACTTGAAAAGAGTGCCCCTTAGCCTTAGTCAAAGTCTCACGAAACTCTTCACCATAGAAAGGGTCGTCGTCTAAGTGGTAAATCCGATTTATGGCCATTTCTCGTCCCCCTTTTGAAAAATCCTGGCCAAATATCGGCCATTCGGCCTGAACTTAGCAAGGCATTTCTAGCCGATTGACCATAAATCACTAATATTACTATATTAATAACTATGGCACAGAGCTTGTAATAGGTGGTTTGTCGAATCAGCAAGGAGGGCAAACCATGACACTTTTCATCCAACAGCTATTACTTCTGAAGTTCTTCAAAGAGCTGAAAGAGAAAAAGAAGAAAAGACAATTCGCAGACCTAAACGAAAAGAGAGACTTCGAGCGCACCTCCAATCAGGAAGTCGCTTGCCAGAGACTCTTCGGGGAGTTCATAGGATGAATTCGATCACATTGGAGGCGGCTCAGTCGCCTTCCATAAAGCAGCTTTATGAAGTGGTGAACATAGGCTTGCTATCAAAATTAACAAACTATCAATCACAGCGCGAGGACCGTGTTGCTGTGGAGGTGCCAGAGATGAAGGATCTAAGCATTGATGTGTCTAGGGATTTCATGGCGACAATCATCAACGGTTTGCAGGTTCAACCCCGAGCCGAAATCGTTCGTCGCCACTACCTGGAGCATCAACCACCTTCACGAATTGCACAGGACCTTAATCTTAGCCCGAGCCGAGTCGAGTATCATCTTAAAATATTCCGGCTCCTAATGATAAAATCGCTACGGCAGTTACAGGATGAGAACTGCCTTAAAGGAGACCATCATGATCCGTCAGATTCTGCATCGACTGACATTTTCTCAAAGCTCTGAGCTTGTCAGGCGGGGAACGAATAAGGTACTTGGCGACCATGACCTGCTCGAACTTCCCGATGACTTAAAAACCGAGCACTATCCGAAGGGTTTCGATAAGCTAAGGCTTGATCGGCCCTTACACTTTTTTATGGACTGTATCAAAGCTGTAGGCACCAACGTAAGGCTACAGACGATTCTTATTCTGGCCACTTTGCTGGTCGAGTTGACTATGCCTTATGCAGTTTTCAATATTTTGGAACTGATTCGCGGCAGCTTTGAAGGCGAGACCCACCTTGCCCACGGCATCATCAGTGTCATCGGTCTGGCGGGCCTCGGTGTTCTTGCGGGCGTCTTGGTGCAGCACATGATTCACCAAGCTTTGATGGGCATTATGAAAACCTACAATGGGCTGAATACCATTGTATTTAAAAAGTCTCTAAAGGTATCACGAGATGGTATGAAGCAAAGTTCCATCGGTGATATCGTGAATCACATGGGTTCTGATTCGGGCCAGGTGAGTGAAGGCATTTGGTGTGTTGTGGAGCTGTTGTATGCGTTTGCAGCCTTTGTCGGTGTAACTGTTATAGCTTACACCTATCTGGGGCCGGCAGCTCTTGTTGGGGTAGGAACCCTGCTGCTACTAACACCTATTCTTAAGCGAGTTTCAACACACTTTATTCGATCTGAGGAGACTCTGATGGAATACCGTGACCAGCGTGTCAACCTCCTGTCTCAGATTTTTTCAGGGATGAGAGTTGTTAAGTTTTTCGTTTGGGAATCAAAGCTTCTCCAAGAAGTTATTGGCAAGCGTTCACGAGAGCTTGACTCCCAGAGGGTTCTCGCCCGGGCGATTAGCCTTTCAAACTTACTTTGCCTTGTTGCGCAGGCACTCACTTGCCTAGCATCATTCGCGACCTTTCACCTGCTAGGTGGCGAGTTGACCGCGAGTATTATTTTCGCATCAATCACGTTATTTTCTGTATTGGAGCATCCTTTTGGTCGCTTGTCTGATCATATCGCTGGGGTGAGCAATGCGCTGGTTTCTTCCGAAAGATTGATCAAGTTTCTTAAGCTTCCGGAAAGCCAGGGCACTAGCCAAGCAGAATTAGCCTCAGTGAACGTTGGTCCTGCATTGCAGCTCAACAAAGTGGAAGCTCGGTACCAGGATGATGAAAATCTGGCAATCAAGATTGATTCGCTTCAGGTCGATCGCGGTGAAACTGTAGCTGTCATTGGGCCAGTCGGCTCAGGTAAGACGAGTTTATTGCGCACGATTCTAGGTGAGATCAACCTAGAAGCCGGTGACGTAGAACTGGATTCAAGTATTAAAAAGGTGTCCTTTGTTTCGCAAGAGTCCTACGTTCTTAACGAAACACTGGAGGACAATATTCGCTTTGGTCACGATCTGGGCGATGTCGATCGCGCCATCCAATTGTCAGCGCTGAGACAAGACTTGCGCTTTTTCCCCGCTGGTCTCAAAACAGAAATTGGCGAGAACGGGGTGAACCTTTCGGGGGGACAAAAGCAGCGACTCAGCCTCGCCCGAGCTGTTTACTCTCAGCCAGATCTCGTTTTGCTAGACGACTCTTTGTCAGCAGTGGACCCTGCTACCGAAGCATACTTGGTGGAGCAGCTCTTGCTTGATGCCTGGCAAGATACAACCTGTGTCTTAGTCACACATCGACTGAAACACCTAGAAGCATTTGATCGTATCGTTTTTATGAGCGACGGCCAGATACTCGATCAAGGTAGCTTTACGGATCTGTTGGAGCGTTGCCCGGAGTTTCGAGACTTTTGTCAACATCATGATGAAGAAGAGCAAAAAGCTCCTTCACATAAGCACGACCTGACTCCAAGCCTAGACGATCATTCCGGAGCGTTTATGGCTCACGAAGATCGCGAGGAAGGCGCAGTAAACCCAAGGGTTTATGGCGACTACTTCAAAGCTATGAGTGGCAAGACTCCTCGGGAACGGCGTTTGATTGGTCCGCTTTTGATTGGTACGGCTGTGCTTGGAACCGTGGTACCACTTCTCCAGGGCTTATGGTTAAGCTACTGGGCCGATGGCAAAACTGATGCCTTTGCACCTACGTTTGCCAATGTCTGGGGCGATTCTTGGCAACTTGTCATCTATGGGGGCTTGAGTTTAGCACTTGTGACAGTCGCATTCGCTCAATTTCGACTATGGGCTTTGAGGGCTGTGAGAGCCGGTGAAATTCTTCATGAAGAAGCTCTACAACACGTGATTCGAAGCCCTATTAGCTTCTTCGATAAGAATCCCGTGGGTCGAGTATTGAATCGATTTGCAAAAGATATCGATGCGGTGGAAAAAGAGATGCCCTGGGATGTGCAGGAGATGATACGCACCGGGCTTCAGGCTTTCATGTCTTTTGTTGTCATGGTTGTGGTTGTTCCCGTAACCGCCCTCATCATGATACCAACTATTTGGGTATACCTGAAAGTCCAGAATGCTTATCGGCACTCAGCCCGTGAAACGAAGCGCTTGTTCTCCATATCTCGATCGCCTCTTTTCGCCCATTTTAAGCAAACCCTGGAAGGGGTCGATACGATCAGAGCTTATGGTCAGGAAAAATTGTTTATCAATGGTTTTCATAAGGCCGCCACGCGCAATCAGAAGACTTTTTGGACGATGATTCTTGTCAACCGTTGGTTTTCAGTCAGAATGCCTGTCATGAGCGGAGTGATTACCTTAGCAGTGGGGATCGCAGTCGTGCTCCTAGCAAAGCAAGGATTGATTGCTGCGGGTCTAGCTGGCTTAACCTTGCTCTACACGAGAAACTTTGCGTCACAGATGAGCATGGCTGTACGCTGTTTCAGTGAAGTTGAATCACGCCTTACCGCAGTGGAGCGCTTGAAGTATTACGGTACGCTGGCACAGGAAAGCTCTGAGGGCTGTCGTGAGTGGCACCCCAAAAGTGGCTCCATCGTGTTTGAAAATGTGAGTCTTCGCTATGACAAACATTTACCCTTGGTGCTTGATGGAGTGAGCTTTGTGATTCCTCATGGTCAAAATGTGGGGCTCATTGGTCGCACTGGTTCTGGTAAGTCAACCCTCTTCCAGAGCTTGTTTCGCTTGGTAGAGATCGAGTCGGGACGTATCTTAATCGATGGTGCGGACCACCGTGATATCGCTCTCGATACCTTGCGAAAGAAGATTGCGATTATTCCCCAGGACCCAACCCTATTTGTGGGTACGATTCGCTCGAACTTGGATCGCTTCCAAGAGTTTAGCGACGCTGAGATCTGGGATGTTCTGGGGAAAGTGCAGCTGCACGATCTTGTGTCAAGCTTTGAGCAAGGCCTGGATGCCGCTGTCGCGGAAAACGGTAGCAACTTTAGTCGCGGGCAGCGTCAGCTGTTCTGTTTCGCCCGTGCCTTGCTGATGGATACTCCTGTGATTTGCCTCGATGAGGCGACAGCATCGGTTGACGTCATCACCGATCGGGTGATCCATACTGTTCTTCACGAGCATTGTCGCGACAAGACTGTATTGATCATCGCCCACCGGCTGGGAACTGTAGCTCACTGCGATCAGGTGATCGAACTTAGAAATGGTAAAGTTGTTGATATTCGGCGCAAAAAGGCCCCGAAAGAGGTCATTGAAGCTCCAGCACGCGTCCTAGGTGGAGCAAATGCAGAACTTGCCATTGAAACCTAATATTCCTTCTAAAGCTCGGCATTGATGGGACCCTAGATCCCATCAATGCTTCACCCCTTCCAAAAGACCTAGGCAGAAAATTCCTTACCGAATGCGGGGTCGTAGGCCGAAGACAACTCAGGCGTAATCTCATCGGAAGTAGTCGATGTTCAAGACTCCCCTAACAGCGCTCATCCTAATTTTCCTAAGCACCATTGCTTATGGAAAAAAACCTATCGATATTAATGATGAAAAGTTTGAGGGCGCGTGGCTAGGGCCTTATGCATCCGTGTATATTGGCGATGAGACTATCGATCAGGTGATAGAACCATCCTTTGCAAGCAAGTTTTTCGACAACGACTTTCTCTACATCATATTGCGGAATCCTGGTTCAAGTTTGCGCGCCACCAAACCAGTCTGGGTTCGGTTTGATGTCACAAACTCTGGGGACAAAAGCCAAACTTTTGTGCTAGACGCCTTATCCTGGCCATTTGACTTTTCTGAGTTTTATGTAAATGGTCAACTTCGAGACAGAATGGTTATTGGGGGGCGTCAAGAACGTTTTTTCTCAACTCAGATCGAGCCGCATCAAGAGGCTAGCATTCATATCCGAATTGGTGATGGGTTAACAAGCAACCTACTTGTATTTTCTTGGCGCTCAAAAACAAAATACTTCATCAGAGAACTAGAAACCAAGAACTATTACACCATGACCTATTCGATTATCGGGATGAGTATCCTATTCAATCTTTTGGTCTTTCTTGCATATAGAGATCGCACCTATTTGTCCTACATCATGTATCTCGTCTTTTTGGGTCTCTGGAATTATAGTGTCACCAATATAGCTAGACAGATATGGGGTAGCAATGATGGAATCGCTGTGACAGCATCTCTGATGGGTCTTTTTGCACTTTTATTCTCAATGGAATTTCTCAACCTGAAGCGATATAAAAAACTTTATGCAATTGCCAAGGTCTTGCTAGCTTTCTCAGTGATCAACGTGCTGGTATCTATTTTCGATAGCAAGCTTGGTTTTCTAATGGTTCACGTCACATCGATGTTCGGCTCACCATTCTGCTTGCTTTGTGGAATCATCATCTCTCTCCGCGAAAGGCAGATTCACGCCTATATTTACTCGGTAGCCTTTGGAACCTTCCTCATCGGCGTCTTGATGACTGTTTTATTTAATCAAGGGATGGTAAGCGACCTTGACTACCTAGGCGGTATGCAAAGCGGAGCCTTGATTGAAAATATTCTTATGATGGTCGCGATGGGTCAGAAAATCTACCAATCAGAACGGCAGCGGAAGCACAGCTACGGCCAACTCGCAAAAGTATTCTTTCCCCATCAACTCAAGCAAATGAAAGCTGGGCAAACGTTAGAAAACACCATGCCAGTAGGAGAGAAGGAGGCCTGTATACTTGCATTTGACGTAATCAACAGTTCCGCTATTGAGGAAGAAAGTTTTGCTCATTCATGGGAAGAGTTTATGTCCCATTGTCGAGCGATTATGATGGATGGCTACGATATTGAGAAATTGGCAAGCACTGGTTACATGATCAAAGAGATGGGCGATGGTTTTCTTTGCTCCATTGGCTATCCATTCGACAACATCGGGGACAACCTTTCCCAAGACGCTGTCCAACTAGCAGAAAACATGACGTTATTGTTTCATAAATTAATGAATCCCAAAGGCTGTCGGCAAGAGGTGCATTGCTCCATCGGCATTGCTAAAGGTACCGTGAGGGGTTACTTCTCAAAGTCTGGCGCAATTCGCCACGATCTTTGGGGGCCAGCTGTGGTTCACGCCACCCGTTATGAATCCATTCGCAAGAAACTATTCCTCGCTGAAGGTCTCGAAGAAAATCATATCATCACCCTTCAGCAGACAGTCTATCACGGCTTACCCACAGAGCTGCAAATCAGCTACAAACTGATCGACTTGGAAACCACGAAACTCAAGGTTCGAAACGATCAGCAGGCGACCCACTTAGCCTATAGAATCGGTACTAAGGCACGGCCCAGAGCACCTCTAATCCAGCAAGTATCAAATATTTAGACTTCATAAGTAGATGATATAATTATATATTATTTTTTATATCAAATATTTGATATTTACTGCCGATATATGGTATAAAGGGACTAAGGAGGTGCGAAATGCTAACGAACTCTCAAAGACAAAGCAACCGAGCCAAGCTCCAAGCACTGTCGTCCGAAAATACAGCGACCTTGGGCAAGGTCTTCTGGAGACTTGTGGATGAATATGACCTTAGCAACAAGCAAGTCGCCACAATTCTCGATGTTACCACAGCGCAGGTTTCCAACTTGAGTCGCACTCGGAAAATACCACAGAAGGCCGAAGCCTATGCCCGTGTCGGTCAGTTGCTTGGCATCAAGAAATGTCTTGAAGTGCAGTATCCTGTGAACCCCAAAGTCAAATCCAATTGGCTGAAGGTCAAGCGAGAGGCTTTTCAAGGTGCAAGCGCTATCGACTTCATCACCGAAGATATGTTTCAAACTGGTGTGCGCTTGTTTCAAGTGCGTCGCTTGATGGATCTCTGGCGTGTAGGCAGCATACCGGAATTAATTTAGCCGACGCGGCTTCGTATCTTTTGAATCTAATCGAACTTAAGGCACAGATGGGATCTGTATATGATGATCGAGAAAGCTCCTTACACAACGAGTCATGCCTACCGCAACATTCCTACCAATCATCCGAAGCGCCACCTTTATGGCGACGATCTCACGGAAGATGAGATCGAACTGGTTCAGTTTTGGGCTGACCACGGCTCAGGTATCGATCAAGACCAGGCCTATAAAGACCGTTGGTATGACTACAATGACCCGGAAGATCTTTCGTTCTGCTTTGAAGGAGTGGTGGTTCCACCTTCGCGGTACACAGATGGTAGCTTTCCTGTTTGGTATGCTGCCATTGATAAAGAAGAGGCTTCCCGCGCAGAAATCATCTACCACCTCTGCCGTCAGGCACGGGTCGATATGGTTCCCGATGAGGCCTACGTTTGCTATCAGAGAGCCATGTGCAAGGCAGCGGTTGAAAACCCATTGGTAGGAGACCTACGATCATTCACAAGAGATCACTGGCATCTTCACGACGACCCACCCTACTTCGAATCTCAAAAAATTGGCCTTCAGTATCAGTCTGAAGGTTATGAGGGACTCCTATACCCATCCAAACGCTACCCTAAAGCAGACTGCCTGGCGATATTCAACAAGCAGTCAATTTTATCAAGTAAAGTTGTCAATTTTTTTACTGTTGAAGTCTACCGGGATGCGGTAACTGTCTGCGGCGAACCTTGGCAGGAACTCTAAAGACAGTACCAATCGATCGTTCGTCTAAGAAGACATAGTGAGAAGAGTTCTTTGAGCGTGACGCTGCACTTCTTGCGAACGACTACCTTCTTGACCTAATGCCTCGACAAAGTCACGGGCTTCTGGGGAGCGAGAACCAGCTAGAACATTTACGATGCGCATCATTAAATGATCAGAAACTTTCTTTGTCGCAAGGTTGATTAGCTCCCATACCGCACCGTCCTGATCGAGGTGGCCAGCCATAGCGTCGACTGCTGTCTGTAGGACGGCTTCCCGGCTCTCCCCTTTGAGAATCTTGACCAGAGCCTGATAGGCTTCCCCTTGATTGGTTTGCCCTAGCCCGTACACCGCTTGTGAGGCAACATAGGAATCCTGATCATCTATGTATGATAGATTGACTTCTAAGTTATTGCTGTCTCGGCTGTTATTGAGCGCGGCTAAGGCCAGCCCTTTATCGCTCTTATCACGCTCTAATTGTGCCCTTAAAACAGCGCCCACATTATCGCGATGATGACCTTGTCTACCAAGAACACCTAGAGACAGCATTCCCGTGGATCGGGTATCTAAATCCGGACTTTTGCTCATGCTATGGAGATGATCATAGACCTTATCGGAGCTACCTTTAAGCTCAGCAAGTGCGAAGGAGGTCTGTAGCTCAACATCCTTGCGATCGTAGCGCTGGGCGAAATCAAGTAGAGCCTCTTCAATATCCTTAGCCTCCATCGTCGAGATCGCACCCATAATAAGGCTCAATTGAGCTGAGATATTCTTATCATTCATTCTCTGGTCTAAGTAATCTAACAAGTCCTTACCATGTTTTGGATGAAGGTATAGGAGGGCCTCAAGTTTGTCGAACGTGTTGCTAACGCGAACATCATGCTCGTCTTCTAAATCGCCTACAAGAGCTAGGACTTGAGCTTTGCTAGCACCCCCAAGCATATCTTGCATACGCTTCTTTTTATTTTGACTGCCATAGCTTGGTAGACTGCTAGGCTTTGACACAGCAAACTTCTCTTGACTCTTCAAGGATACATCCCCAATGGGCAAGCCACGATTGATATGAGATAGTTTAAATGCTACCTGCTGGCGAGCATCCACTTTAAGCATGCTGTCATCGGTTCTGATGCCAAAGTCGAAACGGAACTGCTCAATCATAGAAGCGTTCTTGCTCAGGGTAAATTCCACATGACTACCATTGGCTAGCAGTAGGTTCTGATCATTGGCTAGGCCATCATAAGATTTAAGTAACCTCACCTCACCTTGTGGCCCACGGGCACTATAGGATATTTGGTATTTACCATTGCTATCAAGTTCGCTGCCCTGCCATAGGAAAGGCAGCGGCTGTGTGGCATGACTCGGGGTCTCGATCTGCATTCTGAGGGCGATGCTTTTCATAAGACCTTGAAGCATCTCATTGCCGTTTTCTGGGGTATGAATTTCTTCGATCAATCCACCCTGCGAGCGAAAATAGATCGCCTCGGTAGAGCTAGGTAACGCCCCCTCGATGGTCTGCGCCCCTTTAACCTCTACCTGCAGGGCCCTCATACTCCAGAAGAGCTGATCATCAACAATCTCATGGCTCTGAAGATGGAGGTCCATGGCTAAGGCAAAGGCTTGAGTCTGCACCGATTGGTTTTGCTCCATCTGAAGCTCAAACTGGATCGAGCCTTCATAAACTCGCTCCTCACCAGGTTGAAATGGAAAACTGAAGTCGACATGCTCCGCACTTTTCACCTCTTGCTCAGCCGATAGCTCAGGTCGAGGTGATTGCGATGGGTTCCTATCTGGCAAAACAATGTAGGCCAGACAAACAGCTATTGCTCCTGCTAGGATCATTGACTTCAGTTTCATAGTTCTCTCCTTGATCAGATGAAGTGGGTGGGCTCACCAAGTTACCACCCACCCTTCGTTTGTGTCGATTTCTTCTCTACTGCTAAAGCTGGGAGTAGATATTCTGGTTGATCAGTGTTGAGTTTGATCGGATACCATTCCAAGAGAATATGTCGTGAGTAAAGGTTTTTGAACCAAAGAGGTAGAAGATCTTAGCGAAAACGGAGACCTTTCCACTCAACAAGTCGTGAGACTGAGACACGTTAAGATTACCTGTCAGAAGGCGTGACGAAGCGTTTACTGCGGCTGAAAATCCAGCATTCACGCTCGCATTGATAAATCTAAGAGTTCCTCGCACTCCCGCACTAACGAACACCAGATTAATACCGGCATCGACTCGGCCACCTGTGTTTACATAGGGGTTGATACCGCCACTAATTGACATGAAGTTAGTGCTATAGTTGATATTAGCTCCCATAGTTCCAGAAACTCGGCCTCCAACAGAAACAGGAACTCCAACAAAGAATAGCTTCGTCTTGCGATAGCTACGAGAAACACTAGCGTTGTAGTTCCTAACATATCCGTTCTGAGTCACATAAAACGTCGTGCCCATAGCTTTGACATCGGTTCTTGTTGTTTTGGAGGTCTTTGTGGATGTCTTACGAGTGGTTTTCGAAATAAGAGACGTTCGCCCACCAAAGACATAGCCATTGACGTCGAAGTTATCAGAGTAATTTACACTGTTGATATTGCCAGAGGTATTGAAGTTGGCAAGCTGTTGTACGCTGAAGGTTCCGCTATTGCCGAAGTTATTACTCATACTAGTTTGACGGTATCTAGGTGTATTAGCCGGTTGTGGCCAGAAGACAGGACCAGGGTCAACAGGCATAGTCGTATAGATAGGCTCTGATTGTTCCTTAAGCTTCAGCTGTTGGGCTGGCTCTTGAGGAATCGTCCACTGCTCGTGTCGTTCGCCATCAGCGAAAACTGTGGGCTGAGCTGTCATCAGTTCGACACCGCTCGTCCTCTGATAGCGCTGATAAGTTTCATTTTGCCAGGCATCCACTTCATTCCATAGGTCTTGCGCTCTGACAGTACGGGTTCCGATCTGATTGCCGTTGCTATCGTAGCGAGGAAGGTTAATGCTTTGGTTCGCTGATATTTTACTTCCAGCTGTTGCCAATCCTGCCATACTTCCAGTCGTAGCTACCAATAGTACTAAGGTTGAAATTCTCACAGTATCTTCCTTACAGATAAGTTTCGGATAAGATCTCTCTTCGATAAGAATTTGATTAACTGGCCTGAGCATCAAAATCAATTTTGATAGGGGGACATGGGGGGACATCGTGAATGAATCCCAAGGCTTGCACTAAAGGTCCTGACACTCCATTTTGCCGGACGGCTGTTTGTCACCCAGCTTCCGATGGCTTTTACCATCAACCTTGAATCACCGAAATCATTGGCAATTCCATCAAATTTGCGAATTACCGCAGATCAGGTAGGATCAGAAAAGGCGCTTTTTGAAATCTTACTGGTTAATATAGCAATCATCCACGAGTAGCTTGCTATTTCGAAAACTATTGCTTATCACATCGCAAACAGCTACTAACTCCAACAGCTAGTGGATTAGCTGATTCTTCCTGTATCATTTCAGAAGATTGAAAACGAACAAACCTTCTCGCTCAAATTTCTCAGTAAATATTCATCGAAAGGACACTGCCGTGAGAATCGCCATTTCTGGAAGCTTTTGCGTCGGAAAAACAAGCTTAGTTGAAAGCTTATCGACTGCCTTGAAGGGCTACGAGACTTTTTCAGAACCATATCATTTGATGGAGGAGGATGGACACAGCTTTTCTCATCCGCCCACCGTTGACGAATATGAAGACCAGTTGAATTATCTAAATTCGCTCATCAGTTCCAGCCCCAGTCTTTCGATATTCGATCGCAGTCCCCTCGACTTTTTGGCTTTTGCAAAAGCTCAAGGTGAAGACATTGATCCTTCCCATTGGCAAGAGCTTATTACGGAAGAGATCGATGCTCTTGATTACATTTTCTATATTCCAATAGAGCAGCCTGATAGAATCGAAGTCCCTGACGAGGAAAACCTCGAATTCCGAGGCCAGGTGGACGAAATTCTTCACGAACTCTTCAATGATAGTGACGAGCTTCTGGGCAGCGCAAGAGTCGTAGAGATATCGGGAGATATTTCACAGAGGGTTGCGCAGGTATTGGACCATATCGCGCCAGCTAATAGAAGTTAAGCTGACATGTGTTATATAGAAAACTTACAGTATCCAAGCCTGTTTCCTGAAAAACATTTGCGACTAAAGCAATTCTTACGCGATAGGAGAAAACTTTGAGTCTAAAAAATTTGTTTCAGCTCTATACATCCTGTTACTTATGAATTGACAAATGAAAAAACTAGAGAAATCGTCGAGTCGGAACCTGTTATAGGCGCATCTTTCTTTCCCACAGGTGGAAGAAAGCGAATCCCACTTTTCATCTGCCCAACTCGCTCCGATCAAACTTTTGAATTGAGAGTCATAGATGCAAATGATCTGGTTGAGAAAGAAGTACAAGCGGATGGGAACCCTTCCTACAATGAAATCGACTATAAAGAGTCTCCGTACGTAGCGAGTTTTGAATCGCAAGGGTGTCGAGGGCTTATTAAGGTATCTACGGGGAAGCCGTCAATCTCTCCTGGGCTGCTCACATGTGGTTATATAGACACATATATATAGTCAGTCTATAAGCGTAATGATCTGTATATATTAATATATTTTCTGGACTCCCTCTTGCTTACTGAAGGTTAGGAGGATCATCCATGAGACTATTATCAATCATACCTTGGGTATTTTTCATCATCCATACTCAACCTGCGCTTGCTGATGCTAGACTGGGGTTTCAGATGGAAGGAGGAATCCTTCAATTTTCCGGGCCTGGATATTACGACCGGATGGGTGAAGCAGAAGTTACCATGGGGACGACTCTTTCTGAAACAACATCCATTGATCTAACCATGGGAGCCATTAGCTTTCATAACTCCGACAAAAGCCATTGACCAAAGCTGAAAGTGAAGGCTACACCATCGGTACCCGATTCATCTACCATCCGGGGCGATTTCAAACATGGCTAGGGGTAGCTGTAGGCTCAGCCACCGACTACTTGTATGAGGATGGCTATCTTACAGGGCAAGCAAGCTCGTACTCCCTAGTGAGATATGATTTAGGAATTCAAGGCAACCTCTATCATAGTGAGAGTCTTAAGCTTGGATTGTTCGCTAGGGCGAAGCACCTTGATATAGGGAGTCATATGATCAAGAACAACCAAGACCTAGTTCTTGCCTATGGACTCAACCTCACATTTCAAATAAAACCTAGACGACAATGGCAGCACCGCTACGATTATCACCATCATATCAATATTCAACCTAGTTCGCGCTTCCTGTATTACGTAGCCAGAGGAGCTGCTGAAATATTTCCTAGGATTCTCATGGCGATCATAAAGAATTGAAGGCATTAGCTTCGTAATTTTGAATGTTACCACATCTGAACAATGAATTCTGAAAGGTAAAATTAAGTCTTTCCCTACCCTACCGATCGGGCTAATAGGAATCATCCGGAGATCACACTCAGAGTTATTCGGAACGATATGGGAAATTCTGTACTAAAAGATATTGCGGTCGTCATGTTGATCGCAATTGCATACTATCTTCTCGGGACTCTGGGTCTCACCTTTGCCATTCCACCTGGCTTCGCGACTTCCATCTGGCCACCTTCGGGGTTAGCACTTTCAGCTGGCCTTCTCTGGGGATATAGAGCCATTGGGGGCGTGTTTTTAGGCTCATTTACACTTAATTTACTCATCTCTAGCGGCGGCAGCTTTAGTGACGCCATGAACCTCAATACCCTTGTAACAGGAGCATCGATTGCCTTTGGTTCGAGTATCCAGGCCCTCGTGGCTTTTAAAATCGTCAAAACCGTCACCCAACGAGATCTCGACCTCAAGTCATTTAGTACGGTCGTAAAATTCATGATTATTGGCGGACCTATCTCATGCTTAATAAGCCCTTCTGTGGGCACAACAACTCTCTACCATCAAGATGCAATCAACTCAGACGGCTTAGCTACTACGTGGCTCACTTGGTGGGTCGGAAATACCCTCGGAGTCCTGGTTTTCGCCCCCATTACTCTCTGCTTCTTCAACCCTAAAAGCTCCTTATGGAAAAGACGACGACTCACGGTTGTCGTTCCACTGACCATAGCATTTTTGGGAGTCGCTTTCTTCTTTCAAAAGGGCCTTGAATGGGAGATCCAACGGGCAAACCTAGTCTTTCAAGAATCAGCTGATGATATCAACCATGCCATAATCCAAAGACTCTCAGAGTATTCGAAGAATGTCACCATCTTTGAGAGTTTCGTGAAACTTCAAGGAAGCATTAATGAAGCCAAATTCGCCGAGATAGCCGATCACTTTCTCCGGTTTAATCCGGGGATCCTGGCTCTATCCTGGAATCGAGTTCTTTCCGACGAACAGCGAAAATCTTTCGAAACCTGGATGAAAGAAAAAGGTTCAAATACTTTTGAGATCCGCGACAAAACAGCAGAGGGCTTAGTGCCGGCAGATCAGCATTCAAACTATGTAGTAGTAACCTATATCGAACCTAGGGAAAGAAATATTAAAGCTTTGGGCTTGAATATCTATTCGAACCCTAAGCGGAAGCTAGCCATTGACAGAGCTGTCCAAATAAAAGGCCCTGTGACAACAGAGATCATTAGTCTCGTTCAAGGCGAAAGAACACATGATGGCATGCTCTTGCTTTATCCAGTATTCAAAAACAGAAATATTGAAGAACCAAACCTTACCCGTGTTATGGGCTTTCTGGTAGTCGTCATCGACATCCAAGTCATGGTAGAAACGTCACTACAAAGGCTCAATAAACAAGGAATGGACCTCTTCGTCATCGATCGCACACCTAACACATCTGAAATTTTGGTCTACAGTAGTACCAAGGAAAATCATCCTATCTCCTATTATGAGACTCTATCACTTGATTCCGAGAATAAATTCTCGACAAGTAGAAAATTCTCTTTCGGTGCGAGAGACTTTGAAATCATCACCAGCTTAAAATCTGAATCCATCATGAGAGATCAATCGTGGAAACTGTGGTTCCTATCACTTGTTGGTTTGTTGTTTGTCTCGCTTCTCAATACACTACTTCTTGTAATCAGTGGTCGGGAAGCTGTAGTAGAAGCTGCCTTTATCCAAAAACAACAAGCTGAGAAGATCTTAGAAAAGAAAGTTGCAGAGAGGACAGCAGACTTGGAAATTGCTAGAGATATCGCTATCAAAAGTGAAAAGGTGAAATCTAGCTTCCTGGCGAATATGAGCCATGAAATCAGAACGCCCTTGAATGGCATCATTGGCCTCACATCTCTCCTTTCCGAAGAGAGCTTCTCACCGGAAAAAAAGAGGTATATTGACACCATATCTTCCTGCGCCGACAATCTCATGGTTATAGTCAACGATATTCTCGATTTTTCTAAGATTGAGTCTGGCAAACTTGAGATTCGAAAAGCCCCTTTTAGGGTTACAGATACAATTGAGAAATGTATAAGTCTATATAAATCTAAAGCCTCCGAAAAAAATATAGAATTCAAAACGGATCTTTCACAGCTTGATCTTGATGTCTTAGAATCCGACGAATCGAGAGTTTTCCAAATACTATGCAATTTAGTAAACAATGCAATTAAATTTAGTGAAGGTCATCCTGTCGCGATTTCAGCCAAAACAACTTCTATAAAAGGTGATCTATATCAACTCGACATCTCCGTTGTAGACTCTGGTATTGGGATTCCTAAGAACAAACTCGCAACTATTTTCAGCTCTTTCACACAGGCTGATTCGTCCATAAGTCGTAAATATGGTGGTACTGGGCTAGGCCTTACCATTAGTAAGCGATTAGCGGAACTCCTTAACGGAGATTTAGCCGTCGTTAGTATTGAAGGGCAAGGCTCGAATTTTACCTTAAGCATTCCTGCAAAGAAGGCCATGATTAGTGAGGCGATAGATTCTAAGCAGAGAGCGAATGATTTTTCCAGCCTAGGCTTGAAAGTTTTGGTGGTAGAGGACAATGATCTAAATCGTGAACTAATGATGGTTTTTCTAAAAAAGCTGGGCATAGAGGCTGACTATGCGATTAATGGCCAAATAGCTGTGGAAGCCGTTAGCAGTAAGCCTTATGACTTAATTTTCATGGATATGCAGATGCCAGTTATGGGTGGGATTGAAGCTACGAAAAAAATCCGGCAAATATTCGACTCGGATACTGTGAAAATTGTGGCCATGACAGCAAATGTTCTACCAGAGCAGAGACACGAATGCACCGAGGCTGGTATGGACGACTTCATTTCCAAGCCAATGAAAAGAAAACAGATTGCTTTAGCGATCGAAGCACTGTTCCCATCAGATCGCAATGAGCAAGTTGGGAAAACGGTATAGATTTACCTATTCGGGGCGCACATACAAGTGCGCCTGCAACGAAGAAGGACTACCTTAAGCCTCTTTCAAAAGCTACTTGACGACTTTCTTGAAAACATCCTGATCTTCAACAACCTTCAATGTACCTTTGTCAGCATTGACTTCGATTGTTCTTTCCAGGGTCTCGGCCTTCTTAAACTGACAGGTCACTGGCTTATTGTAATCCCAATCATCAATTTCATCACCATTACAGGAAATAGAAAGGTTTTGCTCCAACAGTGCCAATGACTCTGCACTAACATCAGCATCAAAAACGACTTTATCTTCTTGAGTGAAACTAATTTGGAATTTATTCTCGCTATCAGTTGCAGCGATAGTTCCAGATTTCACAGACGATGCAAATTTAATTTCACATGCTTCGTCTTCGAATAGAGTTTCCTTGAGTTCTATCGCATTTTCGTTTGTTACCAAGATATCATACGTCGAATAGACTTCGTAGCCCTCAAATGGGCCATCTGTAGCTTCTAGCTCACTACAAGGAAGCTGCCATTCACCAACGAGGTTCTTCATAGCAGACACCGGGGCTTTGGGCTTCTGTGGCACTGGGTCAGGAGTGTTACTGCTTGATTTATCGCCGCAAGAAGTTACTGCTCCAAGCAGAATAAGAGAGACTGGAAGTTTGTGCATTTGCTCGTCCTTTTTGTGAATGCAATGGACCCCTTTTCAAGGGTCTACAAAATTATCTTAGACAGCAGCTATTTTGTCATAGCCACTATCATAGGTAACAGATAGTGATGTGGAACGGAGAATGATATTGCAGAATTCTGCTATATTTTTTCATTCTTTGAATATCTAATTGGTCGAACTACGCTACAAAAACATACTCATAGTCCAGATAGCCGCAGCATTAGGGATAGCAGTGATAAAGAACTGAGTCTTTGACAGAAGGGTTATGGGCAAAATGAATTTTTATGAATGACTTAGAGTCGGACATAAAAATAGCTCAGGTTTACGTCTTTCTATGTCGAGAACTATGGAGCTTTCATGTCTAAGCAAGGAAATCGAATCTATGATAAAAGCACCCATAGGCCCCAATGAAGCAGAGCGTCAAGCTAGATTAAATACTCTCGATGTTCTAGATTCAGATGCTGAAGCAGCCTATGATGAAATTACGAAATTGGCCAGTATAATCTGCGAATCCCCCATATCACTGGTCGCTTTCTTAGACGGAGATAGAAACTGGTTCAAGTCAAAGCACGGCGTTGATCTGATCGAAGCGCCTCGGGAGGAGTCCTTTTGCGGTCACGCAATTCAGCAAGATGACCTTTTCGAAATTCAAGATGCCAGCCTTGATGAGCGCTTTCATGACAACCCTATCGTCGTTTCAGCACCTAACATCCGCTTCTACGCAGGCTATCCTCTACCCATTGACGGAGAAAATATTGGAACACTTTGTGTCTTTGATGTTCAACCAAAAAAACTCTCCGACGAGCAAAAATATGCTATGAAAGCCTTATCTCACGCAGTAGCGAGCCTCCTAAAGCTAAGGAAAGCTGTGAATGATATGGCTGTAATATCTGATAACGTTAAAACCGGCTTGATAGCATTCGATCAGGATCTAAATGTCTTGGATGGTTTTAGTAGAGAGTGCACAAAAATATTCCTAGAGAGAAACATTACTGGCGAAAAAATCGATCAACTCATGTTCAACGACGATAGCGAGCGACAAGCCTTTGCCATGGGAGTTGAACAAGTTTTCGCAGATTTTATGCCGGAAGAAGCTACCATCGGCCAACTACCCAGTGATTTTACAATCGGCGATAAAGTCTATCAAGCAAAGTATTCTGTGGTGCGAAACTCAAAAAATGAGATTGTGAACATTCTTGCAACAATAGAAGAGATAACGGAACTGATTGCCTCGAAGAAAGAAGCGGTTTGGAAAAACGCTCTATTTAGAATCGCAACGGACAAGAATAGTTTCGCCCTCTTACTCGCTGAGTTCTCAAGAGATATCAACAGAGCCAAAAGTTTTTTAGAAAAAAATGAGACGTCCGATGTTCGGAAGATACTTCACACGTTTAAAGGCAACTTTCTCTCTATTGGCCTGCAAGAATTGGGCGCGATGATCCACGATATCGAAGGGCAATCTACCATCGAACTAAGTCACCTTTCAGCCATCGAAGAAAATATGAATGACGTGAAATTAGCTATAGAAGATACCCTCGGCATAGTCTTCGGCAATGGTGATCAAGCTATCTATGAGGTTTCGGAAAATTATATTGCGAAACTTGAAAAATTTATATCAGACTATGATGAAAAAGATGAAAATGCCAACTTTCTTCGCGATTGGGTTAATGAAGTCACAACTTTTACCACTGAGAAGCTTACGGAGCATTTCAGAGAAAGAGCGTTGCAGCTAGCTAAAAAGCTCGACAAAAAAGTATCCTTTGAAATAGTGAATAAGGATCTCATAATCAACCCCAAGCCTTTAAGGGGAATCTTAAAGAATCTTATTCACGCAGTAAATAATGCTGTGGACCATGGCATTGAGGCCCCCTCCGAAAGATCAGACAAGCCGGAACAAGGAATCATTCGACTCACGTTTTCCAAAGATCAAAACGATCTAACTATAAAACTAGAAGATGACGGAAGGGGTATTGACTCTAGTATCATGCGCAAAGTGGCTGTTAAGAAAGGCATCATGACCGAGTCCGAAGCAACGAAGCTGAGTGATCAAGAAGCTATTGAATTAGTTTTTTCACCTGACTTTTCCTCCAAGGAAGACGTCAGCGAAATATCAGGACGGGGTGTCGGAATGGGCGCTTTAAAAGATGCAGCTATTGAAGCGGGTGGGACCATATCCTTGAGCAGCCAGCCAGGTAGAGGAACTGTCACTACAATCACACTAAAGAGCTTCTTCGAGCCGGTGAAGCAAAGCTCTACCAGTGAAGCAGCGGCCTAAACGTTTGCTATAGTGGCGCTTATCGTAGGAAGACTACCGTAACTCAACAGTAGAGGTTTGAGGGCATATAAACGAGACTCTGAGCCAGACGCTTGACTGTGCTCAGAATCTTATCTCGGGTTCACCTGTGAAATGATTTTAGGCCCTATCTTAGGACCTGCATTTCTTGCACATATTGCTTCCCCAGCAGCTGTTTGCTTTCCTTTCCTAAGGCATAGCCGGCAGATTTAAAAACTTCCTGCTCTTCCTCATTGAGATGGTGGATCAGCCTTTCTTCCAGATTTTTAGCGATAGCAATCCATGCTGGAGAGCTATAGTCAGTCTCCTCCATTTTCTCTAAGAGGTCATCTAGCTCTTTATGCTCCGCGACACTGTGTCTCGCTTTCTCTAGGGTGTTATCATATCTCATCATCTCAGCATAAAGCGTTTTTTCTTCTGCTGCTGCATGGGCTTCAAGTTCATTCTTGAGCTTTTCGAATATCTCTCGGCGCCCTTCGGAATCACCACTTGTTTTGGCAAGAATCTGAACCAGCGTTCTTTGCTTTTGATGATCGTTTCTTAGTTCTTCAAAAATAGTTGAATCCATACTTCTCTCTTTCTTTCAGTTAGTTGAACTACGGTGCAGTTATTGATCACATGCTTTGCGCCGACACCTAAGATTAGCAAGTTCCAGACCACAAAATTCAGCCGCATCAATGAGGACAAGTTTTGAGAAACTCGTGCTAGCCCGCGCTCCTAGCTTAAGAGCTTCGCGCGAATTGAATATGTTTGTGGATGAAAAACCCTTCGAGCTGTATGAAATATCACTCATTAATGATGGGTTGCGAAACAATCGAAAGAAGAATAACGGCACCACAGGGCGCCGTAGGTTCATAGCAGACTTATTGAATCAATCAAAGCCACAGACTTTGTTTCCTCTTTGGCTTGCATCTCGACTATCACAAGCATCATGCCACCGCATAACTTCTTTGAATTCGCCAAGACCTAGCTGGTCTACAGCATCATAGCCCCAATCCAGGCAGCCCACCCAAGGAAAGGTTGCAATGTCTGCAATGGTATACTGATCGCCCATCAAGAATTTTCGCCCCGTCAATCGCTTCTCAAGCACACCCAGTAACCGCCTCGCCTCGTTGGTGTATCGTTCCGTTGGATAAGGGTGGTCACACTTTTCACCGGCATACTTATAAAAATGCCCGAACTGACCAAACATTGGTCCAACACTTGCCATTTGGAAAAACAGCCACTGCAATGTTTCATTCCTCAGCCGAGGATCATCTGGCAAAAGCTTACCAGTTTTCTCTGCCAGATAGATGAGGATTGCACCAGATTCCATAATTGCAATGGGCTCGCCCCCTGGCCCATCGGGATCAATGATTGTGGGGATTTTACTGTTTGGGTTGATTTCTACAAATTCATCACGAAACTGAGTATTGTCTAAAATATTAACTTTGTGGGCTTCGTAATCGAGACCTAGCTCTTCAAGTGCGATGCTAACCTTGCGGCCATTGGGAGTAGCTAAGGAATATAACTGGATTTTCGACTTGTCTTGGACAGGCCATAGATCGGATTTATAGATGCTATACATTGGTACCTCCTAGGAATCTTGACTCACTCGTGGGGCTTGTCAGCCGCGAAGCCCCATACTAGTTGCTTGATTCTAAGAGTTCGACAAGGATAATCGAGAGGTGACAGTTTGAATTTTAAAAGGCCTCATATTATGGCAGGTGTTGATCTCACAACACCTGCTCGATGAATTCAACTAGCCAAGTCAAGTTGAATTCTCGGCTAGGCACTAGGAATTATGGAGCCTTAAAGAAACAGTTTGTCAGAGGAAACAAGACATCCTTCAAAACATAGAGGCGATAGACCTGGCCGGATACCAAGGGAGGAGCAACTTGATCAGCCACTGGTACAGCTTGATAGCTGCCCTGGGGAATCCCGCCATAAGTTACACCAGACTCTAAGGCGGGAGCCCGATGATCCACATTCAATCGCCATACAGTCCCCTCTGGAGTGTCTGAGTTGGGTGGCACAAGTGGGTTAGGCGCTAAGGCAGGCAGAATATAGACATAGCGAGCTGGTCCACCAGACCAAGCCACTGTCCCATTGGAAAGAAGACCTTCCTCTTCGGGTGTGCATAAGGTTGGCACCTGGTTGCGAGCTCGATCAAATATAAAACCACCAAAGTCGCCGTAGGAATCAACCATTTCCTGCGTGATGCCGCGACGATTGAACTCATTCATAAAAAAAGCTTTCATCCGCTCTGGATCGGTTGAGGGGATTCCTGTGATTCTCCGATCGAAGCCAAAGTTATCTTCCTTCTTAAAAACACCAGAAGACGCTGACGACAGCTCTCCAGCAAGAATCGCAACTCCCCTCTCTGTGAGTTGGTCCGTCCAGATCAAGGGCTCACTGATATCCCATGCTGCATAGCTAGTCCCCAAAGAGCTATCGTGGCAACAGGTGCAGGCTGTTGACCGGGTTTGATTCGTCACCCAGGCCAGCTCTTTCATGAAGGCTTTATCTTGTAGGCGAGGATCTTTTGGGTCAGTCTTAGTATCAACTGGCAGAGGCCAAAATGGTCTCTGAGTTTTGACATCTTCGCAAACTGCCACATCGGGAAAATAGTATCCAGGATGAGTCGCTCCCGAGATTGAAACGTTGGCGCAAACTTCTTTGCCATCGATCGTTTCACATTTGAGGTAGGGTTGAACGAAAGGTTTCTGGCCAAAACCTTGCCCAAACAAAGGGCTAGCCATCGATAATAAAAGTAGACTCGACTTCCACATAAGACACTCCTCCATTAACAGAAATAATCCGTTCTAAATGTGTTGACTATTCATAGTATAGACTTCTGGAATCGTATCTTGATGAAGTCGCTGTAAAATTAAAAGCACTTTCTCGGTAAGTGCTAGTTTTCATCAAAGCAACTTTGCTGTGTAGCCTTCATTTATTTTTGAACAAGTTTAAACGATCACAAATTGTTCTCGCTAAAACGTTTACACTTTCGCTGCTGCCGTGTTCCAGGAAAAGATAGGGTTCAATCAGCTCAAGCTCCATGAGAACAAACTTTCCATCGCGAAGAAAGCCATCGACTCGGCTATAGATAAGCTGGTCGGCAGCATCAAATGGTATGGCTTCAAGGATAGATCGGGCCTCATGAATCCAATCCCGATTGTAGGAGATTGGCGCGACATCTGCCCCAAATTGTGGCTGAGACCGAAAGTCCCCAGACTTTGGTTTTTTCAGAACCCCATGGCAGTACGTTCCGCCAATAAAAACTAGGGAAATTTCTCCATGGTCAGCAATCTCAGAAAAGAATGGCTGGATCATGGCATCACCATGCTTAAGGACCTCTTTGAGGGTGGGTTCGAGGTTATCTTGTTGCAGGTCAAGTACCTTTGTTAGGTAGCTCCCCGCTGAAACTTCCGGCTTTAAAACAATTTTTTGCCAGCTCGTTTCATATAGGGATTTCAAGCCAAGTTCAGCCTGATCCTGCTGGATAAATATTGTGGGCGCAACCAGATTACCAGCCTTTTCAAGATGGTGAAGATAACGTTTTCGGCAGTTCCACCGGATGATATTACTTGGATTGAGGCAGGGTATTCGGAGTTGGTCTAATTGCTCAAGCAGCGCTAGAAACTCATCGATGTGCCGATAGTAGTCCCAACAAAGCTTGGGAATCACTCCATCGAAGGCACTCCAATTTGCATTATGATCCCGCCAGTCGACACATATAGCTTCAGCTCCTCGCTCTTCGAGGGCTGCTACCAGGGGTTTTTCAGACTCTGGTAACTCTAGTATTTTTTGACATGTTAGTATTGCTATTTTCATAGATCCTCCCAGTGTGAACTGGGAGTATTTCTATCAGCTTTAACTTAGGCTTCGCAAGGCCTTTGAAATCGGTAGGAAGAGCACCTGCAATGAAGCGCTCATGCTTGCTAAAATCGAAACACCAACCCCAAGTCCAACAGCTAGAAAACCATCGAGCCATTCCAGTTGAATGACCACTGGTAACTCTCGATTGGTACCAGGTGTTGGGGGCATCGGGACCCCATCCGCGAAGATCTGAGTCACAAGCAATGTGAGTAGCAACCCAATGGCTGCACCAGCGATCGCAAGGAAGGCACTTTCCAAAGTCATTAGCTTTACGAGGAGGCTGCCACTCAAACCGTTAGCACGCAACATTCCCAGCTCTCGGGTGCGCTCTAAAACAGTGTTTGCGGAGCTATTATAAATGGAGAGAGAGATCACTCCTAAAAAAACTAGACGAAAGATGTTCAATAATGCGGTGAGAAAGTTTTCACCATTTTCGGCCCAGATCTTATCCAAGACGTTAACGCTACGAGCCTCTAATACAGGAAAGCTTTTTTCAACAAAGCCTTCCACCTGATCCCAGACCAAGTGACTGGTATTCCCAAGTGATATGCTTTCGACTTTCTTCGTATCCAAAAGAGTCTGTGCTTGATCAAGTTGCACCTGAAAAAGCATATCGTCAGCCTCTTTAAGGCCCATATGAAAAATTCCAACCACCTTCAGATCAAGAGCATTGATCGAGCCATAGATGGTATTACCAACTACAGTAACGGGATCGCCGACTTTCACTCCAAGAGCTTTGGCAAGGCCTATTCCAATTACAATGCCATCATCATGATCCGATAACACGCTCCCTTCAACGATATTCATCTTATTGAAGAAGCTTTCTTCCTCTTTACCGCGGACACCCATTCCTCGACCCGCTACAGACATTTCACCGTTGCTAAGCAATGAAAAAAACTGTACTCGTGGAAACACTTGTTCTACATGAGGGTGTTCTAAAACTTTTGTCATTACCTCTTCTGGGTTCTCAATCCAATGTTGCCAAGGCTTAGCATGAGACTGATCGTAGTAGCCCTTTTGGAAGATTTGGCCGTGACCAAATCGAGAGTGAATGGAATTCTCTCGGTGCATGGCAATCAAACCAGTAAAAAAACCATCTAAAAAGTAGAGGCCGAATACACTCACAGCTATACTGATCAAGCACACCAATGAGCGACGACGGTTGCGGCTCACATTAAGTAGCGAAAACTTCAGCTGCATGATGCGCTCCTCCATGATCAACAATCACACCATCCACCATATGAATCGTTCGCTGCACGTAGCTGTCTATAATACTATCGTGGCTGGCAACAATGATCGTTACCCCAAGTGCTTCATTGAGGTAACGTAGCGTTTCCATAACCACGGTGCCGCTATCTTGATCCAGGCTTGCGGTAGGTTCGTCAGCAATCAGTACTTGAGGACGCTTCGCTAAGGCCCTTGCAATAGCCACTCGCTGCCGCTGCCCACCTGATAGTTCAAAAGGCTTCTTGCGATAGTGCTTTAGCATTCCTACCCTCCTTAGTGCAAGGAGGGCTCGCAATCTTGCTTGTCTTTCATCAAGACCTTGTAGGGAGGCAAAAAACTGAACATTTTCTAGTACCGTAAGAGTATTCATAAGATGGAAGTCTTGAAAGATGAAACCTAGCGTGTTCAGACGAAGGTAGTTCTTACGATCTTCACTGGCACTTTTAAGGGACTCACCCATCAGGCGAACATCGCCGTGCTGAATGGATTCAATCAAGCCCAAGATATTAAGTAGGGTCGACTTTCCGGAGCCGGAAGGGCCAGTTAGACCGATAAACTCACCGGCTTGGATATTTAGGTTCAAGCCATCGAAAAGCTCATGCTTAAAGTCACGGCTTCCATAAGAAAAACCAAGAGCATTGACTTCGATCAAAGCGCTCATATCGAACTCCTCATTTACCTGTGGTCGACCCGTTTGAGCCGAAACCAAATATGCTGGATAACCTTTACAAGCAAGGATCACACCATGGGGGCTGGCGACCAATTTATTGACCTTTAGGGTCACAAACGATGCCAATATAAAGAGCGACTCTAGCTATTTTTTGTTTTATATCAACTAGATAACACCGATTCATCCAAAACAGATAAGCTTGTGATCACGTCACATTCAGGACAACTTACGTAACACCCAGTTATTTCTTGATTAAATGTATTTTTAGCCTCCCAGGAGCATCTAGACAGGCTGTTTTGCTATGCACCCCCCTTAATTCACACAAGATTTCCGAGTCTGCTAAAAGCTTCATCATTCCTTCAGATTGGCTCGCAACAGGCTTTCAAGGATTGTTGGCCAGTGGATTGCTTATCCCATAACAAAGAAAAATTTTTAGAGCAGACGTCGGTCGAACGGGCAGCACACCAGTTCAAAATCCCGGCAGATGTATCGTTATCCGAGCTGAAGCTCGCCTGTATCCAAAGCACAAGAAACTATGGGAGACGAACATGAGGAACAAACGAGATGATATCGCAGTCATTGGTATTTCCTGCTGGTATCCAGGAGCGAAGTCTCCTTTAGAACTCTGGGAAAATATTTTAAGCAAGCGGCAACAGTTTAGAAAAATGCCGGACGAGCGTCTTCCTCTTGATAAATACCATAACCCAGATAAAAAAGTTCCAGACATGACCTATGGAACAGAAGCCGCTGTGATCGATGGTTTCGACTTCGATTGGCAGGGACGTCGCATTCCAAAGAAAACTTTCGAAGGCACTGATATTGTTCATTGGCTTGCTCTTGATGTTGCACTTAAGGCTCTCAAGGATTCTGGTTACAATCAAGACTCCATAAAGAAGTTTAATACCGGTGTGATCTTGGGCAACACCTTAACTGGTGAGTGGACGCGGACCAATGCCATGCGGATGCGTTGGCCATTCTTCCGGGACACAATGATTGCCGCAGCCAAGGCTCATGGTATCGAAGGCGAGGCTCTGGAGGCCTACCTGAGAACCACTGAATCGACTTTCAAATCGGTGTTTCCTGATGTTACCGAAGATACTCTGGCAGGTGCTCTGTCAAATACAATTGCGGGTCGTGTGTGTAACTTCCTAGATCTGCACGGTGGCGGCTATACCATCGACGGTGCCTGCTCATCATCTTTACTTGCGGTAATCAATGCCGCAAGATCCCTTAGCAACGGCGATCTTGATGTTGCCTTTGCCGGTGGTATCGATATCAGTCTCGATACCTTTGAGCTTATTGGATTTGCTAAGACTGGCGCTCTCACTGCCAGTGATATGCGAGTTTACGACAAAAGAGCCTCTGGCTTTATCCCAGGTGAAGGCTGTGGCTTTCTTATTCTAAAGCGCCATGAAGATGCGGTTCGCGATGGCGACCGCATTTATGCAACACTCAATGGCTGGGGCATTTCATCTGATGGTAAGGGCGGCCTTACAGCTCCTTCTGTTCGAGGGCAATCACAGGCGATCCAAACTGCTTACAACATGACAGACTATAAGCTTAATGACGTTGATTTCATCGAGGGTCATGGTACCGGAACACCTCTTGGCGACCGTGTTGAAGTAGGTGCATTAGCAGACGCTCTTGATGAGACGGAAGACGCTTCCGTAGGGCTCACCTCGCTCAAAACGATCATTGGTCACACCAAGGCTGCCGCTGGAATCGGTGCACTCATTAAAGCGGTTATTGCCGTGAATCGCCGGGTTGTTCCACCTCTGGCTGGGTGTGAAATTCCTCATGATATTTTCAGCAAAGAAGCTGAAAAGCTATATCCTCTTATCGATGGATATAGCGATGACAAAGGCGCAATCATCCGTGCTGGCGTCTCTGCCATGGGATTTGGTGGCATTAACTCTCACGTGACTCTAAGTTCTGGCCCACAAGCTGACGACAGCTTAGAACCTGAGGTATCTGAAGATAAACTGATGGCATCCTACGATAGTACCGAGGTTTTCCCTTTCTCTGCAGACTCTACACAGGAGTTGAGCCGTAAGGTTGAAAAGGCAATCGCTATCGCAAGTAAGATGGCACGTGGCGAAATGATCGACCTTTCAGCAGACCTATGCCGCCGTGTTCTCAATCGTGAGCCGGTAAAAGCTGCTGTCATTGCATGGAAGCCCGACGACCTTGTTGAGAAGCTGAATCAACTGCTGCTTGAGCTAGCTAACTTAGTAGAGGGGCAGGTCATACAGAAAGGTAATATAGCCGTTTCATCTCATGCTAAGATTGGTGCAACAGCATTCGTATTTCCCGGTCAAGGTTCTCAGAAAATAAATATGAGCCGCAAGCTCGTCGAGCGACATGATTGGGCCCAAGATCTTTGGGAACAAGCGGAAGACCTGCTTTCTGATGAAGGTATTTCTCTGGCAGCGAGCTACTTTGTCAAGAACCTCCACAAGCTTCCCCAAGAGGAGCAAGAGCAACTCTTAAGTCAGGCAAAGCAAACAGAGATTGCGCAACCTGGAATCTGCGTTGCCAGTGCGATTTGGGCCAAGCGACTCAAGACCTTGGGTATCAAAGCTGATACGGTAGCTGGTCATTCCCTTGGAGAACTCACGGCACTATGGGCAGCTGGAAAAATTTCCTACTCGGATCTAGTTCGAATCGCAGGTCGTCGTGGTCAGCTTATGGCTGCCAAAGACCACGAGCGAGGAACCATGGCATTTATCTCTAGTGATCGAGCCACAACGGAGTCTCTCATCAAGGAGATCAGTGACGACTACCTTGTCATCGCCAATCTTAACGCTGATGACCAAACGATCGTATCAGGCTCTTTGACTGGCATAGCATCTTTCATCAAGCTAGCCAATGATCGCGGCTACCGTGCACAGGAGTTAGCGGTGTCTAACGCTTTTCACTCTAAGTTCATGACAGATGCTAGTGAGACGTTGGCAGAGAAGCTAAAGAATAAGCAAATCAAAAAGAGCGATATAAAATTTCTATCATCTCTTGATGGCAGTTTCCTAGACGAGCAAAGTAATTTGGGTGAATATCTCGCGGCCCAGATGCTAGGTCAGGTAAACTACCAGCAAACGGTTAAAACACTTGCGGAAAGCCACGATGTGATCATCGAAGTTGGCCCAGGCCGAGTGCTTAGCAACCTTAATATGAAAAATCTAGACAGCAACACTCTCGTCCTTTCAACCGATGACCAGAACGACGACAGCTTCAAATCCCTCGTAGCGAACTGGTTCGTAAGCGGTGGCAAGATTCAGTGGACAGAGCTTTTCAATGACCGATTTGTCAAACCATTGGTCGATCCTAGAGACCGAATCTACATTGAAAATCCATGTGAGCGTGAGCTAACGGTTACGGCATCAGCAGGAGCGATCGCGCCTACCAGCTTTGGCAATACTGCGAGTCTTGTAGTACCAAGCAATGGCATTGCTGTGCAGGAATCAGCTGTTGTTCCCGAAGTTATCGAAGCGTCAGTTCCGGCCTCTGGATCTGCTCATGATGTGGTCTTAGAAACTGTTCACGAGCTTACAGGCTTCGAAACTGACTCCATTAGCATGGAGATGAGGGTCCTAGACGATCTCAACATGGACTCCATCAAAGCAAGCGAACTGGTATCAACCATCGCGATGAAGCTAGGAAGGCCTGGAGAAATCGACTTTGGAAACTTTGCTAACGCATCTCTTCAGGAAATCGTGGATGCGGCCGATGCCAGTAGCGGTATGATTGCAGCCAATCCTTCAAAGCCAGAAGCTCTGCCGGCAGCCAACGCAGCTAAGACCTCCTCGACGACATTACGGTCCAACCGGACTCCTTGGGTTCGAACATTCACCGAGTCACTCGTCGCAAGCCCGGAAAAAAACCTTCAAAAATTGAGCAGCGGAAGCGTCCTTGTGATAGCTACTGACCTAGAGAGCATAAAAGACAAGGCTCAGGTAGATGGCGCCAGTGAGGTTGTTTACAAAACAATCTCTGAAGTAAGCGCTGCTGACACAATCGGCAAGGATCATATAGTGATATTCGTTGCCGATCTCAAAAATATTACCGACGCAGATGCTGATAACTATTTAGCAGATCTTCACCGAATCGCCCAGGTTCCTCAGGGTGGCAAAAGAGTTGGGATACATTTTGTTCAGAATGATAGCCAATTGGTCCAGCTTAAATCATTCGCTTCGAGCCTTCACCAAGAACGTGTTGACCTTGATGTATCGTACATCTGTTTTGCAGATGATCTGACTTCTGAGCTGGTAAGCCAAAAGTTAAGTCATGAACTAGCAACCGCGAAGCCTATCAAAAAAGTCTGGTACAATCAGTCTGCTGAGCGTCTCACTCCTAGCTTGGATGTTGTGGCTGCGGACGATCGTAGTGATTTCGACCCTAAGCTCGGCAAGAACGATGTTGTCCTCGTCACTGGCGGCGCAAAGGGAATTACCGCTGCTTGTGTTTTGGCTCTCGCAGCCCGCACAGGTTCGAAATTCGCGTTGATCGGCAGCTCACCTCTTCCAGAGGAACCATGCTCAAGAAGCCAGGAAATTTTCGATACCTTAGCCCAATTCAAGGATGCAGGCTTTGAAGCTCGTTACTATTCCTGCGATATTCTTAGCAAGGAAAGAGTTACCGAAACCGTAGAAAAAATCCAGAAAGACCTCGGTACTATTACAGCTTTCATCCAAGGCGCAGGCTTGAACAAGCCCGCACCACTTCACCTTTCTGCCGTGCCTCAGGCTCAGAAGGAGTTCAAAGTAAAAGTTGTTGGCGCGCAGAACTTCCTGGATGTCATCAAGCTTGACGAATTAAAAGTGTTCGCGTCGCTAACCTCTGTAATCGGTGTCTTAGGAATGCCGGGTAACACTTGGTACGCTCTTGCTAATGAAACTTTAGATCGGCTTTCACGAAACATTAGAACTAAGCATAACCAAATTCATACAGTAAGCCTTGCCTATAGTGTTTGGGACGAGGTCGGTATGGGTGCGAAGCTTGGTAGTGTCGATAAGCTAGAGACTATGGGAATTAGCAGCATTTCCCCTGAACAAGGCATCCAACGATTCCTTGATGGCTTCTTCACTAAACTTGCTGATCAGCAACATGTGATCACATCTAGGATGGGTCTAGCTGGAGTTACCTTGGAAAAAGCCGATAGCTTCCGCTACGTGGATGATATCAAGGCGTTCCACAAAAATATCGAAACGGTGAGCCGCGTTACACTTTCGCCAGAAAATGACCCGTATCTGATCGATCATAATTACAAGGGAACTTATCTCTTCCCGACAGTTTTTGGCTTAGAAGCCATGGCACAGGTCGTCTGCTACACCTTGGGCCTCGACAAGCTTGATGGTGTAACAATTGAAAATATTTCCCTAGAAAAGCCGATTACTGTTGGTCCACAGGGAGATCAGGTTGAAGTCTACGCTGAAGTGCTAGAAGCCAGCCGTGATGGCGTGAAGGTCGTTCGTGCTGGAATACGCTGTGCTAAAACAGGATATAAGTATGATCACTTCGCTGCTGATTACGTCTGCAAAGGCAGCATCAGCGAAGATTACCTTGGCTTTGACGAAAGTCTCTGCCCACTTGGTATTGATCCACAAACAGATCTTTACGGACCAATCTTATTCCAGGGACCTAGCTTTCAGCGGATTCGCGAGATCTACCAGCTAGAGTCAGACGACGAAAATGAAGGCATGACTGTTTTCAGAGCAGACTATCAGGATGATCTTGGCTTTACCACAGTGCTCGGCGATCCATACTATCGCGATGCTCTTCTTCAGTCAGCCCAGCTGATCATCCCGAAAAATCAGTGTTTGCCCGTGAAGATTTCATCTCTGCAAGTGAGCAATCAGTCCATCGAGAGGGGTAACCAAGTTCGTATGGCTCTATCAGATGTTCACCGTGTCGATGAGAAGAGCTTCTCAGCTACGGTCAAAGTGATGAATGCTCAAGGCACCGTCCTTGAAATTATGGAGGATTATCGTCTCCAGTTCATCGAGCGAATCGAAGATAACCCGAGAGCTCTAGATTTGATTCATGACGAGAAGAAAGCTCTGATGAATCTAGAGGCTCATAGCAGCCGATTCGAGCGAGATACAGCAGGCCGGGTCACCTTTGTCGGGCCACAGGACAATGACATTGTTCTCCTAGAGACTCTAGCTCAGCGTCTTGGATTAAATGATGACGATATCAAGATCCTAGCGAGTCTGGAACTTGGTCATGGTGCCCATAAAGTCGCTACAAGCGCTGGTGAGCTATCAATCACAAGCTGTAGCAAGGCCAACGACAGACTGGTTTCAGCATCCCTTGAGCAGATGCTACCTTGCTACATGTCAATCAACAGCGGTGAAGCCATTGATAAAGCCGCGCTACCAATGATGAGCAATGGAATAAAAGACTTTACTCAAATGGGTCTTAGTGATGCCTACCTCAATGACAGACTCCTCGGTCTATGGAAGGTGTTCCTAGCCCTCGGTCTAGAGGTAGAGCCTGCTAGCATCCGCTTTGACCGATTAGATGATCAGCAAATAGAATTTTTCTGGAATGATGATCAAGGTCAGGAGTTGCACGTCAGCAGTCTCCAGGTCAGCAATGGCGACGATCGGGTCTATACCCTAGTGAATCGCCAAGTCACCAAGGAGCAAGAAGTCATGGAAACCTCAGAATCTCTTGAGCAAGGCATCGTCGAATCTCCAGAAGCTGTTGAAACGAGTATCTTAGGTGAGGGTGAGAACAAGCTTCTCAAGCCATACCAGGAACTTTCCAAGGTTCTTCGGATCGATGCAGAGCCGAACGGACCACAGGGGCAATCTGTCTTTGTTAACAGCTTTATCCCTGATTTTAAGACCTTTTCAAATCTAGGTCGCTCGGTTTACTTCAGCCATTTCTTCAACTGGATGGGTTCTGCCCGAGAACTTTCCTCCGTACCAGTACTCGATCGGATTCGCGAATTAACAGAAACTGGAAAATGGGGTCTTGTTACCAACTGGGCATCGATCAATGTCCTCGGCCAGTGTCGAAACCGCGACCGAATCGTTCAGGCCCGGATGTGGTGTGGCAAGATCAGTGGCTCACAAGAGTCCTCCGTCACCCTAAACTTCGATTGGGTATCACTTGGCGAAGACGGCATCGAGGAGCGAATCGCCACTGGAAAAATGGGTTTCACCTGGGTTGAAATCTTAGGCCATGGCATTGTAAAGCCTGCGCCATTCCCTGACTACTATCGTGAGTTCATCGATAGCATGGTTGCGCAGACAGAGGACCAGGATAGCTATGTTCCGGCTGAAGAGCCACTTAAAAACTTAAATCCGGGTCGAAGCATATTCCAAGCACCTAAGGGACCAGGCGCAAGGGTTCTACTCCGAGAGAAGACCTTTGAAACGAGCTTGTTCGATGCAAACTTGGTTGGCAACCTCTACTTTGGCAACTACTCGATTTGGATGGGTAAGATTCGAGACCATTATTTCCAAAAGATGATGCCTGAGTACTATATCGGCATTGGTGAAAACGGTGAGTTCCGATGTAAGGACAGTAAGATTCAACACCTTCGTGAGGCCATGCCTTTCGATGATATCAGAGTCACAATGTCTCTTGCCGAACTCTACGAAGGCGGGCTCGACCTCTACTTTGAATTCTTCAAGGTGAACACTGATGGACCAGACGAGAAACTAGCTTATGGTGAGCATAAGATTGTTTGGTCGCAGTCTGACCTTGAGGGCAATGTAAAGCAGATTCCACTCCCTGAGAAGGTGATGGAAAGGCTCAAGAAAATCATCGCTGACAAAACGATCGCCAGCGTTGGTTAATGACACACAGCTCTTCACCCACCTTAAGGTGGGTTTAGTGAAGCGTGCTGGATACTAGGGCTAAACGTTAGCCGAGCTAGGGTTTAGTCTGATCCAGCACCTAAAAAAACATAGAAATTAAAGGAATCCAGCATGAAAAAATTAATCATTATGGCCGCTATTTTGGCCACAGGACAAAGCAACGGCATGGACGCAGAATCAATTCTGAAGAAAGCCGATGAAATTAGAAACCCTTCTAATACTTACCGGATGGAAGTTACGGTAGAGTCAACCGACGGCAGCCACAATCGCTTTGAAATTGCTATCGGCGGCAAAGACAAAAGTTTAATCAAAACACTTGAGCCCCGCCGTGATGTGGGCAAGAATTTTTTAATGCTCGAAGAAAATATGTGGGCTTATGTTCCCAATATCAACAGATCCCTTCAAGTATCACTCAATCAGAAGATTTCTGGTCAAGCGTCTAACGGTGATATTAGCCGGATGCGTTGGCACGGTGACTACGATGTAACCCTTGAGGGAGAGGATAAAGATCACTGGCAGCTGCTTCTCGTTGCCAAAAGGAATGGCTTAACCTACGATAAGATTAGAGCATGGATCAAAAAGAAGAACTTTCGTCCAGCAAAGGCTGACTACATGACAAAGACCGGTCGAAAGATCAAGCATATTGAGTTTGTCAAGTTCAAGAAACTAGCAGGCGGCCTCAGACCATCAAAGATGGTGATCACTGACGCTACAGACTCATCCAAGAGTTCGATTCTTCGCATTCGCAAGATGAAGAAGACTGCGATTCCAGGATCGTATTTTGTCACGGAGAATCTGAAGTAGTGAAATTCTACCTCATCACAATGATCATCTTGATGTGCTTTCCCCACCAGGCTTTGGCCCAGCAGGAAAGCACATCAGAAATCTCCAGCAGCTCTAAGGGCGAGCTAGGCTTTTACAACGTCTATGACCAAGACGATGGCAGCCAAAGTGAAGTTCTCTATTATGAGGAGGATACTCGTTTCAAAATGGGAGATGACTACACAGCCTGGACCCTTCATCTTAGGTTTCGCGTCCGCTATGACTTTCAAGATGAGAAAGCTCGCGATGCTTTAAGCCACCGTCATCTGAGCCGCGAACTACTATACGCGAGTAAGGTTTTCGAATCCTCAAGCCTAAAACTTGGCTTACAAGAGCTGAACTGGGGTGAGTCGCTGATCTTCCCTATTATTGACTTGATAAACCCTCGGGATGTACTCTACCCTAAGGGCTTCTTAGATAGTGACTCCAAGCTTTCTGTTCCTATGATCAATTACGAGCTTTATAGCAGTTCGTGGGGTAATCTTCAGCTCATCTACATTCCTCTCAGCCGTGTCGGAGAGCTGCCTGAGGAGATCGGCGATTATGCTGTGGAAGAACAAGAAGAACTCAAACCGATCGAAGATCAGGAATTTGGTTTGCGCTATAAACTTCCCCTCGATTCGTTGGACCTAAAGCTCTATGCTTTACATCATCGCAATCGCGAACCAAGCTTTCGCTTCAAAGCCTTTAGCGATGGCTCTGACCTTGAACTAGCGACTCAAAAACTGACAAGTTTCGGTCTGAGTAGTTCAGTTGGTACTATGACCAGAGTCTGGAAGATGGACGCCAGACACACTCCAGATCAAGAACTATCGGGAATCGTACGTCGCAAGGAAACAAGAGACCTGACTCAGATAATGCTAGGCCTCGATCAAGCCTTAGGGGTCGACCATACCTTTGGCTTCGAACTACATTTCGATAATTGGGGGCTCATGCCAGAGGCATACAATGACAGCGCCTTTGCTAGCGAAGCAGATGTCGATGGCAACCTTCTATGGGGAGGGCTCAACATTCGATCGAATTTCTTTGGCCAAAGCCTCAAGCCCCAGCTAATTCACTTCCAAGGAATCAACAACAACGACCGATTTAGCCGCTTTCAAATCGCAGGGATCATTGCTGACTCCTATCAAATTTCTGTGGAGTATCAAGAGAGCGAGGTAGCGAGTTCGAGTCCCAAATTCATATTAAACCAAGCAAAACGGTTTCTTACCGAACTTAAGATCCACTTCTAGACCCTCACGTTTTGCGGGCGTCACCCCGCAGACCCGGCAAGTGTCTATTTTTACATATATAATCGGCAATTTAGGTTTTGACTGATCGCCTCACTAACAAGACTCCTTCTACACTTCGATTAATTTCCTATTTATTTCCGCATCTTGAGACGATCTTTTGGAACCCATCTTGGCCTAGCCTGTGCATAGCCTATAGGGAACTAAAAAAACGAGGATAAGCATCATGAACTACCGAGCACTCTTGGTGGCGATTATCACATTCATGCTGTCGGACTTGAGCCAGGGGAAGCCCCTAGGCCCTCACCTTTTCTGTGAGGCAAACCCAGATGCCCCAGCGTGTTCAGGCTCAGCGATCGCTTGCAAGTACTGTCACACAGGTCAGCCCCCGGCATTCAATGCCTATGGCCGATGCTTCCAACAATCTTTATTGAACAACGGTCAATTGTTTCCAGCAGATAAGGATGCGATGAGCGCTGCGCTAAGCGCTTTTGGAGCTGAAGACTGTGATGAAGACGGTATGAGCAACCAAGATGAGATAAAGTTCGGAAGTCTTCCCGGAGATCCGCTAAGCATTGCGGCAAGTGACCCTTGCAACAATTACACTCCTGGAAGCACGGATCAGGCTCATCAAGTATGTGCCTATGATCAGGACTATGTTTATCGCAAGGTATGGATCGACTTCTGTGGCGAATCGCCCAGTTTTGATGAGTATCAGGATTTTAAGAAGCTAGGAGCCGCTGAGAAAACCCAAGAGATCGACAATGTACTTGATAAATGCTTGGACTCTGACCATTGGCTTGGCAAAGACGGAGTTGTCTGGGAAGTCGGTCACTATAAGATTCGTCCCGTTGGCTCTGTGAAGCTTGGCGAAGATGAAGGTCTTATCCCAATCGTCGATTACTATGCCGACTTCAACTTGTTTATGTGGAGCCAGATTGATGGTAACGATGCCAGAGAGCAGCTTCTAGCCGACTATACCGTAACTCGATCAGGGGGCAATGGCACCCCTACTCAATATACCAAGCAAGATCCCAATCGCCTTCTTGATGGGCAGGTGATGCAGGTGGAGCGGCGCGTTGGTCTCTTAACGACTTTCTGGAATCTAAGCTTTTACTTGAATTATACAGCAGTAGCTCGTGTTCTTGTTGCTCAGGCTTTTCGCGCCTATACTGGCATGAGCATGTCTAAGATGCAAGGCTTGAACCCACCACCTGTGGAAGACAGCCTCTACAAAGACTACGACTCAAAAGGGATGGAAAAGCCTGAATGTGCCGTGTGTCACACAACCATTGATCCACTAGCTTACCCCTTTCGAAACTACAATGGCCTGACCGGAACATCAGCTGTTCTTCAAGGCCAGAATGCTACGGGCTTATCAAGCGTTTCCAACCTCGGAGATGAAGAAAACCTGACACCACTTTCCTACTCCAAGCCTCGCCTTGAATTTTACGAAGATGTGATGCCGGGAATATCAGAGATGCCGGAGGCTGGCTACATTATGGGCCAACGTGTGGAGAATCTCTATGAATGGGCTGAGGTGATGGCTAATAGCGATCAGTTTGCTGCTAATACGGTTCGCGACTACTGGAAAGTCTTGATGGGCTCTGATGTTAAGAGCTATCAAGAAAAAGAATTCAAGCAACTGTGGCAAAACTTCAAAACGGGTCATAACTATTCCGTTGAGGCCATGCTTCGGGATCTTATTAGAACGGAGGCTTACGGTGTACCTTAAAGTTTTAATCTTGGCCGTCGCTCTCAGCGCGTGCGAAATCAAGGATATGACATCGGAAGAACAAAGCACAAGCCCTGCTAGTTACGATAGCGCTGCTCTAGTCGGCTCGCCTAAGGCCGCAGTTAAGAAGCGTCGAGTTAATCAAATGCAGCGCAGTCTTAGTAAGATTCTAGGCATGACAAAAAACCAACTTTGTCTCGAACTAGGCAAAATCCCCTGTGGTGACTTAGTTCACAAGGTTAGTTTAGGAGGAATGGATGCCTACAGTAATAGCCAGTATGAATACGCTAGTCGCGAACCAGTGACAGCACCCATGGCTGTCGATCGACTGGTTCTTGCTTCATGCTCAACGCGCGCATCCCTGGATATTGTAAACCCAGCACAAGGCGTTATTTTTAGAGATATCAATCTTACGGACGACGGTCGACTCAGCAAGGATCAAGCTTTCTATGATTCTATCAACCGTTTGTACCAAAGAGCCTTCCTACGTAATCCAACGGCCACAGAGGTTAAGGCCATGGAGGATCTCTACGTTGAGATCTACGAGGAAAACCCAATAGGAGCGGCACGTAACTGGGCTGTTCTAAGTTGCTATGTAGTCTTATCCAGCATTGAATTCCTGTTTTATTAAGAGGGGCATGAGATGACAAAACCAATGAATCGAAGACAGCTTCTGACTAGGCTTAGTCTCCTTGGTTTGAGCCCAAGCTTGGCTCTGCAAGGTTGCATGAAGAACCAAAAGATAGACCTTCGAGGAGCCACTGGCACAAGTCTCGGCCTGGGAGCAGGAGCTGCCGGTCAGAAGCCAAGATTTTTATTCGTCTTCGGTGCCATGGGTGGTGCTTCTATTAACGATAGCTTTTTGGCCGTTCGCCAGTCGGAATCAGACTTCGCTAACGAGCTCAATACCTTCCCTGATCAGTGGGTAAAGTCAATTGAAGGCACGCACCTGCGGGCTGTCGACCTATCGATGAACGATATCGGCCCCCTACCCTTTCCTGTACGATCCAATCAGTCGCTTTTCGTACAAAAGCACTTTCGAGACATCATGGTAAGCACCATGGAACACTCAACCGTGAGTCATCCTCTTGGCCAGAAACGAATCCTAACGGGCAACGACGCCTGGAACGGTCGAACACTACAAGAGATCGTCGCATTGCAGTATGGCCAAGGCATGGCCCTTCCTAATGTCAATATGAGTTCTTTAGGCTTTGCTGAGCCTGGCAGCGATCGCAGCTTACCAAAAGATGCTGTGGCTGAGCTAGTTTCGAACCCTAACTTTTTTACGCTGGGGCTTCATGGTCACAAGGGGGTTCCTGGTGTTCCAGAAGGCAAGTTGGTGGATATCGCAAGGCGCTTCCGCCGTGATCTAGATCAGCAAAGTGACTTTTACAAAACTTTCAAAGGATCAGATAAGATACAAGAGTGGCTCCGTCTTCGCCAAGACAAGCAAAAGAAGATCGAAGCTCTCAATCTTATCGATCAGCTCAATCTTTTCGAAGAGACTAGTGACCTACCATTTTCTGATTTCGGCTTAAATCCAAATGTCAATGGCGATGCCATTCGAGAACTTTTTCCAGACCTGGGCGCCGATCCGTTGCAAACTCAGGCAGCTCTCGCCTACATGCTGGTGAGCCAAGGAATATCCTCTGCTGTAACTATGGGCCTTGGGATGAACGTCACAATCAACGGCAACGATCTCGATAATCCTTTGCTAACGAATACTCCCACTGGTTTCGACTACTCACATAACGCCCATCGCGGCACTCAGGCTTTGCTATGGAACCGAAGTCTGGACATCATCGATCGCCTGATCACCCTTCTCAAGCGCACTGAGTTTGGCAATGAAGGTGAAAGCCTATGGGATCGCAGCTTGATTCTTATTGCCACTGAATTTGGTCGAGACAAATCAAGGCCGAAGGATGCTGAGGAGTTCTCTTCTGGTCACCACCAGAATAATGGCATTACTGTCATTTCCCCTATGGTTAACGGAGGTCAGGTCCTAGGCGGAGTTGACCCCAATACCCTCTTAACCTACGGTTTTGATCCCGCAACCGGCAAGGCTAACCCAAATCGACAAATGACGGAAAAAGAAATCTTTGCTGGCATTCTTCAAGCACTTGGAGTTGACACTAGCGAGGCTAACCTGCCTGATATGAAAGCGATGAGAAAGGGGCTTGTTTAATGAATACTAGAAACACAATACTAGGACTGATTGCATTAACTCTGACAGCCTGCTCAACCCTGGCTCAGTGGACGGCCCCTGACAAGGAAAAAAAATGGTCCCATACTAAAGAGTACCGACAGGCGGAAGGCTTATTTTGGAAATCATTCCACAGCGGACAGTATCAGAACATCCCCGGCTTACTTGAGCTTTTTAAACGCATCTATAGTGAAAATCCAGGGCACTACAAAGCGGCAGCTCGAATTGGTTTTCTTCATACATGGGCCTTATCGGAGAGGCGGCGAATGAAAGTGATTCCCGCGACGATCATCGACCATGCTAGTCTTTGTCAAAAATACTTCAAAGAAGCCTATCAGCTTAAGGACGACCCTCGATACCTAGGATTCTGGGCCTCATGTACCCTCGCCGAAGCTGAGATTCACGGTCAGGAAAGAGATCTCCGCAAGGGATTCTTCATGATGAAGGATGCTATTAGCGATTGGCCTCAGTTTAATTACTTCACCGGCGGCTATGTTCTTAGTAATCGCAAAGCTGACGATGACTTACTTGACCTAGCTATTGATTGGCAATGGAAAAACCTAGACGTTTGTACCGGCGAATCTGTAAACCGCGATAATCCAGATTACAGCCAGTACATGAACCAGGAAACAAAGAAAGGTGTAATGAGAGCTTGTTGGAACTCAAAAAAAGCTCCTCATAACTTTGAAGGTTTTTTCCTTAACATGGGCGACCTGCTCGTTAAAAAGGGCAAAGTTGAAACCGCCAAGAAAATCTATAAAAATGCCAAGCTATCGAAAAACTATAGCACCTGGCCCTATCGTCAGGTACTCGAAAATCGTATCGCTCAAGCTGATAAAAATGTCGAGGAGTTTCGTAAAGAATTCAAAGCGGGAGAGATCCCAGGCCACCCAATGATGATGTTTAACACATCATACTCGTGTATGGCCTGTCATCAGAAGTAGACAGCAGCCCATTTAAGAGCAGTCGTACCTGCTCAAGTAGCCATTGCCTGTAACCAGAACTGTTTTTCCATCGGAACCACCAAAAGCGATGTTGGTGGTATTTCCGACCATGAGGTCACTATCAATCTTAACTAGATCTTGATTATAGACTTCTATTTTTTGCCCACTATGACTCGTTACCCAAAGATTTCCTAGAGCATCAATATCGATACCATCAGGGCCTTCGATATCAATTATGGCAACTGGATTCTCGACCCCAATCTTAGGTTCGTAAACCAAATCAAATTGAATCACTTTGTTTTTGTCATTCAGAGCTAAAAAGAGCTTCCTTCCATCGAGACTAATGGCTAAGCCATTGGGGTTGACAGCTTCAAACGCTGAGTTTGCATCGATCAGTAGCTCGGCGGTACTAGATCCATCTTGAATCACGTAAAGGCCATAGATTGGCTCATCACGAACCATGGGTCCACGGGTCCGATTGCCGAGTTCGTCAAGGTTATCATCACGATTGTAGCTGGGGTCGGTGAAGAAGATGTTACCACTAGCATCTTCAACTAGGTCGTTTGGTCCCCAGAATGGAACCATGCGACCTTCACTTTCAACCATATCGACGACTGTCTCAATAGGGCCAGCTAATTCGCCGGTGACTTGCACTTTAAAAATGCCGTCGTTTTTGTCGAGAGAGTTAGGTTTGTCTCCAGCAAAAACAAGATCACCCTTCTGATCGACAATTAAACCGTTTGAGCCAGAACGTGGCAAGAAAATCGAACGCTGGTCGCCCTTTAGCAATACAATCCTTTTATTCTGAAAGTCGTTAAAGTCGGAGTAGAGCCAAAAACCATTTTCATGCCAAACAGGCCCCTCCAAAAAACCAAGGTCCATCATATTAAATTTCTGCCGCAGAGCTAGGGGTCTAGGTAAGCTAGGGTTGCCCTTGCTCAGACAATGCCCGGCGGCCCCACCTACCAGTTGGTCTTCGTCAAGGTCATCGATTTCAACATCTGGAGGAGTCTTAGGGCCAGGTGACATCTCTTCTGATGACTCTCCAGGATCAGCTGGCGGCATTTGGGCTACGAGGTCTTCAGTAGTCTCTTTTTCAGAGGCTTCAGGGGTTTCTGGCAACCATGGCTGAGGTGGCAATGAAGCATTCCCTTCATTGTTTTCGAGGCGATCCACGTCGCGCTTTTGAAGCTCTTCAGACTGCTTGCAACTCGTAAGTGTCAAGAGACAGCAAGTTAAGATGATTGAGTTCCATAGGAAATAGTTCATAGTTTCGCTCCGCGAATTCAGTTCATTTTGAAGTAATTTCATCAATTATATTCAATTGAACCGAAATAGTCAGAGAGATTACGTTCAGCATGGGAAATTTCTTTTTAGGGCCTTTGAACGATTATTCAGTAAGTTTGAAGATTTCACCTATCTACGCCAAGGATCAAATATGATTTGGCTATGCAACGCTCTCATGGCATCCGCTATTGAAACTTTCTCCCTTAAGTCTTAATAGCGACTGTAACGGAATGGTCAAACCTACAGCTTAGAAAAACGGGCATTTGCAAACTTTAGTTTGGCATTGATCCTGGTTATAATAGATTCGACTTCTCTCTCTGTCGCTTATGGTAACCTGTAGACCTGTTGTTTGATCCTTGTCGCAAAACGCACCAGCTCCGATTAGAAAGACTGGGTCGATAAGGTCACCAACTTGAACTTCAAAGCTTAGATCTTTAGAGCCATCCTCACTTATTAGATCGAGAGTTTGCTCTTGAATCAATGATCCATTTCTGATGTGTTTGATCAGTAGTTTATTGGCACAGCCGAACTCATTAAGTGATCCAGAGTTCATTTCTATAGTTTGGTCTTTCAAAGACTCAATGCGAGTATAACCTGCATCATCGGTTTTGAGTCGATAGTTTCCTTTTGCACAGAAATATATATCAAAATCAAAGTCAACCCAGTCTTCGAATTGAAGCTCAAACTGCTCGAAGGGCTCGGACTCTGATGCTGGAGTGTTAGTTTCTTGTGGCGGTGTGACTTGAGACTCGGGTGTCAAATTCCTGTTGTTTGCCGAAAATTCCTCCTCTTTTTTACATGAAACTAGGATGCTCATCAAACCAACCAACAGTAAATACTTCATATTTCACCCACATTCTATTGCTTTACAAGACTTTCGATCGTATGTAGGGGACAAAAGCAGAGGTCGTGTCCTCGCTCAGCCCCCAATATCGCGGAGTTGATGCAAATTGCACTCCCAAGCCAAAAAACCACCAATTCACAAAAATGTGACGATGAATATACAGTGTTGGGGCTTAATTTTTGAGAGGAAAGTGCTGCCCTGGATAGGCAGCTTTCTAATAAGCTCTGATATCTACCATCTCTTGCTGATCGTTACACCGTCGATATCGATGTTGGTCTTATAAACGAAGTTCCATTCATAGAAACTCCAGATATATTCCTCCTTGTAAGTAGCGGCTTTAACCACTTCTTGGAAACGCGAGAAACTCTGATGCATCTTTTCATTACCAACGACAACGGCCCACATCTGCCTGCCGCGATCGGCTCCCGAATACAAAATGCCGTCTTTCACTGTATCCGCATCACGTAAAACCGCGATATAGCTACTTCCTTTTCGACCAATTACCCACAGGCCATGGCTTGTGGTTTCATCAAACCTTTCTGCTGGCCAGTGAAGCGCCACATCAGTGTCGATTTGCTTGATCCCATCGGCCACCTTTATTTCCTTATTAGGATTGTACGTGATGAGAGCCACATGACCCTTTTGCGTGATAGATGGTAAATGAGTATTCTGCATAAGGCTTGAATATTTATTCCATTGACTTGATATTTCTCCAGCTTGAGTCCACACTGATATATCATCTACAGTAGCCGCCCAGGGACGTTGTTGATAGCCAGCGTAGCCCCCATAGTAGTTATCAATGGAAGTTAAAACAACACCTTGATTTTTAAATATATCAATAGTCGCCTCTGATATAGCTGATCCTCTAGAGAAACTTGCTCCTATTTTTGCAAAACCGTTGGCCCATGAATCAGGAAAATTTGGAATGTTCTTGAATACGGAAAAGTGCTTACTTTTTTCAAGATTATAAAAGTCGACAGTGTAGGTGGTGTCATTGGCAACACTAGGGTGGAAATAGCCTCCTGCACTCCATTGGAAAAAAGTTCTATCCTGTCGATTGAGTCCCTTGTGAATAGAAGAGTCACTCATAGAGTGGCCGAATGAATAAGAGACATCTAGCTCATTCCGCCAAGTAGAGGCCGCCTCTTCTAAGCTCATTGAAGTTGTCGCGAGAAAGCCAGTAATGTGCGAAGGACCTGTTGGTTGCCGTCCTAGACCTGTTAAAGCATAGGTTAAAGGATGGTAAGACGTCCCCTTATACTTACTTAAGTAGTTGCGACCTGCGGCTGGGAAAAAAGAACCTTGGTCGTTGACCACCATCAACCATGTTTTCATTAGTATCGAAGCTGCTTTCTCCGCTTTCATACGAATGGCCTCATCTTCTGCAAAGTCAACTAGGTTCAAAAGGCCAGAAAGCGTGTAAGGAAGGTAAGTTGTCGAAAAAAACTCATAAAAACCGTACTTGATCTTTAGGTCTAGATAATGATGGAGTCGATCATCCAAGGCAGGATCCATTTGCCAGCCTTTAAGCTGCCTCATGAGGTAAGCAGACGACATCCACATGATGAGATGGTTTTCAGACCAATAGCAGTACAGCCCCTCGTCATACTCTTGCCAGTAGTGGAGATCTGCAAGCTGTTGGAGGAGTCGATCTTCCATCTGAGCAGATATGACTTGCTGAGAATGACTCTGTGCAAAGTACAAAGTCCGAACCAACTTCACTAGACTGAAGTCTCCCGTTTCTTTGGTAAGTGTGCTAGTTAGAAGAGATTGAAGCCAGGTATCCTTGACTGACAACCCTTCGTACGCAAAGATGGGGGACGCATCAGAATTAGGATTTTCTAGGGATACTTGTCTAAGCAAAGATTTTCGATCCTCCGTTCCAAAGTTAACGTCCTGACCGACGGACAGAGTCGTGAGCAGAGAACACCAAATGGTGAGGAGATAGACTGGTTTCATAGTTAATACTCATAGTTATTGCTGAAGGGATGGCAAATCTTTGAATTGGTAAATAATAAACATCATCACTACAAGTTATTAATTCTAAAGCACTAGATCGATCTTATAGATTCTGCAAACTCCAGACTGCTTCCTTTTTTATATATCTGCTATTTTTAGATTTCATTGTATATAGTCGGTCTTCAACCTGTTAGAGGGCCCTGGATAGTTATCAAGGTGTGAAAAACCTATGAGACAAGGCTTGGTTAAAAAATGCGAGGAGATAGTACAATTCGTATAGGACGAGTATTTTTTTAAGCGCAACGAAGTATCATAGGTTTCGTTCTCCCTAATATTTTTAGCTAAACTTTCACCCTATACTAGGCTCGATTTTCCCAGCATAGAAAAGTATTACCCCCGATAGAAAAAGAAATAGAATGGTAGGGGGATACCTCTGATGGACTCAGAACTGATTAACGACACTCATCTTCTGCATGGCTCACAATCATGCCAAGCCTTAGCTACCTCTATGCCCGAAACTGCAATTGAAATTGAGGTACTACGTCGAGCTAAACTTACCAATTTAATAGCCCCAAGCAATGGGTTGCTTTCAGGTCTTTACCCTAAGGAAAACATACCAGGATTTCTTTTAGACCGTTATGGGGACAAGGACACGATACTTCAACTTCCTTGGGTTAACTTGGATCTGGATGAAAAAAATAGAATTCTTGATGATCTTTCCAGTCGAGTAGACTTTGACAAGGACCGACGGTTACCAGGATTTGTCGCTCGACGCCACTTTGAAATCAAGGCGCGCAAAGATTTTGTCTTCTTAGGCGTAAAGTACCGTAAGGGCAGAAGCTATACTTTGAATCTAGAAGGTTTTTTGCAAGATCTAGTTGAGTACTCGTCTTCTTCTCGTGTTAAAGGTGCTATTGGAATCGAGTTTCATTTTCGAAGTAAGCTTCCTTTCCTTGAGTTTCGAAGAGAAATCGATATCTTTTTTAAATCAGTGGTACCGAGTATCGAGGGAGAAAGTAAGCTAGTTCCAGATGGCATACATTTACATATTCCGGCTGTCTTACCAATGAAGTATTTTGCAAGACTTCGAAAACAGGGCTATAGTGGGGAAGAAGCCGCTGTCGCTCTGACATTTTATGTGCAAATGGCCGAACTATGCTTGATTATTGATAACGCTAGATCCTATGGTATTGGCCTGGATACTATTCCACATAAGCTTCCTTCAAAGCCTCCTATGATTGATTTTCTAAGTAAAGATAAGATTGAAAAGACTTATCACTATTTTCTCGATATCTACCAAGGTAAGGAACCAAAATTACGAGGAACACTTAAGAAAAATAACGTCGGGGTTCGTAGTGGGGATATCTACGATCAACCCTCGTTATGGGGACTTGAACTTCGCTTCAATCACTTCGATACCACGAGAAAGCAGTGCTATGGCGATCTCGCTGACAGTATTAGACGAACCATGCATCAGCAAACTTTCGCTGTGCCCATGGATGCAGTGCAAGGTTTTGTGAAGAATCACGGGCAGAACATTGGCGCAGGTTTGAAAAAACACTGGTTTCGGGGGCCAATCATCAAGCAGATCCAAGAAAATTTGGACAACGTTGCCCTTGCGAAGCTTATGCTAGTCTATTTAAAAAACAAAAAAATACAAGATTTCCCGTTCATCGTTGGAGGTTTCCAGCCATCAGCACAAATACTGTTCATGGACTGGTCAAAACATCCTATTTTTTCTGCCTTAGGAGATTGTGAGAGAATTGTAGCAACCCAGGCTGAACATTTAGAACGAGCCATCTTACAAAAAGATTATACAATAAGCGATATGGCCGCTTTCTTTACTAGCTCTGGTATAGCCCAAGTCACTCGAAATATTTTGTACCCTACACCGTTCACTTGACCTTGAAATTATCGACATCTTCTGTCCTCTTGTGGAAAACAAGCTAGTCTGCCTGATCATAAAAAATGGTGAAGTAGGTATTATCGATTGAGTCATTACTTTTTTAGGACGATAAAACACAAGGAAGGTGTATTGCCTCTGGAAACGAACAGCTAGGTCTTGGTGTGCACAGTATATTACGACCCAATATCTATGTAGCTCTTCTCTGTTTTGCTTGGATTCAAATCTTAAGCAGTAACATCGCTTATGCTAACTTAAATCTTCTTATTCACTCAGGTGCTAGCACGGCAAGTCATAAGTCGACAACTTTTCAAGGGTTAAATCTTTCTGGTCAACTGTTGTGGAGTTTTGATTTCTTAGGCCTATTAACCGGTGTTTCTGGCCAACAAATCAAACTAAAAAGCATCGGAGCACCTATGGCAAAGACAGCCACCATCAATTTAGTGGGAGCAACCATGGGCGCTCGTTTCGATGGTTTATCCAGTTTTTTGCAGTTCACCATTTCTAGCTACCCGATATCAGATTTTTCGACTCTTGGAATCAGTGAGGTTCGCATCAATGGTAAGGGATATGGTTATTCTGTGGTCGAAACTCATAGCGGTATGCCCCCTATTGGGGCCAGATTTGAATACCTATTCAAAGGAAGCGATCGCCGTTTAAGCAAAGATCAGCTTTTGCTCTATGGTCTATCGGTAGATGGCGTTGCCCAAGCGATCAACAAAGTCTCGATCGTTAAATCTAGTTCACAAGAATCAGTTCTTCCTTCTGAAACCAACAGAGACATTGAAGACAGTCAAATACAGATCTTAAGCGTCAGTTTAGTTCTGGGCTTTACGCTCTAGAGCCAATTTCTAAAATTCGAAGCTGTGCTCAAGAATCTCCCCATTACTGAGTAGATAGCTTACCTTAATTTGCGAATCTACGCGGGTACAGACTAGAGTTTCAGCAAAGCTTACCTGGCTAATCATTTCAGCACAGCCTGTGACAGATATGCTCGAAAGCTCTATTATCTTGTTAGGAACGATGATAAAGTTGGGATCTATTCCCTGCAGGGATGGCTCTGGAAGTAAATAGATATGTCCCGAAGCTCGACCAAATTCTTGTCCCTCTAGATAGTATATTATTTCAACAATTCTTGTTCCTTGAGAGGGGCTCAATACGACTTCTGTTTCAGGACTGAAAGGCATAGTCGTGAAAGTAGAATCTGTGTCCATAACATCTCCAACTATCTTCATAGTCACATCTTCTAGACTATCGACACGAGCTTGCACGATGACTCTAGGGTCGAATGTATAGAAAGTGTGCTGTTTAAAGCTAACCTGAAATTCACTGTGTTGCGGATCATTGTAAATTTTAAGATTGATCGGTTCACATTGATTGCCCGCAATATCTGCTATCGTTACTTGAATATCGTTATATCCATTTAAGTTCTTTAGCTGTCGATACGCTCTCACGCCTTCTGAAAATGTCTGGTAGTCGTAAATGGTCCTTACATCACCTGTAATCTGAAATTGGAGAGGATAAGGATCAATAGCACTCACCGCGATTTCAACCTGTGATTCGTTGACGATGTTAGATTTGGTATTTGCTTGGCAATCTAGTGGTGGAGTAGATTTTTTAACAAGTTCGAGATCTACTAGATCGCTTTCTAATCCAAAGATGTTCTTATAGCGTACTTGAAACTTTTTGATTCCATCTTCACTACTAACTACCAGAGGTATTTGACCATCTAGAGGAATGTCATACCACTGTCCGGCGGAAAATTGATTCAAATCCCCCGCAATCCAAATCTGATTGGTATCTTCACCTTTAGTCGAGGGGATTAACAAAATGACGTCTGTATCGTGGGTAGCATTTTCATTAAAACTGACGACCGGATCCGGAGGAGGTTCGGTACTAAACTCCCAGAAGAGACTATCTTCTAAGTAAGCATGATAATCCTGATTCAGGAGAACTAGCTCTAATTCGTATTCTCCTTCTCCAGTAGTCATCAAATCCACAACATCCCTTAGAGGATAGATAGAATCAAGGTCCACACTAGCAGTTAGGCCATTGCCAGTGATTTTAAAGAATGGCGGACTGCCTTTGCTTGACGTGAGAAAGAGTCTATTACCAGGTTCAGAACTAGCAACCGTTTCTAAGTTATAGCTAACCTCTCCAACATTCGATTCTTTGCCACAGGAATATAAACCACCTAGAACGATTAAAATTACTGTGCGCATATTAGGGGCCGTCTCCACTCTGCACTATAGTGGTAACATCCACATTGAAGTAGAGGTATGACGGGCCGGACTTCAATGCAAATATCATGTTTGCGTTACTGTGCATGGGGGCGCTGCCTGGCAATACCATAACATCAGCATCCCCTGTATCAGCGGTTATAAAACCGCCGTTTGTTAAAACAGGTGAACCGCCTCCGGCAACAAATGCTTCTGTGGACATATCGACTTGACTTCCCCCGCCAAAGGCAGTGAACATGGTTTCCAAGTCTGAAACCGAAGGAGAGCCTCCGTATGTGTCCGTGCCCATTGCAAGATAAATGGAATCCAATCGTACATCGAAGCAAGTAATGTCGTTACCTGTCCCTGTAACTGCTTGGTTGCATTCGAGCTGAAACCTGAATTCACCGTTGCCATTTGCTGTAATCCCGACCAATTCAATCTGATTTACAGTAAAATCAGGTGCTGCCTGGCCATCAACGCTCAATTCAGCGGACTCACGAACAGTTGGCTCTCCAATAGTTTGATCACCACCGTCAGTAATTTCCGAAAATTCATAGTGAATTGCATCGGTACTTGATATGGGGCTGCCTAGGGTTTCAATCACTTCTACTGTCAGTTCGTCAGCTGGGCTTGCTGCATTCACCTCAAAAGTTGCAATGTCACCTGCTTGCCAGGTATCGAAAACAGATCCAGCTTTGGGAGTATAGGTCTTACTGTTCAGGGTAAACTGCGTTAACTTTGCTAGACAGTCACGATCAAACTCGTAGACTTCGAGGTAGTTCGATGTCTCATCTACTGTTGCGGTCAGACCAGTCGCACAGGAATCTAGCGAGATCGAAAAAGTAGTTGCATCTGCAAGGAGGGTAAGGTTTTCCTGCTGCCGAAAAGTGATGGGCACCTGAATTAATTGTGCATCGATGGGCACCCGTGGGTTGTCCTGCTCTGAAAAGTCAGTCTCTCCTCCCACGTATTGGACCTTGACCTCCCCACCGCATGAAAGCACTAAGGACCAAAGAACCCAGGGGTATATGACGTATTTTGCCATATGTCCAGACACCTCTTAAGCAAAATTTCGAACATTTCCTTGTCGGTAGTTTTTCTATAAAGATTAGAACTACTTGCAACCCATCATCCATGACGATGCAGATCTACACATTCCACTGTATAATCGGCAAATATGAAGTCGATGCAATAAGACAGTTAAGAGATCGACTCTATAAAGAGGTTGACATACGAACATCAGATCGTTTCATTGGTGGTGCACTTTGCACTGCAGCCACGACCACTATAGGAATCTCGATGATTGAATTACTTAGCTCTCCCGAAGTTTGGATCAGCTTACTGACATTAACATCCCTTGAAATCGTGCTTGGAATCGACAATGTCATATTTATCGCAATACTAGCAGGAAAACTTCCAGCTGAGCAGCAGGAAAAAGCCAGAAAACTGGGTCTTACAGGAGCGCTTGTGACGAGGCTGGCTTTGCTGTCAGTTATCTCGATTATCGTGCAGTTGGACAGCCCACTTTTTCAAATTTTTGGTCGCGATATTTCTTGGAAATCAATCATACTAATGATAGGCGGCTTGTTTCTACTATACAAGGCAACCCGCGAGATCCACCACAAGCTTGAAGGTGCAGGAGACCAATCTCACGTCACCACAAAAGTTAGCACCATGGGAGCAGTCATCGGCCAAATCATGTTGCTCGATATTGTCTTCTCCATTGACTCAGTCATTACAGCGGTAGGACTCAGCCCCTATATTTCTGTGATGGTCTTGGCCAACATTATCGCCCTCGGCGTCATGCTGCTGGCTGCAAAAACAATTTCGGATTTTGTCGAAACACACCCATCGCTCAAAGTGCTGGCACTTAGTTTCTTGCTAATGATTGGTTTAGTACTATTGGCCGAAGGTTTCGGTCTCCATATACCTAAAGGCTATGTCTACTTTGCAATGGGCTTTAGCGTGATGGTCGAGTTTATCAATATCAAAGCAGCATCACGGAAGAAACGAAAGCAAAGTCACTAGGATCAAGCTGCAAAAGCGTTGCGGCTGGCGTGTTTCCAAGAAAAACACTGCCTCCTATCCCTGACACTTGCTAAGATATAAGTCGTTTGAGAAATCTAGCAAGGAGACTCCCATGAGTTCATGTCCCATGTCAGGAATTAACGCAAAACATGCCGCAGGCGGCGGCCGCAGCAACCGTGACTGGTGGCCTGAGATGCTTAATCTCAGTATCCTCAGGCAACACTCCTCCCTATCCACACCCATGGGCGAGAATTTCGACTATGCTAAAAAGTTTGAGGCACTCGATCTAGGAGCCCTAAAAAAAGATCTTCACGGCTTGATGACAGATTCACAAGACTGGTGGCCCGCAGACTATGGCCACTATGGGCCATTTTTTATTCGAATGGCCTGGCATGTGGCTGGCACCTACCGAACCAGCGATGGCCGTGGTGGTGCGGGACAAGGCTTGCAACGCTTTGCGCCGACCAACAGTTGGCCCGATAACGCCAACCTTGATAAAGCGAGACGTTTGCTATGGCCAATCAAACAGAAATATGGCAGCAGCATCTCGTGGGCTGACCTATTTATCCTAACTGGCAACGTCGCCCACGAATCCATGGGATTTAAAACTTTCGGTTTCGGTGGTGGACGGGAGGATGTTTGGGAGCCAGCTGAAGATATCTATTGGGGAGAAGAAGCAGAATGGTTGGGCAACAAATCCCGCTATGATGGGGACCGGGCAAAAGAAGGGGCTGAGGCTTTAGAACGACCACTTGCCGCTGTTCACATGGGGTTAATCTATGTGAATCCCGAAGGTCCCAATGCCAACCCGGAACCGATGGAGTCGGCAAAGGATATCCGAGAGACGTTTGCGCGCATGGCTATGAATGACGAGGAAACTGTCGCTCTCATCGCTGGAGGCCACACGTTTGGCAAATGTCACGGTGCTGCTCCAGATAGCAATGTAGGGCCAAACCCAAACGCTGCCTCTCTCGACCAACAAGGTTTCGGCTGGGCTAATAGTCACGGCAGTGGTAAGGGCGTCGATACAATCACTAGTGGCCTTGAAGGTGCCTGGACACCCAATCCAACCCAATGGGATAGCGGCTATTTCGATATGCTTTTCAAGTATAAATGGGAAAAGAAGAAGTCGCCGGCTGGTGCCTGGCAGTGGTACCCAATCGATGCCGAGGATTCGGATCTTGCCCCAGAAGTTGATGGCTCCAGTAAAAAAGTTCCAACGATGATGGCAACGACAGATATTGCATTGATCACTGATCCTGAGTATCGCAAGATTTCGGAACGTTATCATAAGAACCACGAAGATTTTAAAGATGCCTACGCGAAGGCATGGTTTAAGCTCACTCACCGAGATATGGGGCCTGTCGTCAGGTACTTAGGGCCTGAAGTTCCCAAAGAATCGCTGATCTGGCAAGACCCCCTTCCGGAACCAAAAGGCGAGTCTATCAATACCGATACGGTCGCCAAGCTTAAAGCAAAGATTCTTGCATCGGAGCTATCAATCGCCGAGCTAGTTCGAACTGCTTGGGCATCAGCATCCACCTATCGTAATTCCGATCGTAGAGGTGGTGCGAACGGCGCACGCATTCGGCTAGAACCCCAGAAAAGCTGGCAAGCTAACGACCCTGAAAACCTAGCCAAGGTACTAAAAGTTTATGAAGGCATTCAAAACGAATTCAGCAACAAGGTATCAATGGCTGATCTAATCGTTCTTGGCGGTTGTGCTGCAATTGAAAAAGCGGCAAATGACGGTGGCTTTAAGCTCGAAGTTCCATTTACTCCGGGTCGGGTGGACGCCGAAGATCAGCACACTGATGCGGAAGGTTTTCAACCATTAGAGCCTGAAACAGATGGTTTTCGCAACTTTATGAAAACGGTGTACTCTGTTTCTTCAGAAAAACTACTTGTGGATAAGGCCCAACTCCTTAGCTTAACACCCACCGAGATGACGGTACTCGTTGGTGGGCTGAGAGTCCTGGGAGCTAATTACAAAGATGTTAAGCATGGGGTTTTCACAGATAAGGTGGGCATTTTAAGCAACGACTTCTTTGTGAATCTCCTCGATATGGCTACTGAGTGGAAGCCCGTCGATAGTAGTGAACAGCTGTTTGAAGGCGTCGATAGAAAATCAGGGGCACGCAAGTACACCGCAAGCCGTGTGGACCTCATCTTCGGACACAATCATGAGTTGAGAGCTTTGGCTGAAGTATATGCCTCTGGCGACGCTAAGGAGAAATTTGCTCATGATTTTGTAAATGCTTGGACAAAGGTTATGAATCTTGATCGTTTTGATCTAGATCACATCAAATAAAACACTGACAGCTCCATGACTTCCATGGAGCTTCCTTGCCCCAAATTAAAACCCTAAATCAGCTACTAATTGATCGGAAGAACGATAGGCCTACCAAGGGTTGACTAAATTAGGTACAAACTTAATAGCCAAACCTAGGAATAGGTAAGCGACTGTATAAGAAACAAATACTTTCAAAGCGAATCGTGGCGTGATTCTCACAGGAATGCGAGCTAGCACGAGAGCCGGTGCAAAAAACGAAATTAGAATTCCAAGGGTGATGATCTTATTGTACATAAAGTACATCGCCTCGTTCTAGGACAAAAGAGGCAATCGAAGCCGGGCCTCTGATGAGGTCATCGTAATCCACTGTATACTTACCGATGACACCATTTGGTTTCTTTCTATGCAAGATGATTTCACCATTGGATAATGGCGTCAACCCACCAGCAACAGCTATGGCCTGAACGATTGTTGTTGATTCCTTGAAGATAAAAACCCCAGGGTTCCGAACAGTGCCAGAGATAAATACCTTGTAACTCTCGTAGGATATTATAGATAGGGTAATCACTGGATTTTTAATGTAATTTCTAAGCCTACCTTCGAGAACTCTTAATAACTGTCTTTCGGTCATTCCTCGGGCTTGAATCGAGCCAGTCAAGGGAAGATTCAGCACCCCAGATTGTGAAATCACGTAATTGCCATTGTAATCAGGCTGACCAGCCACTTTCATTTCTATAACATCGTTCACTCCAAGGCGATACTCGCCATCGTCATTGAATGTACTACCTTTCACTGCCTTGCGTAGTGGCAGAATTTCCCCACTAGATGCACATGAGGTCACAGCTACCAAAATCCACAAGAAGGCTAAATACAATAATGTTTTGAGAGGCTTCATGGTAATCTCTAATCGATTTCGTTGTGTATAAAATCCTTCGCTTCCATCATACCTTATCAAAGAGGGAAAAATGGGCCCTACCTCCTCTTTTTCCGCCATTCTTGAAATATTAGAACAAAGATCTCAAAGTTACCGCTGTATCTCTTGATCATCCGCCGAGGTTCTTGAAAGATCCTATAGACCCACTCTAGCCCTGAATCTTGCATCCACTGAGGTGCCCTAGACTTGTTGCCTGCGGCTAAAGAAATCGACATCCCGACTCCTAGATACACCCCATGAGGAAGATCGCTTCGATTATCGTAGACCCAATACTCCTGTTTTGGACTACCAACACCCACAAAAACAATCTGAGGTTTGCCCTGACGAAGCTTGGCAACAATGCCATCATTCAGTTTTTCATCCTGATCAAATCCCATGGGCGGGTATATAGTCATACAGTCAAAGTTTGAATTCTGCTTCTTAAAATTTTCTACAGCCTGCTCCGCTTCACCTTCATGTCCACCAAGAAAGCAAACTTTGATCCCCCTATTGGCTGCTGCCAGACAAATCGCGGGTAATAAATCTGCCCCCGTAACCCTTTCAGGAATGGGGCCTCCTAAAATCTTGGATGCCCATACAATGGGCATGCCATCTGGAGTAAGCAAAGATGCTTTTTGAACAACACCTTTAAATTTCGGATCCTTCTGTGCTCTCAGAACAATATCCGAATTTGGAGTTACTATCCAGGAGACTCGCTCTTCTTGGGAGATACTTAGTATTTTTTCTACGGTTTCCGATTTCGAAAGCCTTGAAAACTGAAGGTCGCAGAAATCGAAAGTTTCCGCCGAATTTTCTGCCTCCCGAGTCGTCCGAACCCATGAACTCGTACTTTTCTTCATTTTCACGAATAGTTTCCAGATAACATACCTAGGAACATGAACCGCAGCCCCAACTAACCGTGGTGATGCCAGACCAAATATAAACGGGCTGAATACATAAAGGGTGACAATCAAAAGGAGGACAATGGCAAGTGCCAGAACATCTCTCGCTAATATGAAAGCCAACAAGCCATAAAGAAACAATGATCCAAGCAATTTCGCCATTGGCCACATACGTAAATCAAAACCATAGAGGAAACGCTTGAAGGCAGGCAGTTCGTTCATCCTATCTTTGAAGCTAGACCGAACAGCACTCCTACCGTCTTCCCACCGTTTGCGCTGACTCGAAGCAGTCGCTCCCTGGCTAACAAATTCTCCCTTAACTCGTGCATTTGGATTAAAGTGGACTCTCTCGTTCTTGAATCTCAATTCCCAGCCAAACTCCATATCTTCTGCTAAGCCACTGCAAGACCATGGCACTCTTTGAAGGCCTTCACGGGAGAAGCACATACCATTTCCTCTTAGAGGCACACTCAATCCAAGAGATGATAGTCCTTGTAGATAACTTCCATTGAAAACAGCAAAGCCCCACTCCATTAGCCTGGTTCGCCAACTTGCATCGACATTCGAGCCGGTATAGTAGGCTTGAATCCAATCCTTCTCTAGTTGCAGATCCTCGTTAAACTCGTTTAAGAGGTTCCTATCAACCTCTGTGTCGGCGTCGATAACTATGAAAGCCTCTGTATCCGTCTCCACCAGATACTTTTTGAATGCATCTTCTAAGGCATAACCTTTACTTTTTCTCTCCTCACTGCTTCGTTCCCAGACTAAAGCACCTTCGTCCCGAGCTTTTTGAGCGGTATCATCATCGCAGTTGTCTGCGATAACCTGAATGTTATAAAGATTTTCTGGGTAGTCGATGGTTTTCAGCGAACGGATACAATTCGCAATTCCTGCGGATTCATTATGAGCTGGCACTAGGATCAGAAACTTACGTTTTGGTGAATGATAGGAGCTATGCTCTCTGGGCCGTTTTAAGTTTCCCAGAAATATCAAACATAGCCAGATAACCTGCAGGTAGACAGGAAAAAAAATGATGAAAATCACTAGATTCATGAGCAGGTAGTCCAAGCAATCGTCACGATGCTTTAACTATCGATCATTTTTTTCTAATTGTTAGGGAATCAGTATTTAGGTAAGAAAAAAGCCTCCAGTTAACCTGGAGGCCCCCATGCTATCTATTTACCATCAGGTGAAATAAATACGACTTTTACAGTTTTTGCTAGTATCAAGAAATCGAGAAATAAGGTCCGATTTCTAATGTACTTAATGTCAAGACGAACCCAGTCTTCGAAACCTATCTGGTTTCTTCCGCTCACCTGCCAGATGCAAGTGATACCTGGCTTCACGGCAAGCCTTTCCGTCTGCCACTGCTTATACTTCTTAACTTCTTTTGGAATCGGAGGTCTCGGACCTACCAAGCTCATATCACCGCTAAGAACCTGAAATAACTGAGGTAATTCATCAAAGCTAAACTTCCTGAGAACTCGGCCAACCTTAGTAATTCGTGGGTCATGTGTCATTTTAAAAACAGGACCCGAAGATTCGTTCTTACTCATTAATGAGTCCTTCAACTCTTCTGCATTGGTAACCATGGTTCTGAACTTATACATTTTGAATATTCGTCCACCCTGTCCTACCCTCTCCTGGCTAAATAGAAGCGGGCCCTTGCTAGTAAGCTTGACAGCCAAAGCAGATAAAATCAGAAAAGGTGAAAAGAGGAGAATCGCACACAGTGCTCCAGCGATATCGATCGCTCGCTTGATGCCTTCTGAAAGTGTTGAATAGCGCCTTTCAGGGAGTGCACCTGGATTGAAACCACCAATAATAACTTCTTGGTCGTCTGATCGGATACCGCCTCGACGATCATCTTGGTAGACCTTAACGAAAACGGGGTTTAGTTCAACTTGGTCATCAGCAGTAAAGTTGGTTTTCAATGGAGAAGTCGCTTTGCTCACAAAAGCCTCCTGATATTTCTATGCATGGGTGTCGTTTAAAATATGGGAACACCTATGCAAGCCATATACCAGCAGCAAAAAAATATTTAAGTCTATAAACATCTGTTAATATTGAACTAATAAGACCTTTACGGGCGGTGTTTTTTGTAGAAATCGAAAAGGAGCTTGATAGCAAAAAAACACGACGAGCCTCCGCTTGTGTGTATGCATATGGGATTCTTAGAGTTATCGGGGCTATTACAAATCTGTACGAATTTTTTATAGTGACCAGTTTGTTTTCTACGTTGAATCATATTTACTGCCGTCTTCTCTATATAAATCACCTGTCAAGCAGCAAGATGTTCTTACTCAACAATTACTGACCATAATCCCCCGATTGTTTTCTGCGCTTACAAAATAAGTAAGCCTCATCAACCTTATGTTCCGATACCAATGAAAACGCCGACTAGACAAAACATCAAACCCAAGGAGATAGACGTGGGAGTAAATCCTGTCGCTCAGGCTACTTGTATCCTGACTACCAAGAAAAATCTAAAAAGTGAAATCAATGCCGACTTGATCGATAAGAGCGAGGTACTGGAACAACTCATCTTGCGCTCCCACAAGATGATCGCACTCAAAAAATTTGAGGAATTAGAAGCTCTTAGTCAAAATATCTTAGAACTCGCTCTCGTCTCTGGGTATACGAGTTTGGTTTCAGACTCGATTCAACTTATGACAGCTGCTCGGCAGGAGAACTATACCTACGCTCTTGATACCGTAATTGGGATGCAGGGATCCCATTTTTCGTTGAAAGCAAACACGGTCGATATCGTGGATGCGGTTTAAAGAAACGATATTGAGAGCCACTTTCTAAAGCTTGAAGAACAGTTTGGTTCTCAATCCACCCCTACCCGTCTGAACGTAGTTTCTATACAGAGCAAATGTTGCACCAATCAGAATAGCTGTCATCGTCATGGGACGGATAGCAAGCAAACCCATATCAAAAAACACATAGACAAGCCACAGTACCAAAGCCGAAAAGGTGACGAAGCCAATAATTGGAATAATACCATGGCTCGAATGCCCTGAAAGCCTCACCGCGGAAATTAGTGGAATCAAGGTGACTAAGCTCAGCCCCCCGATTCCAATGGGCCCGGCAAAGACCCAGATATAAAACACATGGTTATGAGGGATGGCATCAAATAACTCAAATGCATGAGAAATATCTGGAAGCTCCATATAAATCGGATACTTCGAACCGAAGCCCTGGCCTAGGATGGGGGATTGACGAACCCCTTGGAATAAGTTGAAGTTCTCGATGGAGCGATAGCTTAGATTCTGCTCAGGAGCCGCAGATATGTAAGAGCGGATCAGCTGGGCTCCGGCTGAATTGCTGACAAAAGCAAAACCAACGACCCCTACTATGGTCATTATCACAAATGGCAGGATCATGAGAAGAGGGACTAAAAGCTTCTTCAGAAGATTTTTTTCAATGAGCGCGGGAAAACTGAGCACGATGAATACGAGGCCTAGCATCGCGGTTCTGCGATCGTTGATGATAAAAGGTATCAGGTAAATGAAGAAGAATATCATGTTTATCAGAATCTTATGAATCTCAGCTCGGCGATCAAAAACAACCTCAGCTGCAACGATAACCATGGCTAAGCCCAAAATATAGGATGACATGTGATCGATGAGATACTCTTGATCCCCAAGGGTGCCACCCATTGATATGGAGAAAAATAGGATGGCATAGACCGCTTTAAAAAGGGAGCCCCATTTTACTATATTAAGAATATGAAATAGATTCTCTCGCTTGCGCGCTAAATAGAAGCCAAGAATGACCCAGGTGGGCAGGATCGGAAACGAACGTATCTGAGTGATTGCCAGTCCTAACTGATTGCCTTTCAATTGTCCTACCAGAATGGAGAATACAGCAACTAGAGGAATCGAGGCTGCTACGATGATAGTCACGATATTTACAGGGTTTTTTCTAAGGCGAAAATTGACTAAGATTGCACCTGCGCAGAGAAAGGATATCATTTCATAGATATTGAAAGGTAGAGGGATACCGCTGATCTTTTTTATAGAGTTAAAAAATAAAGCTCCCAATATCTCTGTGATGGGAGTGTGGTCATAGTAAGGATTTGCTGCGGGTGGCTCCAAAACTACAGCGACGGCAAGCAAAACAAGGCAGACCTGGTCGACGCTGGGTCTAAGACAATAAATCAATACACCCGCGAACAAAGCACTTGCTAGAATCACGGCTGGAATGAAGTTTCCACCTAGGAGAACGATGCTCGACAAAGTTAATAATAAGAATACCAAGCCACTCAGAAATATGGGTCTATGATCCATCTAGGTACCTACTAACACAAGGCCACGTAGTTTCTCAGAGTCGATATGCGTTATCGTTCGATCTAATTCGTTGAATGATGTTCGTTCAGCATCTACACAAACAAGGCTGTCACTTGCAATGTTACTAAGTACTACATTCTCAGTGAATTGGCTTTCAGGAAAACTTCGCAAGAACATTAGATCGTAAGACCCTTTGACTGAATCAATAATTGAGCTAAGGTTCTTATAAGTAAAGACCCTTGTCCTTTCGCCTGCGTACTCTCTGAAGGGTGGAATAACATCGAACTGATGAGTTTCATTACCTCCTTTTTGAATGATTGATTCTAAGGAGCACTTTTTTTGAATCACATCAATCACGTCATTCTTAGGTTCGATATTCGGGCAGATAGGATCGTAACCATTAAAGTCGATTGCGAGAACCCTTTGATTAGTATCCGTAGCTAGAATATTCAAAAAGCTAAAAATAGATGATCCTAGCTCATCTCGTGATCCTGAACTCGTGAGCAAGATAATATTTCCTGTACAATTCTGGCTCACGGCCAATTCAAGTCTTCTGTATGAAAGCAGGGTCCGCAACCCCTCCTCGTTTGGATTTCCTTGGGCAAATAGTGATCTCAAACTGTCAGCATCTTGGGGGGTAATTCTCTCAAATTGCTTTCTACTTTCGAGAGCGATCTGGGTTAGGATTGGCTGACCATTTCTACGTAAAATCCGCCAATCATCACGAGCAATAGGGTTTCTAATCTCTCTCAGTAAAACCAGAGCCAAGACTATCATGCCACCAATGACACTAATTACCATCGCCATCTTACGACGATTACTTTTAAATGGCACTCGTTCCAATGTCGATGGGAAAAGAATCTTGATCCGAGTTCTCTGGTCTGGGTCATTGATTTGCCGAATAAGGTTCTTTTTTTCTAAGGAAAGGTCCTTAATTCTATCAGAAACGGCAATAAAAAATGCCCCTTGATAGGTAAGACCTTCTCCAGTTGGTACCATGGTACCCTCGGTTCTGACCTTATTAACTCTAGTACGCCAGAGTTCACGGCGCATTTCTTCAGCGTTACGAATCAGCTTGGCTTCTGCCGTTTTAAGAGCACCCATTTCAACTCGAAACGTTCGTTCTTTGCTTTGTACTGTGGGATGGCTAGGCTGTAGGCTACCAAGCAATTTCTCCAGATCGGCTTTATGAGCTGCTTCAAGATTTTTCTGCTTCACTTGGTTACTGTTGAGTTCCGAGGTTACCCTCTTTAAATCATCCTCAAGCCGGGATTCCTGTTCACGTATCTGTAGCTTCTTAAGCCTATCTGGCTGAGAAGCCGAGGTGTCTTGAGAGCTATCATCTTCCTCGATCAAAGTCACACTTTCAACGCCCGTTTCCAGAAGAGCGAGCTTTTTCTCAACGGACTCTAGCTGAAACTCAAGCTCTTGCTTAATAAAATCGTTCATCGCCACCGTAGCAAGTTTAGCTGCTTTCGCGGGTGTATCTGCATATGAATAGAGATTTAAGATTCCAGTATAAGGTTCTGCTTCTACCTTTAGATGCTTCTTCATATAATCAACAACTGCGAGCTTTTCAGCAATGATTTCTTCTTGAGTTTCAGGCACCGACGGCTCTGCACCCAGAAGATTATAGGGAAATCTAGGTTTGCGTAGTTCGTCAATTATATGCAGGTCTTTGCCAATTTTATATAAGAATTCTTGAGAGTTGAATCGTGCCAGAAACAAGCGAGAGACGATATTGTAAGACGCTTGGCTACTGACCCCCAGCCCTGAACCTGATATATCAGTTTGATCAAAGACAGCATGAATCTTAGATTCAAAGACATTTCTTGCTGTTAGAGCAATGCCTATTGCAACCACCAGGCTGAGAACGATTCCTTGGATGGCAAAAAGGATATGCCTTTTGAATAACTTTTTTAGATAAACTAGATCTGGAAGAGGACCTGCTAATTGCCAATCTTCCTCGTTCTGGTTAAATTCATCTGTTCTATTTTTCATAGTTCCTCTGAAAAATAATTGTAATGGAACCATACCAATATTCTATATGAAGCTGCTGGGAATTTTTTACCCTTCAGCGTCTCCGAATTTCTTTCATCATTTCTACAAGCTCACTTCTTTTCAATGCGCCAATCGTAAACAAATATAAAGGAGTCAGACCAAATCCGAGAATCCGATACACTAATGGGGTTTCACGTAAGGCATCGAAGAACCATAGGCAAAGAAAAGCAGGAACTTCCAAGAGGACGATTAACATCATCATCTTTGTGTTAACCAGCTTCCCTGGGAACAACCGCATAAGGAGACAAACACCGACGACTTCACTGATCAAAGTTGATATTGTTACTGCTAATCCTCCGCCCCCGACTCCCCAGTGTGCTAACCCTAAGCTTACTGTGAACGAATTCAAACTGACATTGATCAAAACCCCTACAAAAATTACTGTTGCGAGCGTTTTTCCTGTTTTTGAAATAGAGAGTGCCGAAGACAGTAGTGTGGCCAGATAGGTTAATAGCAAGACAGGACTTAGATAAGCGATTATTTTATGACTGGGCTCAAATCCATCCCCATATAGAATTGTTGCAAACTCACCAGCAAAAAGAGTCATGGCCATAGAAAGTGGAAAGGTAATAATCAAAAGAAATCGAATCGCTTGTTGTGTGAGGTGGATAAAACTGGCCTTATCCTTACTAAACGCCACTGAAAGTGCTGGAGTTACAGAACTAGACAAAATTGGCACAAATAGAAGGAAGATCCCGACGAGCTTTGAAGCTGCCCCAAAATATCCTAGTTCCTCCGAGCTCGTAAGTGATCCGAGCATTGCCATATCGATCTCTGTACTGACAGCTGCCAGTACATTCGCTGCATAGAATGGGAGACCGACCTTTAGGATTGCCCGCAACACAGAAAAATCGATACTCAGCGACACGAGTTTTTTCCGTGAGAAATTTGTCATAAGCAGAATAAAGCAAAATACTTCTGACAACACTAAGGCGTAAATTGCACTTTCTACACTTTCATCGAAGTAGAGAAGTAGAAATGCTGTTCCCACCAGCACAAGCTTTGTAACTATATTTATTATCGTGACGATTTTTACTTCATCTATAGCTATTGTGGTACGTTTAAGTGTTTCTCTATTTATAATGTGTAAACCTGCGAATACACCCATGGTCATAGTAAATTGGATCGTTGCTTGGTCTTTCCCTGAAAACATCAGGAACGTGTACATGGCTCCTGCTATCAATAGGCCATAGACAAACTGCATAAAGAGCACACTGCTCAAGATTTCTTTTGTGTGAGACGGATTTGGAGGTATCATCCGTGATATATAGACAGACACACCCAAAGGAAGAAAAGAGAAGAATATCAATGAAATAGACTCAGCATAGAAGAGCTGACCTATTTTCTCTGGACCAAGCAATCTAGGCAGATACATGCGTAGAAGCAATGACAAGACCATCGTGCATGCAACTGAAATAGAAATCATTGATGCATTTTTTAAGATATTTGGATACTGGATCTTGTTGGTCAATTGTGTCTCATTGATTGAATGCTGTTGGCTGTTTTTCGGCAATCTTCAAGATTGGTTAAATTAATTTTCTCAGGTTATCGAAACTCTTTCCGAAGGAATAGTGTTTCTAACTCTCTGAAAATGAAAAGATATGTCACATGAGGCAAGGCCAAGAATTGTCTTAGTATCATTAAGAAAAGAATGGCTTGGAATTAGCCGTTTACCAGAATCTCTCTCTGAAAATGGGCTTGAGATCGTTGCTATTTGCCAGAAAGGGTCTTTTCTCGGGGAGTCGAGCTATATCGACAAACTTCACTTCATTCCTCCACCAAAACTCAAAGCCTATACGCGGCTCATAGGTATCAAGATTCTATCTATTCTTCATAAGGAACCTTGTGACCGCGTTATTCCCGGTGATGAAGATACCGTCTATGCACTCTATGATGTTATGAAACTGGCCAAAACCCTTAAAATCCGCAACGTACAAAAGGTACTTGAAGCGTCTATCAGCTCAACTAACACAGATCATATCATAAACAAGTATAAGTTTTTCAGCTTGCTCCAAGAAGTGTCGGTGCCAATCCCTGCGCAACTTGGACAGATTGATGTATACAAACCTCAGAAAGATGAGTTTCCTCTAGTCGTAAAAGACTCTTACAGCAGTGGTGGTAGCGGAGTTTCCATCGTCTATAGTCAAAGTGAATTCCACGATGCATCAGTCAGAAATGAGAAATCCTGGATTCGCAAATCATTATCACCTATAAAATGCTTATTTTTTTACGATATCTTTTCGTTCAATAGTAAGCCTAGGGCAGAAAAATACATAGATGGGGACATTTCAATGTATCCATTTCTAGCTGAAAAGGGAGAACTGATAGGTGGGTTTTCCGTAAGAAAAGCAGAAACTTTTCCTAAGAACATTGGCCCGAGTACTGTGATAGAATCGTTTATCTGTCCCGACATGGAAGAGTATGCTAAAGTTATTGTCGAAAAGACAAGGTTCACCGGTTTTGGTAGCATCGACTTTATTGTAGAAAGAGTCTCGAAGAGAATTTACGTGATCGAACTTAATCCTCGCCCCGTACCAGCCAGTCACTTGGGAAGTATCTTTGGATCTGACCTGTGTAAGCTTTTTAGTAGTTTGTGCAGGCACCAAGAACCCAGTCCCAAAAAAGAGTTAAAAGAAAATATCAGAGTTTCTTTGTTTCCTAACGAAGTCTTACGAGACAAAAATAGCAACAACCTCGTCGATGCGATTCATGATGTGCCATGGAATGACGAAGGATTACTGAGAAAAATCAATAATACATACGGCCTTAGCTTTACGCTTGAAGACAATTGAAATAGGCATGGTTGATTATCTCTCTAATTGAGGTATAGAAGGCTGGATTAAAATAGTGAAACAGCATGGGCGGTTCTAGCAATGGTTCAAATAAAGGTTAGCGTTGTCATACCTACTTACAACCGAGTGAATAGCTTGACGACTATTTTAAATGGCCTCATTAACCAAAATCTACCTACAGATGATTATGAGGTTATTTTCGTTAATGATGGCTCTCCTGATAACACCCAGGAAGCTCTTCCTTTACTCATTGAAAGGTTAAATCAAGACCGAAAAGCCTTAATTCGCATGATTAGCCAAGAGAACCAGGGTCAGGCAGTAGCGCGAAACAACGGTGCGAAAGCAGCCAAAGGAGACGTTCTGGTCTTTCTTGATGATGACATGGAACCCTGTGACGAAACATTTCTTGAACATCATCTCATACACCATGAAAATCAAAGCAACCTCGTCGTTTTTGGTGCGATTCTCCCCCCTGCCAACGACCCTAAAAGACCACCCTTTGAATGGTTCTATGAAAAGTCTATTGAGTCCATGTACCAAGCCTTTGATGGTGGTCTGCCCCCAAGCGGTCAACATTTCTTCAGTGCGAATGTTTCTGTTGATCGTCAACTTTTTCTAAAAGCAGGGGGATTTGATCGTGATTACCGCCATGCAGAAGACCGCGAGTTGGGGTTAAGGTTAGAGGCACGGTTCGACGCTGAATTTAAATTTGATAGGAAAGCATCGGCTTACCATAATTCCACTACGGGAAAGTTTAAGAGTTTCATCCACCGTGCTCAGCTATATGGCTCCTACGACTACCAAATGTCTCTTAAATATCCTCAAAAAGTGGAACTTAGCCCCTTTTTCTTTATCGTTGCCCAGAACCCTTTCAAAACGGCTCTCATCGCAACAGCCGAGAGGTCTCAGCTTGCCACTAACATTCTTACAAAAATTCTAACAGTGCAAGCGATTGTCCTAGGTAAATTAAACCTACGTAAAATGGCAGCGTTCTCATGTAGCGCGATTTATATCATGAACTATGTGTCTAGCTTGAAGCAATTTCTAAGTCAAAAAGAACTAAAAACTCAGAAACAGCTGGACAAGGATTATGAAGCAGCAAAAGAGTCCTATCTAGAGAGTCTGGGGAGGCAAACAGGTCGATCTTTCTTTAGAGATATGAAACTAGACATGAAATATATTCTGGAATATGAAGGCAGAAACTTGTCGGTAAAAAATGTGTTATGGCTTCTATTCGGCAGTGATGCTTACCCAATTCTGCTGCTGTTCAGACTTCGAAAACTAGCGAGAAAATACCGATTACCTCTTGTAAATCGAATCTTGCGACAAGTTCAAACTGTGCTGTACTCTATAGAGCTAGGAATCGATATCGAACTTGGTCACGGCGTGTATTTTGTTCACTCACTAGGTACTGTTGTTGGTGGCACATCTGTTGTCGGCAATAAGTGCGTCTTCATGGGTAACAATACGGTAGGGGCCGCTCACCGATATGAAAGCCCCGTGATTGAGTCTGGAGTCGTCGTGGGTGCAGGGGCAAGAATTTTAGGGGAAATTAGAGTCGGACAATCCTCGACGATCGGAGCAAATTCGGTCGTTCTAAAGGATATCCCACCACAGTCTATCGCTGTGGGATCACCTGCCAAGGTTGTTAAGTCGAAGGCTGCTAGGGAAAAAGAAAGTGCTTAGGCCCTAGATATTTATATTGCAAACCTCAACAACCCCAACTACTTTTCTTGAAAGAAGTGCCTCCATGCTGCACGAGGGTGCCTTAAATACCCTGCGAAAGCCTGAATCATCCCAACAAGCGCTGGAACTCGATCATCAGGTGCGTAATAAGCATCTACATATTGGGAATCTCGTGAATTAGCCCACGAAAGCCATTTACGAAATTCTCGATAACTCATGTTTAGACTTAGAAAAGATAAAGAGATCGTCAGATAAAAAAGCCAAATAATGCTGTATATATACTTCTGGGAGTTATCCCAACTCCTGGCTTTATTGATCTCCTGTTGTAGATCACTATCGATTCTACAAGCACTATAAAACACGAGTCTAGGAATTTCCATTTCTCTCGCAATTTCAAATTGCATCTGACTATAGTATCGTGGATTAAAGTCAATAAGGTAGTACTGCTGATCTTTATAGATAAACTCAGTCTCGAATGCACCAAAATAGTTCATCTTCTGGCAAAGCTGAAAAACTTGGTCAATTAGGTACTGAGGAGCTTCGATACTCTCAAAACATAAGCCTATACCAATTTTCCTCGGTTTTTGCATAACCTTGTAACTAGAGCGAAAGCTGGTAAGTTTACCCGTTTCATCGACAAAACCAGCAATACTCAACGTATCAGTCATGGCCTCGGTCATAAACTCTTGAACCATCGGCCAATTGACATTTTGATCATATGACTCGATATAGGATTCATATTTGCTCTTAGACTTAAATTCTCTGATGCCTGCAGCAAGATCTTCTTCTTGCCAAACAATCCTTCCTTTCTGACTACTGATCGATCCAATTTGAGTTTGAGGTTTCAGTAAAATAGGAAAGCGAAGGTTACGAGACACTTCCACCACATCATGATCATTCTCTGGAAATTCTGTCATAGGAGTTTGAATTCCTATTTCCTTACAGGCTTGGTGTAGGTGCTTCTTATTCAAGATACTATAGATAACTTCTTTTGAGGGACTGTACATAGAAAAGTACTTTGAAAGTACTTCAGAATGGAAAGCATACAGCCAAGCAGTGGTATCACAACATGGATAAAGTAGGGTGCCAGGGTGATCTCGCCCAAAACTTACCAACCAGGAAATAAACTCTTCTGTTTTCGCAACAGGAGGACACTTTAAGTACTGAGTCAAGTACTTTGAATATGCTGATGGTGACTTTGCGGTGTCGGCTAGATACACGGATAACCCTAACCTACCTAAAGATCTTATAGCACAAAGGGTTCCAATATAGGCCCCAGTTGTGACTAGCACTTTATTGCTTTGACTTCCCACGTTCAACAGCCAATCCTCAAAATTGAATTAGATAGCCCAATGTGACCAGCCTTCGCGTGGCAGCAAGTTGAGACTCTAAATTCTTTGTTTCGGAATAATCCCCCGATATCGATATTTCACTCGGTGGAGGTTTGCCCTCCTGAGGTAAACCCAATCTGTAACGAAACTCAATATTCATAGCTCGAACATAGTTTTCACTGACAATATTACCATTATTCTCCTGATCTGCATTGCTTACTACGAACTGAAATACTGATTGGGTCGAAGTTTCTGCACTGAGGCTAACAAGTGTAGTATCAGTAATCGAACTAGCCGACCCCTCTTCAGTGGATGTGAAACTTCGATTCCACTCAACTCTGAAGCTATTAGCGAATGACTGACTACTTACTTGTTCACTCAAACTATCGGGCGACGAAGACAGAATGTTATCGTCATCGTGCTTCGTAGTCTCAAGGCTTTGAAGAACTCGATTACGGTAGAATAGGTAGGTATAAGATGCACCTCCTGTCCCAAAAGTAAGTGTATCACCTTCCGTTTCTGACCTGGTCTGTCCACCTTGAATTGCTACAATGCCTCTCTCAGAAAGCCGATAGCTATAATTCAAACCCCAGAGTGCTGTGGAACTTTCAGAGGAGTTCAATGGCTTTTGTATCCCGTACTGAATGGTGCTTCGCAGACTACTTCTTACACTGAGTACGCGAAGCAAGGATGCCGATACAGTTTTAGTCTCAACGTCTTGATTGTAGGTATCGAGAGTCTGAATTGACGCCGACAGAGAGTAATTGGAGAGTGCACTGAGATTGTGACTATAGGTCGCATTGCCTAGTAAAAAGCGATATTCAAGTTCATTAGGATCTTCTACCAATAGAGTATCCTCTAGTGTTAAGCTTTGTGTTACATCCTGACCTTTCCCCCAATTTCCAGTGAGAGATACTGATAATTGACCAGTATGATACAGAGCAACGTAGGTTAGATTCAAGCCTAGGTTAGAGAATGTTCGATCTTCGGAGAATGCCCGTCCTGATCCACCAATAATGCTTTGTGTGTAGGTTTTGTTCCCAAACGCCTGAATAAAGCTCTGATTTACTCCTACTCTTCCAGCCGAAAATCTTTCGCTTTCTACTTCATTACCATCGTTTTCAGTTCTATTTTCAACTTTCAAAACCTCGAATTCAATTCGAGTAGGAGCGGATTGGCAAAAAGCAGCCTCCTCGTTCCCAACCATAAAAAGAAAAATATTAAAAACCAGAACTCTGAGCATATCAAAACCTGAGATATACATGTATCAACTGCAATGGTATCGGACGCACGGCTCGACTCTTGAGTGTTAAGTCAGTAAATTTCGTGATTTAACCAAGGGATTGGAAAAAAGATGACAGTTACTAGAAACGCAGATTCAAGATTCAGGTGTATCGAGCGATAACGACTCCAGCTCATATAATGTGGAGTGATCATGTTTCTGAAGGAATTTCGAAATCAACTCAAGTTCGGAGGCTGGCGCGCAGCACTTATCTTCGCAGGCTTTCGTTTCATGAATAGAATAATGTACTTCGATATACTACACACTATGACATTAGAGCTAAAGAACATCGATAGTAAGTATTTAAAAGATCCAGAAGCACCTATTGTTGGGCGATTTCTGACCCCAGAAGAGATCAAAAAGTTTTCAAAAAATAGTAAATATCAGCTTACAAATGACTTTTTGCCAGAAAGTCTGGATCACGGTGACATGTGCTTCGGCTTTGTGGATGGTGATGTTCTCGCTGCCTACGGTTGGTACTCTAAAAAGCCCACACGAGTCACAAACGAGTTTGCCGTCAACTTTAGCAATGACTGGGTATATATGCATCACGGCTACACAAATCCAGATTACCGCGGCAAACGACTCCATGCAATCGGAATGGCCAAGGCGGTTGCTGCCTTTCAAGAACAAGGTTACCGAGGGCTAGTCTCGATTGTAGCATCCGAAAATTCAAATTCCTTAAAGTCTGTAAAACGAATGGGTTACGAACTTACTGGCAAAATATACCTCTTCGCAAGACTGAATCGATATCTCGTATACCAGGACAAAGGAGCGAAAGACTGTGGCATGTGGTTATCACCAAGACATGAAACTCTAAATGCCTATGTCATGAACAGGCCTGAAAATGATAGAAGTGCAGCTTGATAAGGGTCATGAAAAACTACAAAACACTAGTCATTGTATTCCTAATCTTTTTGTTTTCTGGTGCTTTTTGTAAAAGAACGCAAGAATCTTCAGTATCAAATTCTCCTCAGTCTTTGTTTAATGATGCAAGCCAGTTGCTTCCCGAAGAAGCTAGATACCGGATGTGTATGGATGCCCAATCAATTGATCTCGACCAAGATGGCGACATGGATCTTATCCTTGCCATTGAATTCGGGGAGAACATTCTACTAATAAACGACGGCTCCGGCACCTTTGCAATCGACCAAAGCTTTCCAAAATCCAAACGAGATAGTGAAGATATAGCTGCGGCTGATTTCAATCTCGATGAGGCCATTGACATCATCATCGTTACTGAGGACGACCAAATAAACGAATCCTACCTATCCAATTCAGTTGGTAAATTTGATCGACGTGAGGATAATATATCTGACCATGGGATCACCAATGGTGTAGCCTTCTCTGACTTCGACAATAAACTTGGCCCTGACCTAGTTTTCGCCAACAAGGGAGAGAATTTTCTTCTTCTCAACGATGGCAAGGCCAACTTTAAAAAAGTATTTCTCAATGACAATACCGATACGAGCCAAGATGTAGAGCTAGGTGATCTTGATGGCGATGGCGATCTAGATATTGTCATCGCCAACGAGGGAAAAAACCAGATGTTGATAAACCAAGGTCAACTCAAATTTCAAGACGAATCGGAAACCAGACTTGCCGGGGGATTCCCGTTAACGGAAACCCGTGACATCGACTTGTTCGATATTGATGGGGATGGAGACCTAGATATTTTTACAGGCAATGTCAGATTGTTCCATAAATACGATGCTCAGAATCGAATCTATATTAACGACGGCAATGGCTTTTTCACTGAAGAAACCGGAAATCGTTTGCCTACAGATAGCTTGAATACCTTTGACGGTGACTTTTTCGATTTTGATCGCGATGGCGATTCTGACCTTGTCACAGCCAATGGCAATTTATGGGCCAACGCAGGACGAACCTACACATTCTTGGCAAATGATGGCAATGGTAAGTTCACCGTGCTTGAAGACGAGTCCGTCCCTAGGGTTCAGGGGGTGGATGGGTTTGATGTTGAATTTGCTGACTTCAACAATGATGGCCTAGGAGATCTCTACTTCTGTAGCCGTGGACGAAAAGATGGGGGCAATACTGACTACCTATTTATAGGCCGCCCATCATCTCAGTTTCCTGGAAAGTAGATAGGTGAGCTGTGCAATGAAGAATACCGGCCATAGGAACCAAAGCAGCATTACGTAAACACCCGAAGCGAATAAGGGTGGATGATCCTGATTTAGGAAGCCGGGGACTTTAAACCACCTGTCGGGATTGTTTGATATCACTATCATAGTGTAAGCTGCGAATAATGCACCAAAGATAACGTAAGCCAGCTTCATTTCTTTCCATAAGTAAAATTTTAATCCTTGGAATTATAAGGATAGTTATTCCAAAAAGATAGCTATTTATTTCTGATTGTATTCCGATAGGAGGGTCTCATGAGCCTTGGGGAGGAAGCAACCATTAAAGCAGCTTATTCTACAGCCCAAAATCAAAACCTAATGGTATACGACTATAAACAGATCAATCCGCAGATACTATTCAGGGATCACATTAGGGCACGCAAACCAGCCCTGATCAAGAATGCAGTCCATGGTAGTTGGGCTCCCTGGTCTTGGACAATTAGCTCTCTTGTCCAAAGATATGGCGATAAATCGATCACTTACCGTAGTCCGGCAGGTGATCAAGTTGGTGATTTAGCGAATGTAGTTGAAAAAGCTTTAGGTTCCAATAACGAGAAGGTGTACCTACGAAACCTGAGGATCGTAAAAGACCTTCCCGAGCTTGCTGATGAGCTATTTCCTTTACCTGACATTTTGAGAGGAGATTGGAAATCCACCTTTCTTCTACCCAATAATTGGCTCTTAGGTAAGCATATTATCGAGCTTTTTGTCTCGAAACCGGGTATCACATTTCCCGTTCTACACCTTGACTATTGGGGTATGGATGGATTCATATGTCAGGTTGAAGGACATAAGCAGTTCGTCTTATTCTCACCTGACGATACGCCCTATCTCTATCCAACAGCAGAGAATCCATTGCTTTCTGCCGTCGACCCCTTTCAACCAGACTTCAACAAGCACCCTGAGTTTAAAAACGCCTCAATGGTACTGATAGACTTAGAACCAGGGGATGTGCTTTACAACCCCGGTTGGTGGCATACAACAAAAACATTAAGCCAATCGCTCACCATCATATTTTCTACCTGGAACTCAGGAAATTGGGGACAGATGATACGAGAGCTTGTTAAGGCAAACTTCAAAAGTGAGCCAAGCAAAAGCGCAGTGATAGCTTCCTATCTAGCGCTAGTGGCAATTCCCTTGTTTATGTGGGAACAGTGGAGGATCAAGGCAACTGGTACTTATCCTTCATAAAGGCGAACATTTGCTCGATCTCAGCCTCAGACAGTTCTCGATCAAAGAGTATAAATTCAGACAGATTGCCACCAAAATTATCGACACTTCCCGACGAGGATGCTCCTAGGTAGAATCTGGGATTTTCGCCGATATTGAGAGCACCCCCGGTTTCTTCTGAACCTGTCATTGGTTGAGCAATACCATTTACGTAGGCTGTTCTCACAGGGCCAGTTGTATCCCCACCTGAATAAGTTGCGACAATAACTGTAGGTAAACCCTGGGGAGTCGGAGCGTAGTAGGCGTTGTTTCGATAGAACGAATAAGCCAGGTTACCCTCTTCAGTACCAGCAGCAACGTACTGATTGATATCGTTCGAACCAAAACTGAAGAATCTCTGATTCCGGGTCGTATCCAAGAAGTTACCAACAAACACGATAGTATGGGCTACGAATGTAAGATTAGTATTCTCATGCACGAATCGATCGTTGTTGCCGTCAAACTCAATTGCTGGCAATGAACCTATCCGACTCCCATGAAGTATAGGTCGTCTGGATCGTTCACCTTGTTGTAAATTGAATCCACCACCGCTAATATCTTTCCAGCAGCCAATTGCATCGCCATCATTGATGGCCGGGATAGAGCAATCACGATCTAAGAATAGGGACTCGATTTGTGTGCTATCAAAGTGCAAGATGCGACCATCATTGATCGGCATGGGGCCTAAGAAAGCCTCGTCCTTGATGGGCTGTTTTGGAGCTTCAATGTTATCAACTTGAATCTCACCAGCTGTAAATTCGTTTCTAAGAATGTAAGAGCTTGGATTTTCCTCTTCACCTACGGCTTCTAAGGCTTCAGATTTTTTAAATGTAACGTATACTGAAGTTCGAGTACCTTCTGACACCTCTATCGAGGTGCTTACCTTGTATGACTCTATACTATCATCAGAAATGATATCAAAGTTACCAGAGCTAGTAGCAAAAGTTCCAGCACGCTGAGGCTCGAAGAACAATTCAAGTTCTGTATATTCACCAATGGCAACAGGCTCATTAATAAATAGGTAAGTCAACCAGCGATTATCCTCATCCATGGAGATATCTAGGGTTGGATCTCCTTCAAACTCGTATACAACGTTGCCATCAGAAGACTTCAAATTTACTTGGGTTAGACTAAGTGTAACTCCTTCATCAGTCTCAAATTCTGAACCTGATAGAATCACTGAGACCTCGGGCTTAGCCTTTTTTTCTTTTCCCTCAAAATCCTTTGGATTGCCAATATGAATGCTACAGCCGGTGAGCAACAGGAATGCTCCCCACCACTGACCTAGTTTTATTATTTTTATCTTTGATCCCATTTATACCCTCTATACCTACTCTCTCAGTTATCTAAATGACTCACGGGAAATAATTGAACGTTAAGTTGAACGACCTTCTTCTTATTCTCTACAGATTCCAGCCTAGCCTGAAGGGCTTCGTTGAAATCGTGAATCAATGTCTTTACCTCTTGAAGTGTTTGTTCATCACAGCTAAAAGTGACAGAACTAATGTCACGCTGTTCGTGGCTGACTCTTGTAATGGAGTCTTTGGCTAGCTCAATCATTCTCTGGTGATATCTTATAAAGCCAATTCCAGTAACTTCATGACCACTAGTAATCGTGGTCTTTTGAGGCTTGTAACGATTTGCTTCAGCATCAAATTCGATGAGTCCAAGGTTCTCAAGAAGTGCAACACTTTCTTCAACCTGCTTAATTTTAATACTTGGATTAACCTGGGAAGCAATCCAGTTCAGATCATTCCTACATTGATCTAGTTGAAGGACTTCAAGGACAATGGGGTGATACCAAACACTAAAGAACTCAAGCCACCTGCGATCTTGCTCGGATTCGAGAACATCCATTTTCAAGGCAACCAGCCTGGTGAAGATCTCATCCCGCTTGATACCTGAAATCTCATTGCGATACTCCACCAAAGTCTCAAAGTACTTTTTCTGGGTACTCTTTAAGTCAAGAGCAATACATATCTTTTTTGCTGACTTGAGTGTGAGTTTCCGGTAACCTCTTACAATTTGGTGGATCACGTTGGTTCCTGAGAAACCCAAATCTGTTGCAAATTGGATATAAGAATAGCTTTCAGATTGGGCCTTAACCGACTCGTAGATCTTCTCTATATATTGTATGCAATCAAGATACGCTGTAACGGGGTTATCCCTGCAGAATTCCTTGATTAATTTCTTGCCTGTTCGCAATGCCATATGATTCCCTCTATTCGATACACCTTCATCGGCATTTCCTATCAAAACTTTAGAGTAGCCAAATATTTTGTATACTTCTTGATCGCCACATAGTGACTTCGATATACATATTTTTGTATACTTTCATAATTCTATAACTAGCTGCTTATATTTATTTATATTGCTTATCACTAAAGTATTTTGAGATTTTGCCGATAGGTTTTGTAGATTTCAGGCAAGAACGAAGCTGGAATCTAGGGGTAAATTTTGGATATACATAAGGGGTTTGAGATGCACTACGATAAGTCATGGAATCTAGAGGCGATTCGCACCACACAAGAGAACATTGGTAAAGAACTGCTACCATTTCTTCAAAATGATATGTATGTCCAAGGCATCGAGCACTGCCTTCACAAGATCCTGCCCCTTGAAGATAACCAGCACAGCGATCTGACGATCGTATGCTATATTATTAGTACACTGAACCTAATCTCATTTTCACGAGAAGCAAATACAGAATATAAGGTGCTCGTCGCGAAGCTAGAGAAAATCGCTAAAGCATTGTTAGACAAGAACAATATCAAAGCAGGGAAGTCAAAGCTTAGTTTTCTTCATGGTCAACTCAAGCAAAGCCTAGCAGCCATACTAAAGAGTGATGGAGATACTTGGGGAGCCCTGTGGGAATCAAGCCTTGGCTTGTTCCTGTCACGAGGCAGCGCCAACCCTGTTCTTCCCTTTCAGCATGTGAGTTTCGCTCTTCAAACCATAGACCGAGGTTTTCCTCTGCGAGTTATGGATATTTTGGATGAGATGAATGAAACCCTCAGCTCTGAATACGATCAAAGCTACTTGGGTCTTCTAAGAATCAAAGCTTTACGACTTTCTGGCCAACATGAGAAGAGTGAAGACATCATCAATCAGCAAATTGCCAAGCAAGGTGAAAGTGATCGCTTGCTTTGGGAAAAGCACTTTACTCGCGCTATCGCTTACGGTGAATCTCGCGAATTGCATCGATTTTTGTTTGGCAAGAACAAAAGTAAGCTTGACTACTCGGAAGCGTATATCAAATATGCATTCTGGATGAAGGCTCAACCTAAGAAAGTCTACACCAAACTTTGCCCAAAGGTTGCGTCGATCAAAAGGATTCTAAAAGGCTATACGAACAACTCTAAATTCAAAAAGCTATTTAAAGTTCTTAGCGCGATCGAAGAAGCATACGATGTTAATATTCCCATCATCACACGAGTCAACAAAATTGGTCGTATCATGCCAATCATTGAGACTCTTGAAGCTGAGTATCGCATTCTAGCCCTAGCATCCATAGTACGTTTTCTAAATCAGAGACAGAAGCAGATGGCTTCTCTATTTCACGGGGAGTATCAGTCTCAGTCATTAAAAATGAGTGAAGGTAAGAACTGCGACATATTCAAGCTATTTGAAAACTCGTCCGAGCTTGAGACTATCAAACCTTTCTACAACACCTTACACAAGGCACCAGAGAAAGAAGAGTCTCAGAAAGTACTAAATCCAATCGATAAAGCACTTTTTCGATCTACATGGCAAGATCTTAAAATGAGTACTTTTGCATCTTAGTCTCATATACCCTACTGCATACCCAAAGGTAGCCTTGAAGCAAGGCTACCTTTTTCTACTACAAATCAGGCTCCCAGTCGATACCGCTCCTCTGCTAGAATCGGACTCTTGATTCGAAAAACTGTCTTTCCCTTGCGGCTTCGGAAGCTTAGATCCCAGCCCACCGTATCGCAGATACTCGCCACGAGTGATAGACCAATTCCACTGCCGAGACCAACATCTTTAGTAGTAAAAAACGGATCAAATATCTTATCATGGATTTCTGCCGGAATCCCAGGGCCGTTGTCCCTCACTTCAAACACCGTTTGTTCTTGATCCTCGAATACAGAAAGTTTTACTTCAGGATCTATAGTTTCAGATGAAACCAACGCATCGATAGCATTGTCCACTATCACACGAAGGGATATTTTAAGAGGCTGCGGGAAACCTCGGATGGAGCCAATATCCTGAGCAATTTCACATCGAACATCCACTTTATGGCCTTGAATCTTAGGCCCTAACAACTCTAGGACCTCACCGACTATTTCTCCCACATCAAATATCTCAGCTCGAAACTGATTTTCTGTATTATTTCGCGTCATGGTGAGGAGACTGGTAGTAATCGAGCCAATGCGATCGAGATTGCTTTCAATTCTCTGAATCTTTGGAATAAAATCGCCAGCCTCATGGGGTATTTGACGCTGGATTTTTTTCTTTAGCTGCGTAAGGTAGCCCTTTACAATAGCTAATGGGTTATTAATTTCATGGGCAATCCCCCCAGAGAATACTCCTAGGGCTGCAAGCTTGTCTTTCGATCGCAGCTCCTTTTCCTGTGATTCAATACGAGCATAACTAATCTTCATAGCATAGGCTGCAAATGCTGCCCCAGCGTAGGCGAAACAGTACGCAACCATCCGATCGATACAAACAGCAGAGTCAATATACGAATAATCAGGAATTGGCCGCCACAATTCTAAGAACAAACCTAGATCAAATAAGACGACCCAGATGGTGATAAAGGCTCCCCAAGCAAAGCTCACTAGATTTGTCGCTGTGAAGATTACAATCGGAATAAAGTTATGGTTGCCTACCAACGGTGGGTAAACAGTCACAAGAATCATTCCATGAAGAGTCGCAGTCACGACAAAGGTCATGAACATAGCTCCGACACGCCAGGGTATTAAGCGGGGGATCAAAAACCCCACCGCTGATAGAACAACAGCCAGGCCTAGAATGATAACTTGATTCTCTATAGCTTGGCTCGGTGGGCGTAAAATTGCCACAAGCACTGCAGCAATAGCAGCACTGAAAAGGATAAACCGTGTCACCCTTAGTTTGAATTGGATGACGGCATCGGTTGCCTTCTTATTCCCTTGCACCGTGAAAAGCTCCTTTGGTTCTACATCGATATCGACCCAAATTTGAACTACTTTAGGAGCTTATCCACAGTGCAAGATATCATTCAGGAAGTGGAATCACTTCATCTTCATTGATAACTTTGGGAAATTTATCATTCTTCCAATCATCTTTAGCTTGTTCGATCTTGTCTTTCGAACTCGAAACAAAATTCCACCAGATGTGACGCTTTTCTGGGAAAACCGAGCCACCAAAAAGCATAAATTCGCTATTTTCATCTGCTTGGAATGCGACGGTTGTTCCTTTTTTAAAGCTGATTAGGCTAAAACGGGTGTGAATATCGCCTTCAACCTTGATTTTACCCTTAACAACATAAAGTGCACCCTCTTGGTCTGAAGAGAGTTTCATTTCAAATCTTTTACCCTTAGACGCCCGACCATTGAAATAGAACAGATCAGAATAAACGGGCACCGGAGACTCAGCTCCCAAACCCTTGCCCGCAATCAAGCGAAGCTGGATTCCATTTTCCTCTATATGAGGTAAACTCTCTTCTTTGAAGTGAACAAAGCTTGGCTCGACATCTTCAGAATTTTTTGGTAGAGCCACCCAAAGCTGAATACCTTCTAGCTCAAGAGCTTCACCTTTGATCGGGGCCTCTGATCGCTCCGAGTGTACGATTCCCTTACCTGCTGTCATCCAGTTTACTTCTCCCGGCCTGATGGGCTGTTCGTTACCTAAACTATCCCGATGCATAATTTCACCAGTGAAGAGATAAGTGATGGTGGAAAGCCCAATATGAGGGTGGGCTCGCACTGTCATTTTCTTATCATTCAGCAGTGTCACCGGACCCATGTGATCCCAAAAAATGAAGGGGCCAATCATTCTTTTCTTGATAGACGGTAAAGCTCGACGCACTTGAAAGTTATCTCCTAGATCCTTCGCTTTTGGATCGATCACTAATTCAACATTGCTCATGATTCACCTTCCTTTTCTTCCAGACTGCATAGAGTTTCTTCACTGGGGTATTATTCGGCGACTGGGCCTTTGACACAATAGTGAATCTGGCAAAAGACTGTTCATGAAGCCGAACAATGCCACACAAAGATCCTTGAACGATTCTATTATGTTAATTTGTCTGGGGAGTTAAAGGTTTCAGAGTCGGGTTGGGTGGTCAGCAACCACCCAACCCTAGGCTAGCGACTAAAGCTGCCAGGGGGGTCTGGTCAAGGACTTGCCTCACCGGAGGATATGTTCACTGAGATTGGTCAGTAGACCCTGCCTTACATGGCTTGCTTGAGCTGTAGCAAGGTCACTCATCACTTGCTCTGCTACTTCTGGAAAGCCGTTGTGATTGACTTGAAGCCGAATGATCGTGATTAAGACACTTCCATCTCCATCCGTTCCAATCGTCACTGTCAGAGTATTGTATACAAGATAATCATCATTTTCTGACGCAAGCAAGTGCTCCGCGCCGATTCCTATATGAGAGTTACCCCCTTGTACCTGAAAGCTATTGAGTTCAGTCTGTCTTTGATTGCTGAATCTTTGTCCATCAGGGGTGACCACAAACGTCTCATAATCGAGCTCACTCTTACCAAATTGCAGATCGCCACCCACACTATCATCTAAGTTTTGCACAACGCGACCACGCTGCTGGACGTAGTCGAAATTCGAAGCTTGTACCATGAACGAGCCAATATCAGCACTCCGAACCCATTTAGGTTGAATTGGAACCCGATAGACAGTGGCAAATACACCATGGCTACGCTGTTCATCCTGTTCTAAGGCCAAACGCACGGATCGAGGACGATCAGCTACGGCTTCAGCGTAACGATCTAAGTCGTGGAACACTTGGTTTGGCTGACCATCGGTACATAGATAACTTAGCTCTTCATTAAAGTCAGATTTCAGCGGCAGGAGGAAGACGTGGGTGCAGAACAATTCTTTTAGATCATCTCGAACTTGTCCCTGATAAAAATCTAGATCCACATGTGTTTCCAGATCAATGACATCAAGTGAAGTCATAGTGCTACTATCTACTTGACTATGTTCTTTTTGTTCACAAGCTCCTAATGCCAGTGAAAGGACCAACCAGGCCCCAAATGCACTCCTTTTCATTGAATAAACTCCTTTGCATGCGTGTAATCCTTTTCTATTCTGGCAAGAAGAAGTTAATTTCAGACTGAGACCCCATATTGGCCTTCAATGCTGAATACTCTCTTGTTTCGTGATTGATGTAAGTTTCTGCCCAAATCAAAAGACCAAGTCCCCTCGTCTCCTCCTCGGTTCCGAAGCGATAGCTCATACGATAGGCCCGATCTGACTCCACAGCAACTCCCTGAGGGGTGGTGACTTTCGGTTCAATTTTCTCAACGAGAACAGATCCAATATAGGTTTTGCCTTCCACTAGATTGGGATTATTGGTACTGATCACAGTGGCCTTAATTTCAGTAAACGCTCTGAAATCACCAATCTCCTCGTCGTATCGCTCTGGGTCTGCGGCAGGCGACATGGCTGCGGGGTAGCCGGGTTCAAACCGCACTTCGGTACGGTACCCCCCCAATGTAGAGACTAAATAGTCTGATCCAGGAAGAGTGCAAAGAATATCTTTCCATTCTGGATCAAAATTTGATCGCAGAGGAAAGGCTTCGGAATCAACTTTGCCTCGAAAGTCTTCAGCCTGCTCTGACGCTCCAGTAGTTACAATCGAGGTATCAGCGATCACTTCTCCTGTAACAAGATCAGTGGCTCCGGTACCAAGAACATCGAGAGAAAAATCGAAGAAACTTCGCACTTGGCTACTCCCTAGGCGAACCTTGGCGTCAATATCAATATACACATGGGCCAAACCACCAAAGAAGTTTCTTCGATACTGATATACAAGTGTTTGATCGAAGAACAATGCTTCCGTATCAGAAAGGTCAGGAAAGCCACATTGATTCAGCGGATTCACTTCGTCAATCTCTTCGTCAGCTGGGCGAACTGCATCCCCAGTATCAAGAAAGTCTTTATCGTCGTCCTGATAGTCACCCAAGACGGCATCGAGACTTTCTTGACTTTCTTGATTTTCATTCTTTTTTGTACATTGGCTAAGAGTTAGTCCAAGTAAGATTAAAATGACTATTTTCATGGTTGGGTCTCCATACTGCTAGGAAAGGGCTCAGCGCCTTCCTTGTAGAGGTACTGAAGATCAGTTCCAAGATCTGAAGCAAAGTTCTGATACTCTTGTGTTTCGTGATCGATATAAACTTCTGACCAGAGCAGCATCCCGAGATCTGCCGTAGTACGTCTATCTTTAAAGGAATTGGTCACCCGATAGGCAACGTTGCCTTTGAGATCCATCCGCGGAGTGACTCTCGTTGCTGGAAGTCTCTCTATAAAAACACTACCGGTGATCTTCTGTCCGACAGACAATCGCGGATTGTTAGTTCTTAAGATCTCAGCCGTAATGTTGGGAAAGTGCCGAAACCTTCCAATCTCTGACTCGAATCTCTCAGCGATAGGATTCGGCGATACTCCAGTTGGCAAGGGTGGTGTAAATTTAATTTCGGTTTCATAGCCACCAATAGTCGTAACTGAGGTGCCTGCGAACGCCACGGTACAAACAAGGTCTGCCCACTCATCAGGAATTGGGTTTTCCTTGTCAGGCGCAATATTGGTAGTAGTTCCCGTAAACATCGCCGCCTCGCCCATGGCTTGATCCATGACTGGCTGTAAATTTATGGCTTCCTCGCCTTTGTAATTTGCAGCGACTCCTCTGATATTAAGATCGATAGTAAAGTCACTTCTAGCCTGAGTATTCTTCATATAGATCGTGGTGAAGATATCGATATATACATCTAATAGGCCGCTAATCAGAACTCTTTGGTAAGGGTTCACCATGGCTTGCTCTAAGATCACTGCTTGAGAATTTAGTGGGTCAGCTAATCCACATTCATCTTCAAGAATCTTCGCAAGACTTGGTGCTTTTGGCTTCTTTGTTTCCTCTAGCTCTTGGAACGGATCGTCCGCCGAAACCACTGGAACATCTAAAACTTCTTCATTATTAGTAGCTTCAGAGCCGACGTTCGCGCTGTTCGTCTGAGCACTTTCGACAAAGTCGTTACTCTTTTCCTCAGTGCAATGAAGCTGACAAAGCACGATTAACGGCATTATGAGCAAACGCGCCCGAAAACGACTCATGGATTCCTCCTCATTTAACCTTTAGACCCATTAACGCAAGGTTCATGCCCAGCTATGTACCTAATATACCGAGGAATAACTCAACAAGAACTGATGGGTAGAAAACTTGGAATCGCAATATATCCAATTATTACTGATACTTACATGACTAGACACAGATCTGATGAGCATATAGTCAGTGGTGATCACAAAAATAGGATCGCGACTTCTAAAAAACAGCGTTAAAGCAAGTATTATCCAACATTTTCAGCAGATTATCATAATCTAGACTTTGGCCTCGTCGGAATTCCACCATCACATTATTTTGGATGCTCGTGATTTGATTGAGCATTTAGAGTCAACTGATTGGCCTAATGGTTGCAGACTCTGAGTTACAACGCAATTTAAGGAGCTGACTATCATGAAGATGACGTTCTTCACGATTGGTCTCATCTTGAGTCTCTGGTCTTGCCAGAAGAATCAGGACCAATCTGTGTCTAAACATCGAGAGAAGCAACATCACAGTGGCATTAAGTTTGTTTTACCGGAAGAGAACAAGGTACCTCTTACTCTAGAAGGATTCTGTTCCGGCATCCCCAACGTTCAGGCCATCACAAGCCAGAATATCACTCAAGAGCTCGAAGTTTTATGCAGCAATGGAACACCAAGTACTGTTTTCCAGCAGATCTATTCCAACCCCTATCAAGGATCTGGGAACACCGAAGACTTTATCGTGAGACTTCCCCAAGACGCAGATCTTACAGGCGAGCTAGTCCAGATCTTTATAGCTTATGGAATGAAGATTCCCAAAAATGCTGTACCAACTCTCATTGCTGAGGAGCCGATTGCGTTACTGCCCTATCAGGAAGGAATTTTAACAATCAACGCTCAGTTCCTAGCTCCACCTGAGAACCAAGGGGATGCTGATACATCTTTCATTGTGGAACAAACAACAGATGTGAATCGTCAAAACAACCCTCAAGTTATCTTTAAAGATATTTCGAAGCATCGGCTGAATATGTATCGCCTTCACCCCAATAACTTTGACTTTTTCATGGCTGCTAGAACCCTCATGGAAGAAACAGAACAGTTCAAAAAGTCAAATATTGTTCGAGGTGTGATGGCAGACCCAGAAAACCCAGATGCTAGTACATATGTATTCTCCATTGTAAACGTCATCATGAACTCCCGCGGAGATCCTGATGGCAATATAGCCGAAGGCACGACAGATACATTCTTCGATTTCTTTAATGCATCTATCGCAAACAGCTATAATGCCCAGACTCAATAGGAGAGCACCATGACAAAGATAAATCAAACCTTTAAGATACTCTTGATTGTCATCAGCTCCTGCGCTGGTGAGCAAGGTGGCTTTGATAGTGAGCAGCAGTCTGGCCAGGCGGTAGGTGTTGGCGAAGATAGCACTATAGCGACTGTGGTTGATGGACGCCCGGTAGAGCAAGTCCTTTGTCAAGACGGCCCAACTGTTATCGAGAGCCGCGGCAATGGCGATTTTTCAAGGCAGTTCGCTTACATTTGTGAAAACGGCAGCACGAATCAGGTTTTTAAAGATATTGTAATGTCATCCTATGAGGGTGGTGAGTTAGCCCAGGTCCAAACGCTTCACAAGGTTACCAGCCCGCTTTATGTTACCGAGTTTGCCTTTGCTTTCGCCATCAAGGTTCCACTTGTTGATCCAAGTCAATTTGCAGACTACCGGGCTCACGATATTTTCGCTGAAGGAATTAGCACAGACTCATCTAACCTGGTCATCAACGTTGCCTCAAGGGACTCGTTCCCAGGTCGGGGCAGCATCGAATCAGTAGTACTCGACTATGATCTAAAAACTGCTCATGGTGCTGCTATCTTCGATAAGAGACAAACAGAGTTCAACACGTACCTTTTGGTAGAAGATAATCGTGATGTTGTAGTCTCCACAGAACATCTAGTCGATGTCGAAACGAACCCGAGCTATCACTTAAGCAATGGCCTTACGATTGGTGTCACTGCAGGAGACGGCTACTCCTACATTATTTTTATTACCGAGCTGATCATCAAGGATCGTATTGATCCAGTGAGATTAGAAAAAGCCCTACTAGATTTGAATCAGGAAGTATCAAAGATGCTTTATGAACATATCACTAATACCGAGATTTAAGGAGCAGTCCAATGCGCGTTTCACACATGTCAATTTTTTTAACTCTTCTGGCTACAGCATGCAACCAGGCGGCAACCAATTCAGAAGAAACAAGTCGCGGAAGCACTGGTCAACCAGAGCAACAGGCTGAAGTCGCAGGGGTGGAACTTGATGAAGATGGCAATCTTAACTATGTTGAGCTTTACTGTAAACACGTTGACAAATTACGACTTCGCGCTGATGTTAATACTGAACTTTCCTACATGTGTGACAACGGAACACCAACTGCTATGATGAGTGAATATCGCCAGGCAGCCCTTGATGCAAACCCAGGTGAAATCAATCTTGAAACTCTTGTAGTTGAGCACTCTGAAGCTGATGATACCTCAGAGTTCCTTATAGCCTGGGCTTTCTATGTGCCTATCCGCCCCTTTGAGGTCAAAGAACGACCTATTTATGATTTCGTGGCTCAAAACTACGAAGGCCAGAGCGTGACACTAGAGTCTACGGCTTCTCGTAAAGCGGATAGCGGTCTTGACTATGGCCTCCATCTTTGGAGCACCGATATGAACTACAAAGTCACAATCCAAGCTACAGAAACAAACTTCTTGAGCAGTGAACGAAACACGGAGTACAACCTTTATCAGGTTCAATCGGGCAATGAAGAGATGGGGTTTGGTGTCGAGACTTTGGTGGACACAAACAATCCAGACTTCCTTGAGTCAACCATGATCAACCTTTCATTCAATGACGGAAGTGGTTTCAATAATGGTGCTGGTGGTACCGTAGTGATCACCATGCTTCACTTTATACTTAACAACCAGGGTTTCCCAGAAACGGCAACCCAATCGATTAATGAAATCGCACAGCATACGGCTGACGCAATGTACTCAGGACTTAGCAAGTAACATAGCTGGAGGGTATTCCTAAGATAAAACCTCAGTTCCTACCTCACCCATGCTAGCTCCGGGGGCACAGCGCTCGGAGCTTTTATAACCCAAGTTCTTCAAAGTTCTCAGCTCAATCTTTCTTTGCATTCTAGCCTTCCGAAGATATAATCGTCATATCATAACGATTATCCGGAGATCCTATGAAACGCTTAGTTTTTTGTCTAGCCTTTGCTGTGTTCATATCAGGCAGCGCCCACTCCTCAGGTGTAACCGATACTAAGATAGTTTTAGGCACAGTGAATGCAACCAGTGGCCTAGCTAAGGCTTTGGGTACAGGAATGAACCAGGGGCTTTCAGCCTACTTTGATAAAGTCAACAAAGAGGGGGGAATCCATGGAAGAACCATTGAAGTCATATTCAAGGATGATGGCTACGAGCCGCGTTACACCTTAAGCAATCTCAAGGAAATAGAAAGCAAAGTACTAGCCTACATCGGCTTTGTAGGAACACCTACAAGCCGCACTGCAATCAAGTATAGTGAACGTTCTGAAATGGTCTACTTCGGAGCATTTACCGGGGCAAACTTACTAAGGACAGCAGAAACTCCTCATGTCTATAATGTTCGCGCGAGCTATGACCAAGAGACCAAAGCTTTGGTCGATCACTTCGTTTCAACGGGCAAGAAACGCTTCGGTGTCTTTTTCCAAAAAGATGCTTATGGCAAAGCGGGACTTAGCGGAGTCAAGAAAGCACTTGGCTCCCACAAGCTGGAAGTACTAGCTAAAGGCAATTATCGCAGAAACTCTCTGAGGGTTGAGAAGGCTATTGAGAAACTAAAACAAGAAAAGCTGGATGCGATTATCATGATTGGCGCCTACCAACCTTGTGCAGAAGCCATCAAGAAAATGAAAAGTATGGCTGAATTCAAAGGAACTCAATTCGCAAACATTAGCTTTGTTGGGACTTCCGAACTCATCAACGAACTTGGTGATCAGGGAAACGGCGTAATCATCAGCCAAGTCATGCCCTCCCCTTGGACATCAAAACTGCCTATTGTAAAGGAGTATCGCGAGCATATTAAAGACTATAGTTATGTCTCCCTTGAAGGGTTCGTCGTCGCCAAGGTCTTTGCGGAAGCTCTTCGAAAGATTGGCAAAAATATAGATAAACAAGCGCTACATCAAGGCCTTAGTAAGTTTAAGAAGGACATTGGTGGTCTAACGTTCGACTTTGATAATCCCGCTCGACAGGCTCTACAGAAAATTTATCTTACTAGAATCCAGAAGGGTAAACCTGTAGCTTTGTGAAACGGGTTTCAAACAGCCTTTAGTTTTGCCTTGCTAGCCTTGCGCTCAATCAAGATAAAGGCTGTGTCATCTGTTTGATAGCTACTCTCAAAATTTTGCGCAGTTCTTACCAGTTCATCAAACAGTTCAGGCATTGAATTGGACTTTATTTGTTCAATGAGTTTTTTATCATCGAGATGGACTCCTTCCACAGAGCTGTTTTCAAGCAAGCCATCGGTGTAAAGAAAGAAACTACTGCCTGAAGCCATGTCTATTTGTTGCACTTTTGTATATGGTTCAGATGAAAGACCAAGGGGTCGACTACCTTGGATTACTGTCTTCACTCGATCTTCTAACTTAAAGTACGAGGCATTATGTCCAGCATTCAAATAGTAGGCTTTATGGAAGCAATAGTCGATACATATAAACGTCATCGTCATCCAACGCTCACTTTTCCGACCGATGTCCAAGACATTAAGGTTGGCCGTATCCGCTAAATGCCGAAGCATGTCTTCCGGCGACGAATCGCCTGGAAAAATTTTAAAAACGGTCATAATACTACCCGCAGTTGATCCAGTCACAAGTGCAGAAGCGATCCCGTGCCCGGTGACATCACCGATCATCACATATAGGCGTGAATTCTCATGATCGTCGTAAATCGAGTACCAATCTCCTCCTACCGCTAGTGAAGGATGGTAGTAAGCCTTCACCCGGTAGCCCTCGATCTCTGGGAGTTCGGGTATCAAGAATGAATCCTGAACCACTTTCGCTGCGTCCAAATCCTTGCGAATAAGATGGCTATTAAACTCCGCTTGGCGTCTTTTCACCTCAATAATCTTAAGTTTGTAACCTAAAGCTAAAGACAGAATGATGATCTGCACCCCGGAGCCGATGAGGTTACCGTATTTCGCATAGAACGTGGGGGCAATGATCCCTCCAGATACGAAGATTTGAAGCAAACTGCCAACGATGAAAACCAACCAAGCCACAAAGAAAAAGTATGCCGGGACATAGCGTTTGCTACACGATACTACACTGCAAATCAGGGTCAGAAATGAAAATGCTCCCGATGTATGGGTAACCAAGCGAACACCGATACCATAGTCATAGAAGATCGCTATAACAACAAAGATAAGGCTTCCAGCACTGATTATCATGGATCGATCAAGAAATTTCTACATTTCGGGGATCTTCAAAAACCATCGAGAGAAGGATATCGACCAAATTAAGGAGATCGGAAAACAGGCAAGAAAGACTTTTGAAAACCATGGGCTACTGGACATAGGTAAATAATAAGCTGCCACCCCATAGATATAGGATTGGGCTAGAGCATAAAAGAAAATATTGAAAGTATATAGTACAAAGCCCTTGTCCAAGTTTAGACTTGCTAAAAATAGATTGAAGAAAAAAAGCCCAACCAGTATTCCATACCAGATAAACAGCATTGAATTTGATTCATTGCTATGCCGCAAGAACTCATCCTTCGACCAAAACCGAAAATCAAACCGCACGGAGGTTTTGGTTTTGATTTTCACATATAAAGTCGTTTCCCCCGGTTTAAAGCTCAGGGGTAAAGCAGGCAATCGAAATGATAGTGTGTCGGGGGGTTTTTCTCGCCAATGACCCACTTGAATATGGGTCACGTTCGAATCATGAATTAGAAAAATATCCAAGTTCTGGGTTGGAGGATACTGAGATTCGAAAACGAGAGTTCTTGTTTCAAGCAGAGGGTTTACAATTTTCAAACGCCCCCAGTGCACCTGCTCACTAAACGGGAATCGAGGTTGATCGCTGCCCTGGGTCTCGAATGCGACGCCTTGGTCATTAATCAGTTCTTCAAGACTTCGATGTTCTCCATCTCCTTCGATATAAAATTCAAGATATTTCTGAAGATAATCACCTTCTTCAAAATTTGCCAAAGAATATTTCGTCGCCCCCTGAGTCGGCGACCAAGCCATAATAATAAGGATAAAGAATGCTGCTGTTTTCAGAACGTAAGTCCACGGAAAAATAAAATGATTCCGCTTCTTATCGGTTTTGGAGAGGCAGCCTTGAAGAATCGAGGACGTTTCTGCGAGGGGAGAAAAAAGTAGGCAAGCTAGTTGCCCAAAAGCGCAACTAGCCACATCGCACTAGCTCCTAGCCCAGAATTCAACTTGACTAGACACTAGATGTACATATCTACACCAATTTGAATAGACTTCTCACCGAGGAGAAAGATATCAGCCCGTAAGTCCATGCTACGGTCAAGCGCAAAACTACCGCCCACTCGCAGATTGATCCGATCATTGCGTTCAGCATCAGCTGAAGCATCCCCGACTTCAGATTGACCATCAGAATAGAGAACCGCATCGAGTCCCCCGTAAATGCTGGCACGACCGGCTCGATGAATCGCTAGACCACCCAGTTTAAGGTCTGTCATACTCCAATCCAGCTCGGTATCACCGGATTCGAAGGTGAAGCGATCATGAGTTAAGTTTCCCGTCATAGCAAACTCAATGGCGCCCGCTTTCTTCAGCATATAACGCCCATCGAAGAAGATACGAAATCCACTCCCGTCATCAAAAGAGAGAGCATTGCCTAACTCCCCGTCAATCAAGAGTCCCAAGCCGCCACCGACCGTAAACTGAGGGCTCACCATTGTGTTCATGCCACCAACGAGCATCTGGCCTTCAACGTCAAACTCGGTATTGTTTTCGTTCTCGTACTCGGTATCCATTAGGAACAAGGCGCCGGTAAAGCGACCCGCTCGGGTATTCGATGTGTGAGCCATCACTCCGTCGGTAATAAGCAAGAAAAACAAACTGTGAAACACAAACCTCATAACCACTCCTTTTATCCAGCCAAAATCATCTATTAACAAAGTATTCCTATCGTTTTTTAAAGATATTGCCAATGCTTTTCGGCCACACACACCAAGTGAACTTTCATAGCTCTGACCTCACTGTACCCCTTGCTTTACAAAGAGTTCAGCTAATTTACGTAGTAGTATCACAGGCGACTTTCTAACTGATAAACTTTTGCTATGTTGCTACGAGGAGACATAAGCTGTCTAGGCTTTTCACCCTTTTTTGGATTCTTCGTTTAACCCAAGTAATGAAAGCACTGAAGAGGCATGCAGGCAATCGTTTGCCTCGAAAGATCTCATCCGCCTTGAGATCATGGACGGAACAAGATTCAAGATATGATTCGATCAATGCGATCACCGCTTCTACGTCTTCTTCACAGAAGCTTGCACCCAAAGGCCAGCCAAAAGAGAGTCCACGAGCCCCCACTATCAACAAAAAAAGCCAATTAGTTATATTCGTTTAGCTATTACGTTTATATACCCCGTAAAAGTCGTAGACACACCGCTTCAATGGCACTATGTTGCCCTAGGCTACCAAGCCATTATGGCGATAGCTGAGCTGTTGTAGAGATGATTGTTGCGAGCTGGAGTCGAAACTAAAATGAAACTTTCCAATAAGTCCGCAAACCGAACCGACCAGCAATTCGCAGAACTGCTCATCGACGCCATGACTGGTGAATAGCCTGTAAGTCTTTCTATCTTAATAGCCATGGGGCTCTTGAGATCGATCGACTATCCCCGTTGCATTTAACTTAACTGACCTGAGGTAGAACGATGAAGAAACCATTGATTGCTTTACTATTGCCGCTGGCGCTGGCGCATTGTGGCCGCAAAGATGGTAGCGGTGTACCCGCCTCCAACCTAGCAACTATTTCCATCAATCAAGATAAGCTTACCGAATCGATGACACTAAAACTGGCTGTCCAGTCCCTGGAAAGCCAGAGTCAGCAAACGTTCAATCTTCGCAAGGGACAGAACCTCGATGATACGTTCGCACCAGGCCCTTATCGAATTGAACTAGACCTAGTTGAAAACAATGTCATTAGCTATAGCAGCAACTTGTGTAGCGAAAAAGTTCAAGATCAGAGCGAGCTTCATACCCTGCGCCCCGGAACCAATGCGATCTCCGTCAAAGTTTGTCGGGCCGATGGCAGCTCCATCGATGTTGGCGAGCCTGATGATGCATCTATCGACTTGGACATTGAGTTTGATGACGAGCCTAAGGAAAAACCGGATCAAGAAATCACATCTAGTTTCTTTGTTGATCCATTCTCACAGGCTTTAACTGCCTACGAATCTGTAAAAAGTAGTTCCGATGAGCGCAAGAAAGAAGCCCTTAAATTCATCGCGGAGCAAGGCACCTTCGTGTGGTTATCGAGCAACTGGATTCCCGGTCCCAAAGGGATTCAAGACAAAGTTACGGAATATCGCAAGCTGTCCCAAGGCAAGATGCTAGGTTTTATTATCTACGATGTTCCGGGGCGAGATTGTGGTCAGTACTCTAGCGGTGGGGTTACAGGGCTGGACGAATACCTCGGCGTAATTCAGCAGGTCATCGATGGTCTCGCTGGATCTCAAGCAATGCTCATATTGGAACCAGATGCCCTAGCTCTCTCAGCCGAAACCCGTTGCAAAAGCGGTCTTGAGAACGCAACGGCAGCCATCGCCAGTGCTGTTGCCCTCCTTAAGGAGCATCGTAACATCAAAACCTATCTCGATGCATCCCACGGCAACTGGCTGGCTGTAGAAACTGTTGTTCCCCTTCTCAAAAAAGCCAACATCGCCGAGGCTGATGGCTTTGCGCTAAATATATCAAACTACGTTTCGACTGAAAAAAACTACACGTTTGGGAAAGCCATCGCAGCGCAGTTGGATAACAAACCTTTTTTGATCGACACAAGCCGCAATGGGCGCGGTGTTTATGGGGATGGTTCGGGCGAAAGCTGGTGCAACCCTCCTGAGCGAGCCCTAGGTAAAAGCCCTCGCTTCGACACTGGTTTAGACGGTGTTGAAGCTTTCATATGGGGTAAAAAACCTGGTGAGTCTGATGGCACCTGTCGAGGAGGTCTCAAGAATGGCGAGTTTATGATCGATACAGCCGTGACTCAGTATTTCAATGCTAAGGATGATGGGATCCTATAGCTGTTTGCTTATCCGTGTGTGCCGCTACATTGCGGTACACACCCCTCTCTCACGAATGGTTAGCCGTAGGGATTTTTCCAGTTGGCTGCAATCGTAATCCACTAGAAAATGCTAGAGCACGCAATAATAGCTTTTTAGGTTCTGATTACTGTTCGATAGAATTGATTTTAGAAACTCCGGCTTAACTGCAATATTTGAAAGTCTAGAAATCTCATGCCATTGAAAGATTGTTTTGTCGTCTGAAAAGCTCAGCGCTTTCTCGGCAATGTCCTCTTGTAAATCAACTTTGAAATAAAAGCCAATCTCGTGAACTGGCTGGCTACCAATTGAAAAGAAATTTTCGCACACAAAAAGAAAATCACCAATTTCAAGGCGAAGACCTAGTTCTTCAAATAGCTCTCGCGAAAGCGCGTCTTTCGAGCTTTCACCTGCTTTTACTCTCCCACCAGGAAGATACCAGTGATTTTCAGCCTTCTGCTTGTTTAAAAGCAACTGATTACCAACTGTTACTATAGCAGCAGACCGAATATTCAGCCTGTGATTGCCTGTTTCAATATTTAAGTCAATCATTGATCTTCTTTCTTCTTTCGCAACTCAATTGACACCCACCGTATCACGTTGAAAACGAAAAAAATGTCTAAGATATCATGCCATGTCATCTGCATATATTCAAAGCACCATAGTAAGATAAGAAATGAGGAAAGAACCCCGCTGACTGGTGTCGGAAACCTTAAGGTCGTGGGTCTATGATTGACGTACTCACGATTCAAAGGCTTAGTGAACTTCAAACTAAGCATATAGTTTCTATCGGCGATGCGAGTGATGATGTGCCCCTGACTTCTGAAGAGAAGGCCCTTCTTGATTCTGCAGAGGGGCGGGTGGTGTTAATTTATCTTAGCGGACCCATGATGTTCGGTGTTTCCAAGGCGATAGCTCGGGAACAGAATGCGATTCAGGATCAAAAAGCTATAGTTCTGGATTTACACGATGTGCCGCTCATAGATACAACAGTCTCGTTGGCTATCGAAAATTTCATCAAGGATTCTGTCGAGTCGGAACGTCTTGTGTTTGTCGTGAAGCCTCAGTCTCAGGCTAAGCGAAGCTTAGAACGGCTAGGTGTATTCGAAATCATCCCCGGTACGCACATGTGTGAAAACCGCAGAGATGCACTGAGCAAGGCGCTCATGACAATTCCAAGCGATGACTAACAGAATCTAACAGAAGAGAAATCTCGACTCATTCAACTAAAGCGGCAAAGATTGTAGACCAAAGAGTTTTTTAATGACAGATAATTCGATTTTATTGAACTAGCTGAGGCGTTTAGACATGACTTGTATTCTTTGTATTCGGTTATTGACAACAGAACCCTCGCAGTAAAACTGTCACTTTTTTCAAACTCAGCATTAGTGATGACTTATTTTAGCTTATTGGCCAGCTTTTTATGATCCTTTAGCGTGTCTCCAACATTCAAACAATGAAGGAGACAATCCATGATTCGATTGAAGTGGATTACGGGGTCAATGCTTTTGGCTCTGTGGGCCCATGATTTTCAAGCTGCGCGGGCGGCTGATACGAACTCTCATGATGAACAATTTACGTTGATGGATGGAGAGCTACTATATCAGAGACACTGCGCTTTATGCCATGGAAGCTTTACAGCAACGCTCAAAAAGGATCGAAGCCCAGAGCAGATTCAATGGGCTATCGCTAATATCCCTGTAATGGCTCTGAGAGACGACCTTTCCCAGCTAAGCGATGAAAAAATATCGGCCATAGCCATGGCTCTATCAACAAAGGCAGATCCTCTAAAATCTAAAAATATCCGTCTCGCCAATCGATTTATCTTCGCATCCCAGCTTAAAACCTGGTTTCAACCAGATTTGCCAAAAGGATCACCGGTTAAGGCTGTTATTCGTCGAAATATTAGCCACCAAGGAGCCCAGCTTGGCGGTTCTTGCTTGCCTCGGGAGCTGGAAAACTGTGGTGTACCTGTAATTGAGGCAACCATGAGCGCGCAATCCCAAGTGGTTCGTCAGGGTTTAATATTTAAAGCCTGCGAAGAGGTGTTAGACCGAGATGAAGCCGTGACATACTTTTTAGGCCTTGCCGGCATCAACCCTAGTGCTACCGTCACTCAAACGTCAATGACCAAAGCGTCTCTGCTTCTCAATAAAGACCGCCCTCTCCCTCAAGGCTCTGTTGAAGCACTCATAAGCCTTTCAAACGCCGCCTATCGACGGAGTGCTATCGCTCTTGATCGCTGGCGCTTTCCGCTGCTGATTATCTGTCAATCACCTTATTTTGAAATACTATGAATAGGAGTTATCAAGATGAAACGCTTCTACATAATCGCTGCCTTTCTATACCTAACCCGCCCAAACCTCGCTTTGGGTAACCAACTCTATCAAAGGTGCTATCAACTCATCACATCAAGTCAGATGCCTCAGAACGACTCTCGCTATCTAGCTATTAGAAGAGGGGCTATAACCGCTCTAGAAGGCTGCACGGCACTCATAGACTACTTGAAACTGGATGAGAACGGTGAGATACAAAACCCAGACGCCCTAGCATCTAAAATTCTATTCACATTTCAAAAGCTTCATGAAGACTGGTTTATCAATAAGACCTTGCCCAACTTGGGAAATGGCAGACAAAACCAGGCTAACTCAGAGCTATTAGATCTCTCGGGCCCGGCAGCTCACTATACCTATGCTTTGTTTACTCCAGGTGTACGCGCCGATGTCATTCTAAAAGGGGTGAGATCGATTCAAACCAGACGCAGTGAGGATCCAGCTGAAACAAGCCTAAACGGTAAGCTTGGTAAATATGACTTTATATTCGGCGAACAAACAATCTTTGCTCCTACGGGAAGGATCGAAGGCATCCGCTTTCCCTCGCAAAGCCCCTGGACCTATAGTTTTAATAATCGAAGTAATAACAAAGTTAGCGAAGGACGCATTGCCGTCTTCAAGCACTATGGATCAGGTTTGATAGGTGATCCCATCTATATACTCAAGAACCTTCTAGAAACAGCATCGTTTCGTGCTGATGGCGCAGTCGCAATGCCCCGCAAGTGGGCTAAGGCAGTGATCTCAGACCTACTGTGTCGCGAGCTGCCCTTGCTTGACAGTGCTGACGTCAAACAGTTCGTTGTTGCAGACTCGGAAACACCTTTCCGCACTAGTGCTGGCTGCACCACTTGCCACGCAAGCATGGATCAAATGGCAGCGGTTCTGCGAGGGGTGCGTCCCAAGCAGCTAGCCAGTAACGGTACTGAACCTGAATATGGAGGCTATTTTATTCATATAGATCCTCCCACTAAAAAACAAATATACAGCTGGAGCGCCAAAGCAGATCGCAGTTACTACCAGCAAACTCCTCGCGGTAGGCTGCTGTATCGTGATTTTCAAGGCACTCTTGTGGACGAACCTCTTGAAGATTTGCAAAGCCTAGGAAAAGCTCTCGCCAGCCGACTCGACCCCTATCTTTGCACCAGCTCTCGCTATTTAGAGTATATGACAGGCTATCGATTTTCTGTTGTCAAGAATCAAAATTCAACACTGCGCTTTCAGCAGCTCATGCGCCTGGCGAGAGATCTCAAGAAACACCAAGACCTTCGCCTCCTATTGAAGGACATCGTTAAACTACCTCTATTCCAGGAGCTATAATATGACTATCAATCGCCGAAAATTCTTACGGCAGGCAGCTGCCCTTGGTCCTATGAGTCTGCCTCTATCCCAGGTTTTTTCAAGTATCCTACTTGGTCAGAGCAACCAACAACAAGCACGTCGCTATGTTGGATTTCACCAGGCTGGTGCTCCATCACGCTGGACATTTGACCTTTTCATCACACCTTATGATCGTGGAAATTTAATTGCCAATTCTATGGTTGCCACTCGCTTTGTATCCGATGGCCAAAGATATGTTGACACTGAGTACCACACCTTTGTCCATCAAGGTATAAACTTCCCACATCTATGGAGCCTGCCATTGCCTCATACCAGTGGGGGCTACCGGCCAATGACTGATTTAGCAGCATCAATGATGGTAATCCAAGGTATAAGCACCGGAAATCCTGGTCACGGAGCAAGTCAAAAACTGCACTTCCAGGCTAATGGCGCTCCAAGCTCTATCCCAGCCATGGCAGCAGACGGCCAAGAAACAGCGCTAAACGCTTTGCACTATAACGTCCAAAACTATCAATTTCGCTCCCTTCGAGGTAAATCAAGCCTTAAACTGACTGGCAGCGGAAATCTGCTTAGCAAAATACTCAATCCATTCAATAGCCATGTAAAAGGAAGTTTGCTGAATTACCGCCAAGAGCTGGGTGTAGCCCTCAAAGCGGCACGGGAAAGCATGAACAACCTACAACAAGTAGACAACCCATCGATTCAAGCATTGATCGCGGATAAAGCTAAGGCTCATGAACTGATGGAACGTGGATTTAGCGATCTTGATCAGGCGTGGCAAGGCCTCGTGCAAAAATACAACAATTTAGTTTGGCGAGCCATTGATCCTAGTCACGAGCTACCGGGCTTGAGCGATGCGCCTATTGGTGTTCCAATCGCTCAGAGAGACAAACGTTACCAGAAAGGATCGAGTATTGTGCAAAATTCAGACCTAAGGACTTTGTTTGATTCCTCAGTGACAGCACCATCATTGGTACATTCTTTTGCTCTCGCCGAATACCTTTTGACCCGAGGCCTTTGCTATACGATCAATCTCGGGCTGGAACGCTTTAGCGGCAAAGCATCCATGGGTTTTGATGAGCACAACTCGGGCCAAATGCCTGTGCTGCTGATCAACTCCTTCTACAATCGAGCCTTCGCAAGCTGCCTTTTAGAATTCACAGACAGACTCAAGGAAGAAGGACTTTTCCGCGGAACAATCATTGAAATGGGAGGTGAGTTTAATCGAAGTCCTAAGGCAGATGGCTCAGGTTCTGACCATGGCTGGCAAGGAAAATCTGTAGCGATCTTCAGCGGCGATATTCAAGGGCCATATATCGTTGGCAACTTGAGACACGACTCTCGCCAAACATACAAAGGTTCTTGGGGTCATGGAGCTTCGATCCCTGATCTCGGAGAGCAGCTCAATATTGGTCATTGGTCTGTCAGCTGCAGCCGCTTACTGGGTGTGCCTGCTGGTATCAACTCGGCCTCCAGTATCATCGAAGAAAAAGACACGTATCTCAAACCACTGATACCAAACACTCGATATGAGAGCTAAAGTTTCCATTTTTCAAGTGGCCCCTAAGGTTTCCAGACTTGAATGGCCTGGGCGATAACTTACTCACCGCATTGGGGGAGGTGGACGATTCCAGAATCGGCTCAAGGCTCTCCGCCAAAGGAGAAAGTTTTGTCGATCTTGTATAGAACAAAAATCGCTTTTGTAGGAAGATGACAGTCACAAGTAAGATCTGTGACGTTTTCTTTTAGCAGCCTGTTGTTCTGCTGAGTTTGACTGAGATTTACGATCCTCAAACTCAGCAGTATCTAACCTTATCTTCCAATATCTTTGCAAATCGATGTTCACTAAGACTTCGGCTTAACGAACGCTTTTTCCAGAACCTATTGGTGTTCATCCTGTAAGCCAATTTTTTAGTTTTCCTCAACAGCTGGTGTCTTGGCACAAGTCCTGCTCCTACCTCAGCAGTTACCTACCATTCAACATTGAGAAAGGATTTCTTATGTTAAACTTGAAAGCCCTAGCAATCTCTGCAAGTCTCGGAACTGTTTCACTCGCTGGATCAGCATCGGCATTTGCCCCCGCCGGCGACGTCAAAGTAAAAAGCATTCAATACAACGGCAGCGGATGTCCTTTGGGAACTGTTTCTCAGAACATCTCAAGCGACAAGCAAGCCTTTACGCTAACGTTTGCTGAGTACATTGCTGAAGCTGGCCCAGACTTCCGCCTCAGCGATGGTCGTAAAAACTGCCAACTAACCCTTACCCTCCAAGTTCCCCAAGGATGGCAGTTCTCCATCGGTTCTTTCGACTACCGTGGATTCCTTTTCGCAGACGAAGGTATGATGGCTGAGCACAACACGTCTTACTACTTCCAGGGTAGTGGCTTCACTGGCCGATTCCGTGAAAGACTCAACGGTCCAATCTATGAGGACTACCACTTCCGCGAAAATGTTGGTATCGAGTCTTTGGTTTGGTCACCATGTGGTGTTGAGCGTGCTCTAAACGTTAACACTGCTATCAGCGTTCGAAACACTAACAAGTACGACTTCCCATACTCAGAAGCTGTTATGGGGACAGATTCAATCGACGGTCAGATTCGCCAGGTTTGGGGAATTTCCTGGAGACGCTGTCGCTAAAAAAAGAGGGCTGCTCTCCTGAGCAGCCCTTCCTATCAGAGAAAAGAATGACCTTACTAAGTGATGGGGTCGAGCTTGTTAATAGCCACCATATTGCCCGCCTTGAGAAATATCTTTTCGCAGTCATCACTTAGGTTAATGATGTGCAAAACCTTACCATTCTTGCGATACTTCTCGGTCAAGCTATCGATTGCTTCGAGCCCGGAATGATCCACCACCTTTGCATGTGCAAAGTCTACAATAACCTGTTCAGGATCATTCGCAACATCAAATATGCTCATGAAGTCGGTTGTAGAGCCAAAAAATAGAGAGCCTTGGAGTCGATAAGTCTTACGCCCCTCTTCAAGCTCCGTATTGGCCGTCATATGTTTTGCATGTTTCCATGCAAAAGCTAATGCAGATACAATAACACCTACTATCACCGCTACCGCGAGATCCGTAAATACGGTCACCGCAGAAACCAAAATAATCACAAAAGCGTCGGCCTTTGGAACCCTATGGAGTATCCGGAGGCTCGACCATTCAAATGTTCCAATCACAACCATAAACATAACACCGGTCAGGGCAGCTAGTGGAATTTTCTCAATCAGACTCGAACCAAAAAGAATGATTGCCAACAGTGATAACGCAGCAGTAATCCCCGACAAGCGACCTCGACCACCTGAACTGATATTGATCATACTCTGACCGATCATAGCGCAACCACCCATGGCTCCAAAAAAGCCGTTGGTAAGGTTGGCAACACCTTGAGCCAAACACTCTTGGTTGGGTCGTCCCTTCGTTTCAGTCATCTCATCGATGACGCTCAGAGTAAGCAAGGATTCGATCAGACCCACACCCGCCAGAACGAGGGAATATGGAAAAATGATTTCTAAAGTTTCCATAGTAAAAGGTACCGAAGGAATATGAAAGGCTGGCAAGCTACCTGCAATAGAAGCCACATCACCCACAGTTCGGGAGTCTAGGCTCAACCCTATGGCAACAAAACTCACTGTCACGATTGCTACTAGCGAAGACGGTACAGCTTTGGTGAGCTTTGGTAAGAAATGGATAATACTCATGGTTAGAAGGATCAGGCCCGCCATTACATAAAGCTCCTGCCCAGCCATCCACTGTGTGCCTCCATCAGCAGTGGGCACCTTGAATTGGCCCAATTGGGCTAGAAAAATAACGATGGCCAAACCATTCACAAAACCAAGCATCACGGGATGGGGTACAATACGGATAAACTTCCCTAATTTAAGAGCTCCTGCCCCGATCTGGAGAACCCCCGTAAGGACCACAGCAGCAAACAAATACTCAGCCCCATGACTTGCCACTAGAGCCACCATGACCACAGCCATAGCACCAGTTGCCCCTGAGATCATTCCGGGGCGTCCCAGAACCGCTGTTATCAACCCAACCATAAACGCTGCATAAAGCCCCACTAAGGGCTCCACTCCCGCGACGAATGAAAACGCGACAGCTTCAGGAACGAGGGCCAATGCCACTGTAATCCCTGATAATACATCGTTTTTCACCTGAGAGATGGAAAGACTCTTCACCATACATCATCCGTTCTTATATTTATGTCAAAAACGCATGGATACTAACAGATAGCTGGAGAAAAACAATCAGTTTTTCCAAGGAATTGAATGTATAGCACCACCAAATGGAATGGCTCAGCTTTATCTCAAGCACGAAGTCTTTTGATCCTCAAAATCGTGAGTGAAAAGCTTCTTGATATGATTGCGAATGCCATTTTCTGAGTAAGGCATTAGAAAGATATGGCTGCGGGGGCAGTCCGCAAGCTGCTGCTACAAGGAAGTCGCTCGTTGCGATAAAAGTGGGAAAAAATTGATATGGGGCAGGTGAGGTTGGCTGAGTATCTTGACAATGCTCGTTAAGCAATATTTATGCGCTTGTTTACTCCTATACTTCTTGTGCTTTCCTATCCTCCTAGAGAGACAGGTAAATCATATGTTTTTTTCTTATTAAAGGAATAGAAATGAAAAAACTTGCGCTTCTTGGACTACTGATAGGATCAACTTGCCTCAGCCAAAACGGCACTCAAGAACAACATCAAGAAAGAGAGTTCGCTCTCCAGTTTTCAGGGTCTATTGGTAAGGATTGGGGAAAGAATGAGGACTATACCTATGCTAGCGAGTCCATCTCCATCTATTCGAGCTTGCTCAAGCTCCAAAACCATTTTCACTATGGTTTTACCGCGGGAATTTCAAGGTCTCGCCCCGTCGAAGGATCGGGAAACACCTCGGCTAGTTTAGGTCTTATAGCAAAGTGGACTCTCAACGATATTCAAACTGCGGAGCAAACCCCTTATATCTCCGCTACTGCATCAAAGAATAAGTCCACTGCGGACAACTCCTTCTACGAAACTAAGTCCGATCAGATCTCTCTTGGTCTAGGATACGAAATTTTTCTTAATAAGTTTGTTTCCTTTCAGCCAGAAATAAGCATGACTCGTCGATGGAATCATGAAGAAACCAATTGGTATGATGGTAACCGCGATCAAGTTGATGTGGGCAAGGAAGACGATGTAGGTTTCCGCTTTGGACTAGGCATTTATATATAAGCGATTAACATCAGAGGAAACTAAATTATCCTCTGATGCAATCCTACTATTTATCTAGTCAAATAGATGTTATCCAAGATATAGCTAATATCGATCGGCTCTCCTAAAAGATTTCTTAGGTTACCAGGCAGAACCAAGTCGATTTGCTGAATGCCATTGGTATCGATGTGTGAGCTGAAGCGATCAAAGGGCACACGGACAGTTTGCTCTAAGACTATTGACCAGGGGTTATAGCCACCAAAGAAAACGAGGTAATCAGTGGGTGCTTGCCAATGGCCTTCAGAAAAGAGATCACGGGTACTGAGTTCATGAGCGTTCTGCTGATCATCCACGATACGGACTTTGATATGAACATCAGCCTTGCGGGCCAGATGGCGGAAATCGAAAGATAGAATATCTAGCCTTTCACCTCTAGAATCAAATCTTGGGATCGATTCATCGAAATATAGGCTATAAACAGACTCACTCGCCCCTTCAGGGCAGCTTAACTTCAGGCCTCTTCCACTTACGATCTCCTCAAAAGAAGACTCGCAGCTTCCTGTATAAGTGCTATGTCCCGTTATACCTAGATCATTTTCAACGAACACTGATTCATTATCCCCACCTTCAAAATGTTGAATAAACAATCTGTCTTTCCCATGATAAGCCTGGGTCAGCTTAAGAGAGCCGAGGGGCGTTTCACAATCGCCTTGCAGCACATTGCGAGGTAGAATCTGCTGAAGGCTGTTTTTATCTTTAAGAACTTGTGTAATAGATTCATCGCCTAGATGAGATCCAAGGGCTACCGCTTGGATATATGCCCTAGCAATGGCTAGCTGATCGTCTTTGCACAATGTTTTTCTAGAGTCGTAGCATAAGATGTAACGGCTACAGCTTAGAGAGTACTCCGGATGCTCAGCCCAAACCGAGTTAAAGCCATTGTGATTGCCATGACGAACATAGAGTAACCCTTTTTCATATGGCGACGGGCTCGTGGTGCTTAAATCTTCTATTGGGTTCGCATTATAATAGGTTTTGTAACCGCTAGTGCGCCCTACATCACCATCTCGCCCACCGTTGACATGAAAGTAGTTAGCCGGAACAGCGAAGTCATAGTCGGGAGTTCTTGTCCCATCTTGCGAGACTGGCGAAATATTGGTCGTGGGTGCTAAAGCCACCACTGTTTTAATCTTGAAATCCCATGGACCAAACCCATTCACCACAGAGCCATCGATGGCAATAGAGCTGCTATCACTGGTAGCAAAATAAGCTTGGCTTTGCCCTTTTAGGCTATACTGATTGAATACTGGTGCCAGAGCTGCAGCTCGCCCTCCCCTCGAATGTCCGACAACCATCACCTGATTCATATCTATCTTCTGATATAATTCATGTTGCGGATCATCATTCCAGATTTTGAACTGCTTCAGGTGCTCCAATAGCAAAATGGCTCTCGCTTCGTTATTTGAGCCTTCATTCATAAAATTCATATCTACAGTAACAGCGATAAAACCGTGACTCGCTAGGCTTTCACAGTAAGGTTCATACCCTGGTCCTGATCTTTCCTGAGGTGAGTGGTTGCCATGGAGAAATATAGCAAGGGGAGCGGGCCTTTCCAATGACTCTGGTTTATAAAAAACACCTGTCAGGGGTGCTGCCTCAACCCGTGCTGGATAAATCTTGTCATTGCCAAGACCAAACGAAGACATATCGATTTGTGCACTTCGATACATAGCATTGTTGAACATGTGGTAGTCAGCAAAGTTTGTGACACTGGTGTAACTAGTGCCCGACATTTCGATGATTGGGTTCGTCACCAAGTCTTGATAATCCAAGTTTAGAGGTGCATAGACTTGCCGCGTAGTTTGGTATGGGCCGTAGGATATCACCGGATGTGGGTTTGCACTTGAGTCAAGTATGGTGAGGCTTACGTCATCAATTTGTACCAAACCCTTTTGGTGACCGAAATCAAAGATCACCCGACTTTCATCATCAGCCCCAAAGTTGCTTTGAAGAGTCAATTCGAATCGAGTCCACTCTTGTCCCAATCTCACAGTTTCCAGCTCTGCTGTCCAAGGACTGTGAAACATACCGATTCCAGCCAAGAGATCACGGCTTCGATCCGACTTTGCCCGAAAGCGAAGCTTATACTTTTTATCCTCGATTGGCAGACCGTAGCTGAGATTGCCCTCCCATGCGTCTCCACTTTCTTGAATATAGGCCTCAAAGTACCCCTGATCTTTTACACCTCCATTATTTGTAGACCAATTTTCAAGACCAAGGTCAAAGCTAGGATTTTCAATTAACTCTGCGTTTGCAGACGCAAAACCCGACATAAATGTGAGGCAAGCGACAAGTAATTTTCTCACTGATATTTTCCTTTGGATGATAGAAGCGCAACAGTTGTTCTCATAACTGTGAGCCAGTTTTAGTTGGCTTAGCCTATAACAATGATGTTCAAATGCAAGGTCTTTGTTGCTGGTATTTATCTATTTCACAATCGTCAGTTCAGTCCAGAAAAATATCTACTTCAGTAATGACATCTGAGAATGATTCGTATAATTGCTTTATTTATAAGGGAAGCGATCCATTTTCTAATTGCTGGCTAACCAGTCAAAGTTTGCTCAACAACTGTTTAACCACGGTCATTCTTCAAAGAGATCTCTCCCAAAGCTCTTTGATAGGCTGGAGATAGTCTCAGTTAACGATAACGAAGTCGATCCGGTGGAACAGAGGCCTTTCAAATGTACTCTAGAGAAGAGCGCTTCATGCCATTGCCCCTAAAATATGGCTTTACCTTCCAAATAAAATAGATTCCATTGTAAGCACTTGTCAAAAATAGGAGTGAGAATATGAATAAAATTTCAAAGTCAATTATACTAAGTTCATTCATGGCTCATACAGCTTTTGCTACGAGTTGGAACTTCAACTCAACAACTCTATGTAAGCTTCACTACTCTTCTACAGCTTATGGAAAAGAAGTAGAATCCGTTGTCGCACACACTGGCTTATATACTGAAAAAGGTAGTTATACAGGCATCCCCAGTGGAGTCTTCTTCTGGTCTGATATTCAGGACATCTCTCTTGATCGTAAAGACCCAAGCTCTCCATTAGTCGGTAATGTAGTTTTATCTGGATCTGGAGGACAATGGCGGGATACAGTTCTATATCCTGTGGTTCAATACTTCGTTACATTCAACGATGGATCATCACTGATTTCAAACGTCCACGAAATCGAGATTATAAAAGAAATATCCTCAAGAGATTATAGAGAATACACAAAATCGATCGAAAAACTGAACAATGAATTCCTTGGTAGCTCGCCCATAACTAGGACTGAATGTGTTGAAGCTTCGATCTACCGAGCTAGCTAGCGCCTTTAGCTGGAATCTGCCCTCTAAGACTAACTTAGTCTTAGAGGGTGCTCTTTATAGAGATCCTAGACTAAGTGCGAAACATTATTGATCCTAACAGTTTATCGAAAGTGCATATATTTAGACCAACTGACACGATGCTTTTCATAGTTCAAACCTTCATTTACCTCATATTTCATTGTTATTATTAGATATTTTACATTTTCCCTTTCCGATTAAGACACAAAATCGGTTAACCCGACAAACCACATTTTCTCAACAAGTCGAATATTTTAATCCTTCTTACCCGGAAAAGATTTAAAATTTTAGACCCTCGTGGATTAAATATCCCGCAGCCTAATTCAGGCCACAACTTTGCAACGTCTAGGACAAACAAAGATTCATCTAGGATCAACAATGGTGTGGTACACGACTAAAGGAAAGGTAATTAATATGCACGCGATGACAACTAATCTCAGTCTACTATTAACAATTGTCCTTCTATTTTTGGGTTGCGACGCAGAAACTCCCAATCAGCAAAACCCTTCGCCTCAACAGCAGTCTCAAGAGAATACTTCCGATGGTGATTCGAGTGACCAAAAGGGCTCGCAAGAGGATGGAGCAGAAGAGCAGGAAGAAGAAAAGGAAGAGGAAGAAAAAAAAGCAGCTGAGGAACTCGCTGCCCCAAAGCCTCCTAAGTTAGTTAATGGTGGAGAAAGTACAGCCTTTAATTGTGAAGATGGAAATGTACTTGCTGGTAATGGTAACGACTTGGAAACAGCAAGAGATATCGACCCCTACACGGGCATTCGAATAAATCAAACTCTTCGCGTAGCTGTCGACCCTACGGTTCAGGCCGGCCAAGTTCTCCTCCGTGGAGACTCAAATCTACACGATAGAGTCACAAGCAATGTCAATGGCGGAGATCTCACCTTATCTTTTCTGGAAGGTTGTTACCGCTATGCAAAGCTACACATTCTTGTGAACCCTGCTAACCTAGACAGCATTACCCTTGATGGTGCTTCTACGTTCGTTACGAGAAAAAACCTTAGTTCTGATGCCCTGAATGTAGAGGTGAACGGTGCTTCAACTGGATGGGTATCCGGTGGGTTCGAGTCCCTGATTGTATTAGTGGATGGGGCTTCAAATCTTGATATGACTGGTCGCGCTACGAGTATCGAAGCTGAAATTAGAGGAGCTTCGGAAGGTCAGTTGGAGAAGTTGGTAGCAGACTCTGTAGCGATCATCGCAGCTGGTGTCTCCAACGTGAGCGTGAAAGCCAATAAAGAACTTAAAGTCAATGCCTCAGGTATTTCGACAGTAATCTATGAAGGCGATGTAGTGTCCCCTGAAATAACTACTGAGTCGAACTTAGATACTGTCGAAAGAAAGTAGTGTTAGTCCCTTCTTCATCGTGGGTTCTTAGGTCATCAACCTAGGGACCCTTTCAATAGTTCAACCATATTCTATATCTCCGGTATCTCGTGAATAATATTCAAAGACTTACTAACAACGATTAACATATTAAAATCATTTAATCTTTCATGATTAAATGCTAGTTCGTCTTGTCCACCAACCTTATCAAACTGATCACACTGTTCCTGGAGGCCTCGACAAATAATATCCATTCCTTTTTCAGATAAACGTCCCGATCGAATACGAAGAAAGGTTTTGCTATCATCGCCAAGTACGGGAAATACATGGTTGAGGAACCTTGTCGAATATTCTCTAGCCAACACCTTGTACAGTTCAGATCCTTTAAAAACATTAATGGGAGGCTTAACGATCAACTTAATGCGATCTTTTGGATGAACTTCTAAAAGTTGAAGATCTTCAAGTTTTGCTAGGTACTTTCGAATCGATGCTTCAGACAATTTATACTTGGATCGTATCCAGTTCAAGTTGCAGCCTGACACCAAAAGCTCGTCAAAAAAATAGAAATAATTTATTTTTTCTATAAAAAAATTTTCTTGTTCCTGACTGTAACGGGATACAACTGGCTCTTCGTTTACTGCCTTGATCACCAAGTCTGAAAATGAAACACCGATAGCTTCACAGATCTGATTAAGGCTACTCACTGACCCATCTTTTTTCCTAAAGGTGTACTTGATAGAACTTTCTGAACAACCTAAGCGCTCTGATAGTTCACTGTAGGTCATCTTTTGATCCTTTAGGATGCCCTTCAGAGTGTTTATCAATTGGCTATATAAGGGGTCAATACTAGGCAAATGCTACCTACTACAAAGTGTAGTTAGAGAGCTTCATTATAGCATTGTTGAGTCCATCCGTCCAAATAGGCCTTTTGACGATTCGAAGGCACATAGCTGGTTTCAGCCTCTAAGTTTCGCTGCTAAAAACTATGCTATAGTACCGATAACTATACTTTTGCAACTTTGGAGATATCGTGTGTTAGATATCACCTATAAACCGCACCGAACTACAAAGACGTCAACACCTTCTCTGGTTCTGTATTTCACCCTAGTCGCGGCATGTTCTACAAACCAGCAGGATGGTAACCCCGTCGCAGCAGATGCATCTCCAGTTTCTTATAGTGTTGAAGTCATGGCCGAGTATCCCCATGATCCAGAGGCCTTCACTCAAGGTCTATTGGTAGAAGATGGATTCTTTTACGAGTCCACCGGGCTATACGGCCAATCCAGCTTACGAAAAGTGGAACTTTCCACAGGAGACGTAGCGAAGACCTATTCCCTGGAGTCGAATTACTTTGCAGAAGGGCTTGTGAAATGGAACGATACACTAATTCAGCTAACCTGGAAGTCAGGTGTCGCGTTTGTCTACGAGGAGACAGATTCAGGGTTTGATCGGAGCGACAAAGTGTTTCAATATGACCACGAAGGCTGGGGAATCACGACAGACGGCAAGCAATGGATCCTTAGCGATGGAACTTCGACCTTGCGCTTTTTAGAACTCAGCGACTTCAGTCTTATCAGCTCAGTAGAGGTAACTTTGGAAGGCCAGGCCCTAGACCAACTCAATGAGTTAGAATATATTGATGGCGCAGTTTATGCCAATGTATGGCTCACAAATCAAATTGTCATCATTGATCCATCAAGTGGTATTGTCACAGGTCTGGTGACTGTTGACCTAGAATCGCTTCTAGGGAGCGAAGTGGTCTCTGCCCTAGGATCTGATGATGTTCTCAATGGAATCGCCTATGATTCAGATCAAGACCGAATCTTGATCACGGGCAAGCGTTGGCCAAAGATTTTTGAGGTCCAGTTTGTTGCCAATGATGGGCTCAGTTTAAGCAGCTCCCTTTAAGCTTTTAACAATTGCCTTTACTTCATCAGATGAGGCAAGGTTATCTAGCTCTTCTTTGAGAATTGCCCGAAACTCTTGTTGAATGGCGTCAGCAATCGCTTTTTTCACTGCCAACCGAATTTCATCTTTAACAAGTTGAGGAATTTCGATTCCCAACTCACTATTGTTACTTCCCTCGCTATTGCTACTCTCCTCTTTCATAGGAACCACATTATTAAGTTTCGCTCGCATTCCGATTATCATGTAATCTGCGATAGTTTTGATCGCAGCTGACCAATTGGTTTCTAATTCATCGGTCCATTCATCTTCAAAATAGAATTTAAGGCTGCTAAGTAGTGCGTCCGCAACCCAAGCAAAATGTTCTTCTTCAGCACCATAGGTTACGTGACGTTCCCCTAGATTTTGAAGATATTCGGATAGTCGATCAGGATTATCTAGATTCGCAACGATGAAATCGAGGGAGTTGTAAAGTAGCTGCTGTTGTTTCGCGATATCTACCTTATGAAACAGGCCTTTCGCTTCGGGGTGGTTTTGAAACAGTGTTTCATAAAACTTGTCCGTCAGCTGCTCACTAATGGTATTAGTTCTTCTAAAGCTGTCTCGAATAATCTTTACACTAAAAGCCATATTCCACCTCTTACATTTCTCCTAGGGTTGGAGTCGGACAATCAGCTAGAAACTTTCGGCAGATGAAAAGATTTTTATGTAAGATTCTATGATCCTGGTAAAATTTCAGGAGCTGTTAGTAAACCTACGAGTAGGAAGGAGACTCCAATGATTCCCGAACAAGATGTCCTTAAGACAAATTCAGTACAAATGACTATTCTGGTCACCCCTGACCTAGCGAACTTTTCTGGTGAAATGCATGGGGGAGAGCTTTTGAAATTCCTCGACAAGGTCGCATATACGTGCGCGATGCGCTACTCGGGCCACTATGTCGTGACACTTTCAGTGGACAAGGTTCTTTTTAAGCAGCCCATCCACATCGGAGAGCTACTGACCTTTCTAGCTTCCGTAAATTATACGGGACGTACATCTATGGAAATTGGCATTAAAGTAATAGCTGAAGACCTTAAGAAACGCTCTGTACGACATACCAACAGCTGCTACTTCACGATGGTGGCTCTTGACGAGAATCGCAAGCCAGTGGCAATCGAGCCGTTTAAGCCTGAAACGGAAGAAGAGAAGAGTCGTTATAAGGAGGCTGAAGCGAGACGGGCCATGAGCCTCAAAAGCCTCGCCACATGAACTCAACTGCTCAACTATGATTAACTGTAAGATTTTAGATTAGGATGCTTTTGGGTGAGGACCCCAGCTTGGACGGTAGTAGATTTCCCAAACTTCACACCCTTGAGGTTCCTGCCCGTCCGGCAGCTTTTTAGGCTTTTGGTCGTTCTTCATGGTTTACTCCCGATTACTGCAACTCGTTTTTCCCTAGTATAATATGCTTATCGCCCTAACCCCTCCCTAAAGTTATGGCCGATATAGGCCATACTGTGATTACATGCCCTTACCTACTATAAACAAATGTTCAATTTTAAAAAAAGCAAAACTAGCCCTTTTTTGCTATACAAAATTTAGAAACTGTCTAGCAAATTCTTGGCTACATGCTTTAAAAAAAGGCTCTGGGGCTACTTAGGCTTCAGCTGATGACTTAGCGAAAGATTTTTAATTCTTTCGCTTTCGAAAAAATGCTTTGGGGACACTTCGCCCCAATTTGGTACTAGTGCTTAGTCACATTGGATTCTCAGCTAGGCGTCGAGGAATGATTGAGGAGATAGTACTCCCGTACAGCGACGATTGAGAGACGAAGACAACAACGCTGAGGATTCAATGTGACTAAGCACTAGGAAGAAAGCTCCTATTGCTTAAGCTCAGCATATACCGAACCCTATCCTGGGAGGCTTCATGGCAAAACTTTGTAAGATCGTCATCGGGTGTCTTGTGATGATGGCGTTTCAACCAGCATTCGCTCAAGTACTAGACCTTTCCCAGGTGACTTGGAATAAACCTATTCCAGTTCCTACCACTTGGAAATTTTACGATGGGCACTTCGAAGCTGAAGACATCAATGAAGTTCTTAAGAATTTTGAGCAACTCGAAGACAAGCCGTTTCAAAGAGTCAGTTTCTTCGACCCTTCCCTCCCCCATCGCGCCGGCTGGTTTTTCCTCAAAGTGATTGTCTCCGCATTTCCAGAGCCCATGGCAATAAACCGTTTCCTGGCAAACATCCCTTTTGAAGTCTATATCCTACCTGAGATCACCAGCAAACTCCCGCCCGCAAGCCTGATCCGTGGCGTCCCCGGCTTAAGTCCCAAGGATAGCCATTACCAGAACCACCCCGGGTTCGCCGCTATTCCAAAAGACATAAAAGAATCGTTTTTCATCGCAGTAAAAGTCAGTAGCCCCCACGGCACGAGGAACTTGAATTTCCTAGAAACTCCTCAGATTCAGTCTCTCTCATCTGCAGAGATCGAAAATCGAAATCAGCGCCTACAAAATTTCTTTCTACTTGGTTTGGTCAGTCTTGCCTTTGTCTATTCGCTATCATTATTCTGGCAAAGGCACGAAGATCGAGGGAGCTTTTGGCTAGCCTGCTTCGCAGCAGCATTCCTGTATCGATACCTTGGTACCGAACATATTCTACCTTACATCATCACTCACCCCCCTTACTGGTTGAGCCAATCCATGGCCTTCGCGAGGGCATTGGGACACGCTCTGATGCTGGCCGCGATCTTACACCACTCCTACTACACCATCAAAGGCATTCCCAAGAAGATGATAAGAATTTCTTGGATCATAGTCTTCGCACTATTTCTTACGGCGTTGATTGCTCAACATCGATTGTTCACACTTTTCATCCTTAGTTTTCTCTACTGCTTTTTCTATGGTATTCTCTTAATCTATTGGGTCGGAAAAGCTTGTTATAGACGAGAAGACGAAGCATTTGGGCTCGTTTTCGGTATTACGATCCTATTTTTTACGAGTTTAAGCGATTTCTTAGTATTCCAGAATCAATATGATAGCCCCTATCTTTTTCAATTTGGCATACTACTGTTCATTGTCATACAAAATCAATTTGTTGGTCAGCGCTTTGCTAAAACTTTCCGAAAAACGGAAACTCAAGCTCTAACCTTAGAACTCATGAACCATAAGCTCATCGAGCAGGAACGATCACGAACCCTATTTTTCCAAAATACTTCCCATGAGCTTCGAACACCGCTCAACGGCATTATAGGTTTTCTTTCTCTAATTGAATCTGGTCACTATGGTTCCATTCCTGAAAAGGTTCGTGAGCAAGTCGGAAAGGTTCATAGGCTTTCTAATGCCTTGATGAACCAAGTAAATATGATTCTCGATCTCGCTAAGGCACGACGAGGCAAGCTCGACCTAAAAATCTCACAGTTTAGCTTTGAACAGCTCGTAAAAAATACGAAAACTCTCGCTGAATCCCTTCATAGTGCCAATAAAAAAGTGAGCTACTACATCGAGCATCGAAACAGCGGTGCAGCTACCTTGAAGAGCGACCTTAATAAGATTGAAACTATCATTCGCAACCTTGTGGGCAATGCCTTCAAATTCACAAAGCAAGGTAAATCGAACCATATTGCGATTCGTCTCTCCCGCAAGAAAAGTGTCTTTATAATCGAGGTAAAAGATCAAGGGATCGGGATACCGCCCTCTGAGATTAACCGCATTTTCGAGGAGTTTCAACAAGTTGATGGTGAGGCAAGAAGAAGTTATGAAGGTACAGGTCTTGGATTAACGATGGTGAAGCAACTCACCGAGTCTCTTGGTGGCACGATCAATGTCATAAGTCAGCTCAATCAAGGCTCAACTTTTAGAGTCGAACTGCCTATTGATCACGATTCAATGACCCATGAACAACTCCATTCAGATCAGGAGTCTCAGGAGCCTGCATCAAGTAAGCCATCTCAAATATCTGACAACCATTCATTGTCCCATGTCATTGAAGAAGAATTTAAACGTCCACTAGTGAACAAAGATGAGTTTAAGATAGTTGTCATCGATGATAACCCTATAAACAGTGAAGTGATTCAAGATATTTTAGAGAACGAAGGGCTTCACTCAACAATCTACTCATCCGGAGCTACTGCCCTAGAAAACATGGCTCAAGATATGCCCGATTTGGTTCTACTTGATATGATGATGCCCGACATTTCAGGAGAAGACATTCTCAGAGAAATGCGTTCACGACCCGACCTGCAACATATTCCAGTGATTCTAGTAACCGCACGAGCATCTCAAGAAGACCTTCTTTTTGGCTTGAGGCTTGGAGCCGATGATTATCTGTCCAAACCTATAATCTCTGATGAAATGGTTTTAAGAGTAAAAAATACCTTAACGAGGGTGGAGTTCAGTAAGGCTTCAACAGAGAAAAATTTGCTGGAGATGGCGTTGGCCTCTGCTCAATCCTTCCAAGCCAATGATGCTCATAAAACCCATAAAAACTTTGTCGTTGAACATTTCTATCAGAGCGCAGAGATTTCTGGTGGCGATTGGTTTGGTCATTTCTTATCAGATGATGAAAATCGAATCTACCTGGTCATTGGGGATGTAACCGGTCATGGGATGGAATCAGCGGTATTAACGGTTGCGGCTGCCGGCGCAGTACAATCCTGTATTAGCACGATTCGGCATATCAATCAAAACTTACCCAAGGATAAGGCCCTAGAGATCTTAGCTCACGCAGTTAACGGTTCAATCATCAACGCTGGAAAGCATATCCAACGGGCAATGACTATGGCCCTAGTGAGTATCGACTTGGAAACTGGCGCTGGTTGCTATCTCAATGCAGGACACAATAGTATCATTCGAATTTCAGATCAGAAGGGTCATTCGATTCTTGAGCCTGGCTCTCCACTCGGCTTCTATCAAAATCCCGAGTACGGCATTCGAGACTTTCAATTACATCATCAGGATATGCTATTTCTCTATACCGATGGTCTATTAGAGAACAAAGGCCCTGATGGAAATCGAGTTAAGACAAGAATGCTTTATCGTACGATCTGCCCTAACCAAAATCCGAAGGCCGTAAAGCAAGCTGTTATGGATAAAACCCAATCCATATGGAAATCCGAACAACTGTCCGATGACTGTAGCTTCCTGGTATTTCAGTGGCTAGATGCTAGTAAGTTGGATCAAACCAAGCGGGTTAGCTAGGAGGAATCTTTCTATTTTGAATCACCCCCTTGTTTTCCCCCACTGAATCCTTGGTATAATACCTTATCTCATCGATGTTAAATGGAGTTTTTCATGGTCGTTCAGCTCTTCATGAAATTTTCACTTGGTTTTAGTAGTAGTTTCAGCCCAAGCATCACTAGCGTACGTTGTTGGCGGTGAAGAAGTCAATAATTACCCTTACTACAGCTTTGAAGGTAGGGCTGCTAAAGGACGACTCAGACCTTGACTTTAAGTTTCCTGACAATCCCCACTGGCGCAAAGACTTGAAAAAAGGAAAGGAAGGGGAAATATCATATTCTCTTCCCATTGCACACTATATAGACGGCACCATGGTGCTTCCTGAGAACAGGGACGCACCTCCTAGTAGGATTAAAAAGCTTGCCCTGCTTCGTTGGCTTCACTCCCTACAGCTACTTAAGCCTTGTTAAACAGGAAGAAGTAGTCCTAGTCAAAGAAAATACCATGGAGAGCGTGATCAAGCATGTCTTCGAAGGCACAGCTGATGGCGCGTATCTCAACGTTGAGGTCGCAAGATACGTTATGAAAAAATCGTTTGCCGATAGGATGCCCCTAGTTTTTAATCCTAGGATGTTACATGACAAAGGTGGCTACTTGGTATCTACAACGAAACACCCAAGCCTTATCAATGATCTCAATCAGTTTTTAAAAAGCTCAGATATTCGCAATCAGGTTTTGGAAAAATTTGGTGTCGCAAAGCAATTTTGATCCAATACCCCCCCAAAGCACTAGCTATGAGGTGGCTGGTGCTCCACAGACACCAATTTCCCTTCAAGCTTCGCATAAATTCGTATATCTATCTGTATTTATTATATTTTATGCAGAAACTCAAGGGACAGGAATTTTCTGTCGATAGGATGTTTGACGTAAAGCTAGGGAGGTCTAACATGGCGCGAGCACTCATTCAGGAAGTTGTGGACGACACCCATGTTTTCGACTATCTTGACTACAAATCCTTTCTTGGGGATCTCTATCACAAGCTAAAGCAAAGCGATTCTCAGTACTCTTATATGAAATTTTCAGCCGACCTAGGACTCACGGAAACAAACGTTTCCAGCCATATCATCCATGGTCGACGACCACTAACCATTGAAGCGGCGAAAAAGGTAGTTAAGTCGCTAGGAATGAAGAAGCTCAAGCGAAAGTACTTCCTCGCATTGACCGACTACATTAACGAAACCGACCCCAGTCTTCGGGATCAAAAATTTCAGTCCTTATTTGCGATTAAGCAAGAGAGTCTGCCCGACAGTCTACAAGAACAGATGACCTACTTCTCCCAATGGTACTATCCGATTATCGGTGAGTTGGCAAGAGTCGAAGGTTTCCAAGCTGATTACAAGTGGGTGAAAAAAAACCTCTGGCCTAATATCACACCAAAGCAATTTGAAAAGGCTATTGAAGTCCTCAAGCAGGTAAAAATCTTAAAAGACGGGGAGCGAAGCTCGGATCTGAATCGCACCGATCTCGATTTCTCACCAGGTCATGCCACAAGAGATATTTCTGTCAGTAAATACCATCAACAAATGATAAAACTTGCAGAGCAAGGACTGTCAGCCATCACAGAGAAGAAACGGAATTTCAGTTCCATGACCGTAGTATTATCACGGGAAAACGCTAAGAAACTGAATCAACTGGTGCTTGAATTTCAGCGTAAGGTATTAGAGCTAGAGGCTTCCAATACTGCCGGCAAGGATGTTTATCAGGTTAATGTTCAGTTATTCCCATTTACCGACGGCGACGATATTTGGGCAAGTGATAGTAGTGAAGGTTAATAGCTATGATGATTGTGATGTTTCACGCTCATCTTTGGGTAGACCCTAAATCGACCGGGTAGTTTGCCGCCATAAAGGGTAAAGAAAGACTATTGAAAGCAGGCAAACAACCGCCCTCCGCTCTCTTCGATCCGTGGACAAGCCAATCGCCATCTATCATTCTGACAAGTACCATCATCGATTCGAAACCTGTAACCATGCCATGGACACTCTACATGATCACCATTAATATGACTTGTATCAAGCTCCGCCAGCATATGAGGGCAGGTGCTAGAGAAGGCCCGCCATACCCCTTGATGTTGCAACAACCAAAAACTAAATTTGCCACGCGAAAATTTAAACGGTTGGTTCTGTCGGATAACGCTCTCGTCACCCAAGTCTAGTGGTGAAGCTAGGTCACATTCTTGAGACCTCTTCAAACGATCAAGTTGCTCTTGTCTTTCCACCATCATTGCGGCGTCTTCTTCATAGAGTCTTTTATAGGTAATCTTGGTGAGCCAAGCGAGTGGAATCAAGTGCAGCTTTCGTAGTGGAACAAAGAACTGAACATCGACTTCGATCAAGCGTTCTTGTAAGGGCTTTACTTTGGTATGGACAATCATACCCTTCTGAATACCGTCCAATATCTTCACCTGCCACAGTCTTCGCTTTCGGCTACCATATAGGCTGAACTTTTGCGACAGTCCTAGTATCTTCGGCTCGATGACGCTCTGAGCCTTAAAATACTGGCGACCGACTTCGATCAGCCGCAGTTCTGCAAAAGTTGATGAGTGCAAATGAGGAAGGTGTTCCCAGTCATAAACGTTTTCGAAGATTCTAACGAGACTAACTGGAATCCGACGATGGTATCTTGCTACTTGGAGATGCTTCAACATGGATACAATCTTTCTACTTGGAATGGTCTCAAACAGTGCTACAGCTGATATTTCTTAAGGTATTGACTGACTATCTTGGGAATCTCCCCTGTTTCCCTCAGCTTCTTTAAGCCTTGATTGAAAGAATCACGGAGTTTTTCGTCAACGAAGTAAAGAAATCGTGGGGCTTTATCAAACAAAAAATGAACCTTAAAATGCTTTTCATCAAAAGCACTTTGGATGCGATAATAGTGAAATATCTTTTCTTCCAACAAGATCGCTTCCACGCGACCTGCCATGAGCAAGGGAACCTGGGTTTTTTGATTTGTTACTTCGAAGTAGCCAGGATTTTTCGCGATGGCGTCTGCCAAGCCTTTGTGAAAACGGGATGCATTTTGAAATGCGGCCAGGTTGATCGTTGATAGGTCTTCCATCTTCTTAATGTCCCGTATAAAACTCGACTTCGTCACAACGACATTGCGGTAGTGAATCACCGGATCGGATTTGTGGGTCGAAGCATCCCCAGGAGAAGCGAAAGCAGCATCGATACTACGATGATTAAGTTCTTTCAAAATACGAAGATTCGAAGCGTAAAGGAATTGGGTCTTGACACCTGCATAGCTAAAAGCCCTATCGATCACGTCGATAACTATTCCATTCCGTTCCTCGAAGAAAACATATGGGGGAGTTGAATTTGATATCATGACGGCAACATAATCTCGATCGCCTAAATCTTTCTGAGCCTTACCGAGTACTTGCCACTCACTAGCTAGGAGAATCTGAAAAACAATTAACAATTTGCAAATTTGCGCGTTCATAACGAGTACCTCATCTTGCACTCGCTATCTTATAAATAAATTAGCTTATTGACCAGGCCTTATAGGAGCCCCAGCAAACGGGGCTACCTAGGCAGTATTAATAAACTATTAGTCTTGAGGGGTCAGAACCAAGTCGTTCACACGGTCGCCGTAACCATGTTTCATCGCTGCTAGTGAAAGCAGATCATTGTACACGTCGAGATCTAGTTCAGGACCTCGTGCGATCACGAAAAGATTCGTTCTTGCTGGATTGCCAACCAACGCGTATTCATAGTTCTCACCAACTTCCAGAACCCAGTAGTCACCTTCTACAGCGAATCCTCGGTAGTACTTATCACCGAAGGGAAGATACGCGGAGAGCGGCCTCAAAGTTAGGTCGAAAACCGCTTCCTCGGAACTCAAAGGTGCCGCCACACCAAAGATTCGCTGCTTGAGTTTCAAGCCAAAGATATTCACATCACAAACATTTTCCACTCCAACAGTACCATCCTCAAGAGGCTCGTAGATTGCTTTAGTATTGCGACACAGCCCCTGTGTATCGTTGGAATTAGGAATTCTAGCGATTTCGTACCACTCACCTACATAGCGATCGAGCTCAAGACCTTGGACTGGAATCGGATCTTCAGCATGGGCAACAGCAGAGAACGACGACAAACACGAGGCCAAAACAACACTCTTAATAAAGTTCATAACAACTCCCAAATTTAGATAAAAACTACGAGCTGGGTTGTAGGCCATCGGCTAGTGGAAATACATGCAGTGAATTGTTGCAATTCTAGGTATTTACTGAAATGCAATTTATCAATACTGAATGGTAAGTACTTTCATCTAGGGGAAATATTGCTGATAGCCTAATGCGAAGTACGCCCGAGCACTCCTCAAAGGTTCATTGCTAGGTGTATGGGTCCACCCCATGCTAAGCCTCAAGCGTTCGATAAAAGATAGGGTCGCATGAGGTAAAGCCATCAGACCATAGCAGTGATACGTTCGCTTCGGGTCATCGAGGCACTTACTGCGCTCCGACTCATCGCTACTTGGAAAGCGATACGCTAGATCGTATCCTATTCTTAGTTGAAACAAGCGACCTGTTAGAGAAGCTGGCTCCCAGGCTAAACCTACTGCCGGTGCTAAAGCGTAGGCTCCAGGTTTATCGGCAGTCCAGGGCAACCCATCCACCACAAGCCGAAGGTTCCAACGCAACCAAGGAAATCGCGAGCTACCAAGCTTACCAGAGAAACCTGCACTTGCCTGAGTACCAAGTTCTCCATAAATAAATGAGTTCACTGGAGTATACTGAATTGATTGAATCAACGGCAAGCGCACCACATCCACAACATCAGCAACCTCGTCAGGTTGCGTGAGTGTGTATTCAGACAAAGCACCATAGAAACGACGCTTCAGAGAATCCAAGACATCACTCGATTCCTCTATTTTGAGGTCCTTAAATTGAAACCCTTCCTGAACCAAGAGGCGAATAGTGTAGTTTACATCACTCTCATCGATCTGCATAACATCTGTAGGCAACCATGGAACCTGACCATCAATAAGAGGCTCGCGTCGCACTGCACGCTGGCAGATTCGATGCTTGGTTTGATAGTTTTTTTTCATCCTCAGGCAAAAGTTATAGAGTTTTTTGATGGCTACTCGATAGAGGGCCTGTAGATTGCCATCGATCTCATCAGACCGACCGACGCAGTCATCGCCCATTTGACCTTTCTGGATAAAACCATCAAAGCATTTGAGACGGCTCCAGGCCTTCCCCTTATAAACATCCTCGGGCCGATGCTTCGGGCTAGGTTTCGTATCCCGGGTTAAACGCATGCCATCATACATGCCCATAATAAAATCAAATCGACGAAAATCTTTTTCTAGAAAGCCAAAGAAACCTTCTAACGGCTCGCTAGCTCTAGGAAAATAGCTTTTGGTGCTAATTATTTGCTGCCCCAAGCGAGGATTCTCTATTAGAAAGTTATAAAGTTCGCTCTGCCGCGCTTGGCTAAACACATAGCTAAAGAGCTGAACGCCATTATCGATCACACTCCCCTCATCCTCTTTAACAATTTCATCCTCTGTTGGAAACGCTGTTGCATTGATATCAAGGTATCCAAAAATCATCGAGTCACGTTCATTTTCTAAAAAAGCTTCACTCAATTGGAAAGCTTTTCGAATTGGCCAATTATCAAATAGCCCGCCATCGATAAATAGATCTTCTTCAATCTCATCGGGCGAGCAGCCCAACTTAAACTCTCTTTGATTTAGCAGACAATTGGCAATTTTAACTGGTGGAAAAGCCAATGGAAAAGCAGACGATGCAAAGAGTAGGCTACCAATAGTATCTAAAGTTTCAGAGGGATCTGGGGGATAAATTACATACACCTGTTTTTTATTGGGATTGCCAAAGAAGAAATTAGAGACCTTCGGCAATCGATTAGGCCCTTGCCCCTGAATATGAATCGCAAAATGCTCCGATGTTCTCATTACCGAGAAGTCTGGCGTCACAGAAATTCGTTTAGGGAACTTCCGTGTGGCTGAAACGCCGAGTACCACATCGCATGTTTTTGGTAGTCCCCCTTCCCATAAGCTTCTTACATTTTCTAAGGCCTGCTGAAGGCTGCGTCTGGAAAAGATATTATCGTGGGTCATATCTCCTGCAACGATCAGCTGATCGAGCCCGTTAGGAATCCAGGTTTCCCAAAATAGACTTTTTTCAGGATCCGGCGTCTGTGGTCGACCGCAAGTTTCCAGAACAGATAAAAACGAATTCACCGAACCGGCAGAGGTTCCCGTAAAGATCTTCATATCAAAATCAGAATTTAACTTCGTGGTTTCTGTAGCGTAGTAGAGAAGACCGGCTTGATATGCGCCTAATGAAACGCCTCCGCTTACGATAATAGCCATATTTCCTTTTTTGGGTTGCTTCCCATAGGCCATGCCAGTAATTAGAAGGCAGGTGGCTATAGCAGTCCTAATCGTTTGAGTCATTTAGCATCTACCTATACGATCAAAATCTATTTTTTATGAAGCTTCCTGAGCAACAAACTGTGTTGACAATGGGATGGAAACTCGAAATATCGTAGGATCCTTACGCTGTAGGATTTCAATGGTACCCTTGCAAGATTGGATCAGCTGCTTCGCAAAAAACAAATCAAGCCCCATACCGCCTCCAATATCCTTCGTTGTGGAAAATGGATCAAACATGACATCGAAAATTTGGTCTGCGATTCCATCTCCGTAGTCAACCACATCCACTAAAAGAGTTTCCTTTTGTTCATCCATGATCACTGTAACCCGCCTACCTTCTCGATCGGAGCGTCGATCTAGAGCGTCGAAGGCATTTTTAATCAGTGCCTGGAGTGCGCGTTGAACCTTCTCTAAATTAATACGGATCTCCTGGTCATCTGCTACGCGGCAGTCAATCTCTAGATTCTGGTCTGCAAAATCTCGCTTCACCTCGTCGACAAGCTCTCGAATCGGCAAATTTCGATATGGTCCCATGCGTGACTGCTTCTGAGTAAGGTCAATCAACTGTCGGTTAATGGTCGTGATCCTAGCGACAGCACCGAGCATCCGTTGGTAGTTTTTCTGAAGAAGCTCCGTAGCATCATCCCGTTTTAAAATTTTAGGTGTCAACTCCGCGCACCCTCGAATGATGGCTAGCGGGTTATTAAACTCGTGAGCAACCCCTCCCACTAGTTTACTAATGGCCTGTTCCTTCGTTTTAATGGCTTTGATTTCCGCAAGATCCTTTTGAACTCGTGTATTTAAAAGATCTTGGGAAATCTGTAGATATCGCCTGATCGAGACACTGACAACGAGAGTAATCATAATCAGATTTGTATAGGTAAACGTTGAAAACTCAATATCAATCACTCGCATCGCCATCAATGATTCCAAAATTGCCCCGAGACAAATAATAAGCAATCCTCGGAACAAGTAGCGGTACAAGCGATCACCACGGATCGCATGGTATACAATTACTATGGAAATCGCGACTAGATTTATCAGATTGATGACATTGAAGCTAAATCCATGTTCCCAATACTGTCTGAAGCCCAAAGTCCAAGATAGAAGGGCGTATGTAATATGCATGATCTGAGAGCCAATGGCAGCACTTATAACTATTGACCGTCTATTTTCTAAAACAGCTTGAATTCCGGAAAAACCGGTTATGGGCAGTAGCCACATACTCAACATCTCGATCTTCGCCCACAGCACTGGGTCATCGTGAACGAGAGGTGCTATAGGACTGATAGAAAAGATGAAAAAACCTGAGAAAAGGGCGTATACACTAAGAAACACCACACCATAGTTAATAACTCGATTGACACATACGACTAAACCCATCACAAAAAAAGCTAAGTGAAGCCCTACACTCAGCAAGGTGCTTGTATACTTTTGAACGATATTTTTTAGCATAAGCTGATGAGACCCTAGCTCGGGGCTCCGCCGAATACCGATCCGGCTATGACTCGAGTTTGCTATGACTTTTAGCACTTTGCCTTGGAAATGGTCGGGCAAACGCACAATATGCCAACGGAAACCATAAAAATCTTGTTTACCTGTCGCTTCCAGGTTTCCGTACTTGAAGATAGGCTTGTCATCAAGGGTGATAACAAAGCTATTGTAGACTCGAAAAAAGTAGATTGCAGGGTCTTCAATCTTAATATCTGGCAAGACAGTCTTCTGAATGATATAGCGCTTGCCTGGCTCGCGACCACTCGTCCCTGTGATAGTGATGGCCTCCCAATGGCTGGGCGACTCATGTAGGGCAGTAAGACGAGCTTGCTGCCAATTCTTTAGACGAACAAATTCTTGGCTCTTAGAGCAAGCGCCTAAGAACCCTACACATGCGAGCAGGAATATCAGCTTTGTGAACATGGCCCATTTCCCAGTTACACGAGGAGAAATTCTCCTGGGAATGACAAAATTCTGCCATCTTCTATCTTATCCCAAGACTGCTCCCCGCTCTTAGGCAGTCTTTTCCGATGATTAAACCAGCCTCTCAACGCTTCTGCTTACGAATCTATGAATTGGCGACATTTACCAGCTATCAATCTGATATTATTGGATATTGAGTATTCCGTGGGTTCTATTTTAAACGCCTCAAAACAGGTAAGATCAGTAGCTTAAGCTGGCGTCGATTTTGCAATGGTCAATCGAATATCAAAAAGGAAACACGCTTATGAGACTCTCGCCACTACTAATACTGACTATCCTATTCGCTGCTTGTAGCCAATACGAAGCTCCCGAGTTTTCCACTAAGCAAGGCGCTGTCGTTGAAGACGAAACGCCCAATGAAGATGTCGAAGCTATCGTTGATGAAGTTGAGCCTGAACTCGAAGAGGAAGTTGAAACTCCTGAAGAACCTGAAGAGAGTCCAATCCGAAGCTCCCAGGGAACCGGTGGACCCATCGGCATGAACGAGGTTAACTTTACAGATAGTAACAACCTTACCAGTTCCTACAAAATCATGGCTCCAGATGATGTCGCGACGAAGGTATATGGCCTTCATGTTCACTTTCACGGTGACGGTGGCGGAGGGTACCGAGACTTTCCTAATCAAGCGACTCGTTACGGCCTAATCGGCGTGACGGTTCGCGCTCCAAATCAAAATCTCCAGTGGGGTCGTGCTCAGGGAGTTGCTCACGCCCAGTTTTCACAGGATTTGATTCAGAACGAGATTCTAAAGAAATACAATATCGACCTCGATAAGATCTACTTTTCCGGTGTTTCCGGTGGTGCTTACTTTCTCTCGGGAAGTTTTCTGCCAGCCTATGGTAGCCAGTACAAATCCGGTGCGTTCTTAATGTGTGGCGGAGAAGCTCCTCGCACCGATATTCAAAACCCGGAGGTTTTTAAAGACTTTCGTATCCATTGGCAAGTGACTGCTGGCGAGCGTGCTGACATTACAAACTCTGTTCAACAGAGCGTCGCAGCCTATAAGGCAGTCCATGATCAAGTGCAAGGGGACCCAACCAAGCAGACAATCGAAACAACTGGTGCTGGTGGCCATTGTGAATTCTTTGAGATGGCTTATACACCAGGCATCCAGGCTATGGTCGACGCTAAGTTCAAAGTCGTCTTACCATCCGAACTTGCTGATCAACCGTAAGATAGGGAAAGCTTGAGTTCATGGGACAAAACTCTAGTATTACCTTTCCTAAAATAGCGAGCTGTTTACGTGATATTCTCAAAGAGCGCGGCATTACTTACCGCGCTCTGGCTGATATGCTCCAAGTTTCGGAAGGCTCTATAAAACACTTCTTTCGCAAGAAAGATGGTAATGTCGGCGAGATTTCTAGAATCTGCGAAGTCTTAGACTTCTCATTTTTCGACCTCGTATTGCGAGCCAAAGAGCACCGGGCACCTGGTTCTCAGCTTAGCCCCGCCCAGGAATCTTTTCTCATAGCAAACCCGCATCATTTCGACTTTCTCGATGAATTGATAATGAATAAAGGCAAGGTGGCTGAGATCCAGGCCAAGTATCAATTAACGGATGCTTCGGTAAGGCGCTACATTAATGACCTTGAAGAGGCAAGCTTCCTTGAAGTTCATCCAAATCGCATCAAGTTACTTTTAAAATCGCCAATTAGCTACTCTGAAGGTAGCTCCATGCCCAAATTCGTGGCCAAGCGCTGCGCAACCCGGGTGACCCAATTTTTATTCAGTGATGAAAATGATCTTTATCGTAAGCGATATGTCACTCGAACAGCTATGCTAAGCCAAGAAACTGGTAATCTTATCATTGCTAAACTTATGGACATCGGTAAAGAAATAGATGAGAAAAAACGTCATGAATGCGCCATCTACCCTATCGAAGATCTAGAAAGATTTGAGATCTTCGTTGGCGTCGCTCGTGATGACGATCCCCCTCGTGATATCATCGATCTCTAGGGTCAAATATCCGCACAGTTGAAAAATTCGAAAGATACCAGCATTTGTTGTATATTTTACCAATATCACAAGCAAACCTTAGTTACACGTAAAGGATCTCACCAAGCATTCATGTAGCAATACAAATCCAGCCGAACTGAGGAGTTCATAAATTTCAACTATTCAAATGCAAATCGTAGAAATCGGTCAACTATAAATTAAAACGCATCAAAACTATCCTAACAAGTCTAATTGGTTCTCGAATTGCAAAATTCCGATTACTAACCAACTACAGGAGACTGCGATGAACGTTTTAAGCCTAGCACTCACTTTAATACTTGCAATTCAATTTGGGTGCTCAAACGAAGAAGGAAACTCCCAAAAACAAGTGAAATCACCGGAAACAGAAGAACTCGACGGTTTGAGCTCCGCGAGTGAAGCAACTCCACAAGAACAAGAAACCCCGGAAGCTCCAGCTCCTGAAGAAGAACCAACTCCAGTAGAAGAACAAGAAGAGGAGAAAGAGGAGCAAAAACCTCGGCAAGACGAAGAACCTAGAGACACAGACACACCTAATGTTGTTGATGACTTTCAGGTGACTTTAAACTGCAACGCGGGGTTTGACCTCAGTTGGTCAGACAGTCAATCTAATAATGATGTTTCGACTAATGCCCCTTGCTCAGATATCAAGGTAGAGTGTGAAACTCTCGATATCCTTGGTACAGCTTATGATCTAATATCGTTCAAGTCATCGAACTCTACTCAAAGCAACGGCATATCGAAAGATCGCTGCCCGCTTCTGAAGAAGAAAGTAGAGGATGCAATCGCTGCTGAGTTACAATAAGCAATCCTAAGCTCATAGAACTGATACCGAAGCTCCACAGCACTTTTTACTGTGGAGCTTTCAGCCATTTTCCTAATTCCTACCATTTGAACCCTCCGAGGGTCTGTTTGCTTCGACTGAGGAAGACCCATAATTTAACCCACGCCATATTAGTAGTATTGAGAATAAACTTATTCCTTTCTAAAGCAAATTACCATGCTAGTATATGAAATACATAGACATCCTTAAGGCGGAGATGGTTCTTGAAGCGTCATGCCATGCTTATACTGATCGTCGGTAGCTTAGTTGCTCCCAAGCTGGCTTCTAGCTTTGAAGCAACACAGTCACTGGAGAAACTATTCAATCTAAGAATCGAGGTGTCTTCGACATCACCCGATACCCTTCTCAACAGCCCTTCTTCAGTATCGGTCATTGATCGCTATACGATCCAAGAGTATAATTTTCAGTCTATATCCGAAGCTATAGAAACCTTAGCTGGAGTCAGCGTTAACCGTAGTTACTTCTCCCACAACTTACCTGCGATTCGAGGTATCTTACAAGACAACTTTACCAACCGTGTTCTGATTCTGATCGATGGCGTTGCTAGCTGGATGTCTGTTACAGGTCACGGCGAGCTAGAACGCATCAATATCAATGATTTGGAAAGAATTGAGGTTTTGAAAGGCCCTGCGAGTGTTCTTTATGGCACCAACGCCTATTCGGGAGCAATAAATCTAGTCCTAAGAAGGCTACCGGACGAGAACACAGAGGATGTGATGGGGCAGCTCCAAACGTCCATCAGCACGAATTCCCATCTAAAATCAGCCAACGGTCATCTTCTCTATGCAGATCAAGACTTAACTTACTTTGTATCAGCCAGCGCTCAGCTACAGGAGGGCTTTGAATACGGAGAAGACAGCAATTTTGTCGACGAAGTGGGGTCAACCAGATACCACCTTGATTTTCAAGAAAGATCCAATTTTACCAGCAATGTAGAGCTCAAGACCAGCTTTGGTCTGCACAACCTGCTTATCAACTCATATTTAAATAATTATAGCTTTCTCGGAGCACGACCATTGATTAGTTCTGGTGTAGGGCAGTACTCCAGGACCGAGGGGGATCTTATAAATTACAACTTTACTAAAAGCATCGGCCAATCGAAACTGGTTGCTACCTTGAGCTATGACAGACAAGAAAGAGAGTATTCGCGTATTGCTGATGATACAGTCCGCGGCCGCATCGAAGGAACAAGGTCTTTTGGTAAACTATTGGGAACGCTCTCGATCGTTGACTCCCTCTCCCTTGACCTTGGTGTCGAGCATGAGTTAAGGAAAAGCCTGAAGTTTCAAATCTATAATCCAACCAATAAATTCGTTTTTAATGAGAACAATATGAAGAACCGCCAGGTAGCAGAAACCTCTCTATCAGCTCAATTCAGCTTCTACATGGATAGGTTAGCCACAAATTGGCCGTTAAGGTTCGTTCTTGGGGTTCGTCAAACTAGTAATGAAGCATTCGATAGCAACTTATCCATGCGAGCTACTGGAGTCTATACTATTTCAAAAACGTCAAGTTTAAAGTTCGTCTATGGTCAATCCTACCGTGCACCGAGCCTTTTTGAACTCTACTATGAAGATTCTCGCTCCGTGAACGAAATCTATGGCAATGAGGATTTGGAGCCAGAAACAAGCGACAGCACGGAGCTCGCCTACATTCTATCACCTTCTAAAAACTGGTTTCTCCAGATGACAGTATTTCAGGCAGAGTTCGATAATAAGATTATTCGAACGCGGCGTTTACCTAACTCCAGCAGCGATCTATCGTTGGGTTTCGTCAATAGTAACAAATTTTCAGCTAGAGGTTCTGAACTCGAAATTAAGTACATCAATTCCGAACTAATTGATGTAATGGCAAGTATTCAAAGTATCGATGGAGATGATGGTGACGCTGTTAATAACAAATATAACTTCAAGTTTGTGCCAGAGGTCAGCAGTAGTGTTGGCTTAAATAAAAAGTTCCGACGGTTGTCTGGCTCCTTCACCTATCACCATATAGGTAAAACCGAAGGGATGCTCGAAAGCATACCTGCCCAGAGTACTATGAACGCCTCATTTTCTATCCGTGGGAACTCTGGCACCCATACAATTAAAGTACAGAACCTCCAAAACAAGCAGATTGAATATCCGGAATACATTCGCGGAAACATAAATAGCCTATATTCAGGTCAAGGGCAGGATATCATGTACGACTTCTCCACAATCTTTTAAGGAGGGGTTATGAAGTACAATTGGCGTCTTCTATTTGGTATATTCATGATCCTAACAAGTACCAAGTCATACTCTAGAACATTGAATGTTTATTTCAGCTCAGGAATCAGCGCTAAGAAACGGCAGCAAATTCTCACCCAATCCAAACTCGGTTTCGATCAGATATTAGTGTTTGCAAAATTTAGAGAGTATATTCGCTATCAAAAGAAGAATCCTGCTGAATACCTTATACAGCCAGGAGCTTTGCCCGAACCACCTGGCTACCAATGCCGTCTTAGTTTTCAAATAGAAAGTCAGGGCAAATACAACTACTCGCTTATTACGATTGATAAAAACTGGACTTTAGCAAATACGAAACGTGGAGTTCTAGGAGTTGTCGATGAGGTCGGCCGACGTAATATCGATAATTTCACAAAGCAGATCTTACCAAAACTTGAGTTTAAACTCATTCGCTCGGTCGCGAAGCTAGAAGATCTTATGAGGCTTCTAGCCCTTGAGAACGCCAACTACATACTGATTGCTCCCCATAATCTCCAGCAGCTAAAGAAACAATTTCCCATGAAAACCTACCTAATTAGCCAGTCTAGGCCTATAGCCTACCCTCTTCTTTGTTCCAAGGGCACAGGCAAGATCGACCTACTAAAAATGGAATCATCAATTATCAAGAATTTAGGATTCACCTCAATAGCCTCTGCGATGGAGGTGAAACATGATTAAGATTTGCGTACTTCTATCGCTGATGACTTTATTCAGTAAAGTGGCTTTTGCAAACTCTCTGGTCATCATCCGCAAGGGATCAACAAATTTTGATATTGTAACAAAAAGCCTCATCAATGAGCTAGCTGGGGACTACTCAGTAACACAGGTCATCGTTGATGATAAAACAGAATGGCAGGAGATCAAACACAAGGTAGAATCAGCCAAACCGAAGCTCATTGTACTCATGGACAATCACTCAGTGGCATTAGGTCGTTTGGCGATAGAGAACCTTAAAGGAAACATACCTGCCATTGCAACAATGGCCCTCAATCTCAAAGAAGAACTCAAGAATAGCACTAACATTTCGGGAATCTCTTACGAAGTCCCTGGTTTTTCTATTATAAACTCGTTCCAATACACGATTAAAAAAGGAATCACACGGGTGGGAGTCTTCTACAGAGCCACCCAACATTGGCAACTAATCAAGAAGGCGAAACGCCAACTAACAAGAATCGGCATCAAACTTATTGCCTACAACGTCGAGAGCAAGGGTACTGGTCAATCGCGTGTCAATTCCTATTTAAGGAAAAAGCTCTATCGGATCGACCAGCTCGACGCCATTTGGTTACTCGCAGATAGCGTAATCTTGAATCAGCAAGCATTTAATCGTTACTGGCTCCCACTTTCAGATCGCATCCCGCTTATATGCCCACTAAAAAAGTTTATTGCCAAAGACATGAACTTTTGTACATTCTCTGCATTTCCAGCCCATGAAGAATTGGGCGGGCAGTTGGCTGAGATGGCTTTTTCAATTTTAGAAGATGGGACAAAGCCGAGCGACCTAGGTGTTCAAGACATCCTATCCGTTCGAAAAGGTGTCAATCAAACGAAGTTGAAGCACTTTAAACTAGAAATAAATCCAGCTACTAAATCAGACCTATACATCGCCCCATAGAACTCACCAGAAAACTTGGCCAACACACTATCAACTATCAGTTTTTATTAGTAATTATCATTCATCCCGAGATTTCACTAAGTCTCGCCTTTTAGCCGTCCGATCCCAGTATAAATAGCGTACTGGGGAATTGTGTGCTCTATAGATCCATAAAGACAAAGATTAGCTTATCGTCTTTAGGCGTTTCAGTCTCGTCAATACTGATTATGCTAGTGATCGTTCTCATCAACATTAACCAGATGATCGACGGGATGTCAGCTCTTTACCAGGAGCAAAGCGAGCGCACTAAAACTACGATACAAGAGAACTCTGAAGCCAATATTGTCAAAATTAGCAAATTTTATGAAGATGCATTGGTCACCAAGGCGATCAATCTACTTGAGAGGGATTTCCTCGTCTTGCGCGGTCAATTTGCTGACAATTCGATCGGCTGGATAAGTAATTTCTTGTACAATACATACCAGCTGGACGGCGATCTGATTCATGCAAGTTTCATCGCGATCCAAGGAGATCAGCCTGTCGTCTGGTATCTCATTAATGACCGATTCCCCAAAGGTATCAGCCTCCAGCGATCGAGCTTTGACACTGGCACCAAAACCCTAAGTGGTGTCTCGGGGAGTGATAATATTAGCATTCCCTACCCGACCCTTCAGACTATTCTTACTTCTGATGGCCCCCGTATCAAGCTGCTACAGCAAGGTAATAAGGAAATCGAAGTCTACGATGTATCCACTCCCATTTTTGACGGCGATCTAAGCGAGTTTCAAGATTTCAAAGATAATGGGGAACCGATTGGCTTCTTACATTATCAATTGACTCTGAAAAACATGATGGCTTCTATCGAAAGTGAAAGGAAACAAGCTGAAAATGCTGTAAACGCTCAAGAAGAAGAAACCCAAAGGCTTAGTGAAAGGACACAATCTTTAGGTGACGACCTTAAAATTAGAAGTATGATGATTGTTGCGGGCAGTGGATTTATAATTATCGTCCTCGGCTTAGTGACAATCAACTTGGTTACCAGTGCGATCATTCGCCCGATCGTTGACCTTAAAGATGGGGCTCACCGCATTGCTGAAGGAGACTACTCCACTCCACTAAAAGCTACAACCAATGACGAGATTGGATCTCTTAGCAGAAACTTCGAGTTCATGAGGGTGCAAGTCAAGACCTTTACCGACGACCTTCAAGGGCTAGTGGATGCACGAACTCAGGAACTTAAAATCGCTCTTGACGACTCTCGTGAACAAAGGCAGAAAATCGCCGAGATCATGGAGAAGATAGAGCAGGGAATCTTAACCTTCGATCAATCTTTCAAAATTGAACCTGAATACTCAGGCTATCTAGAAAAATTATTTCAATTAAAAGAAAAAGAAATCGTTGGACAGAATGTTTTCGATACACTATTCGCAAACCATCAAACCTCCAAAGACTCCTGGGACCAAATGAAGCAGTCAATACAGTGTTCCTTTAAAGAAGAACCGCTGACTTGGCAAATTAATGCAGATCACTTGATCAGAGATACCCGGGTTGTGATTGACCATGAGATAAAAACATTCGAGCTTGACTGGACTCCAATCGAACGAGATGGACTGGTTGAACGAGTGATGCTTTCCATTCGCGATCTGACCGAGCAAAAGGAAATGGAACGACGAGCCAAGGAAGCCGATCAAGAGAACGAACGCATGCTGAGAGTTATCTCTCACTATATTCAGTACGATCAGAAACGTACGAAACAATTCTTAAGCCAAACAATTCCAAGAATTGAAGCACTCGACTTGTTCGATGATAAAAGGAGAGTTCTAAGAAGTCTGCACACCCTCAAAGGTGATGCCCGAGTTGCTAGGTTTGATGATCTGGCTGAATCCATTCATCGAGCGGAAAGTACTTTGAAAGCAGAGGATAGTGCGGAAAGTACTTACAATGAAATGATATCGTCCCTCAAGACACTTTGGCTAAGGGATCTAAATCACTACTATAAGACTATTCAACTCATAACAAGTCAAGATGAAAAACAAGACGAGCAAGCAAAAACGATTCTCGGTGCTATTGATGGAGTACTCACCGATTTATCAGACTATGTTTCTAAAGAAGGTTTTTGGCTTGAAAGCTTTTCTTTATCAGACGAAATTATCACATGGAAACCCGCAGGGCTTACAATGCTTACCGAATGCATTATGCATGGACTGAACAATTCAGTGGATCATGGGTACATACTAGCTAAGAAAGGCGACCCTCACCAGCCCGCTGGAATCAACCTTGATGTTTTCACGAAGCGAGAGAATGATTTGATCGTAATCGATATAATTGACCATGGGGCCGGTATTGATCCTAAGTTTGCAGAACATCGCGCAAAATCTCTTGGCTTTGTACCAAATGAGAATGAGACCATCTTTGATGTCCTATTTCTGGACGAAGTCTCAAGCCAAACTCAGGCAACCTCAAGAAGTGGCCGAGGAGTAGGACTAGCAGCTGTAAGAGAGATTATTACAGAGTTGGGTGGAACAGCATCGATAAGCTCTGAAAATGGAATGACAATTTTGCGACTGAAAGTGCCTTCCGATCAGCTCCTTACAGGCAGGCGTCAAGAGAATCAATCAGCTTCATAGGAGAAGCAATGAAACATTTTTGGGTAGTCTTTGTTACAGTTCTACAACTATCTTGTAGTAGCGAGAGCGATTCATCACCCACTTCAGACCTAAAAGTCGCTCTTGTCACAGATTTTGGTAAGATCGATGATGGTACATTCAATCAGTCAGCTTACGAAGGGGGTCTGCAGGCCGCCCAAGCATTTGGATTGCAGTTTGACTACAGAGAGCCAGCGTCAACAGATGATTATAGTACTGAAGTCGAGTATTTTGTTGATCAAGACTATGATATGGTCATCACAGTTGGCTTTCAAATGACCGATGTAACCCTGGAATCGGCTCAATCGTTCCCGGATACTAAATTCGTGATTGTTGATGTCACTTACGATGATTATCCAGACAATCTGGTTGGCCTATCCTTTGCTGAAGATGAAGCTGGATACTTGGCAGGTTCCCTAGCAGCGATGGTTTCAGAAAGTAAATCCTTGGGTGTTATCGGTGGAATCGCACTACCTCCTGTAAAAAGCTTTGTGAATGGCTTCATCAATGGTGCATTAGCGGAATGCGAAACGTGCTCTATTGCGTGCACTTATATTTCATCTTTCACTGATCCCGATACCGGCGCAGCTCAGGCTTCATCAATGATCTCCAATCAAAATGCCGATGTCATTTTTGGAGCTGGAGGTGCTACTGGCTCCGGCGCAATTCTAGAGACTACGAAAAGCAATAAATGGGCGATCGGCGTTGACACAGACGAATACTACACCACCTATCAAAGTGGTGCCGAGGCGAGTTCAACATACTTGCTATCAAGTGCTGTAAAGAAAATTGATGTGGCTGTCTACGAACAGATCGAAGCTCTGGTTAACGGTAATTTCGTAGCAGGCTCCATCGACTTTGATGCCAGTAATAATGGTATTGGCCTATCGGACTATCACTCCACCGCTGTGACCACCACAATTCAAACTTCTATCAGCGAAATACTTTCTGGTTTGGGGGATGGAACTATCTCAACGAATGTTAATGAATCTACAGGTGATAGCGAGACTTCCAACTCCGTCACATGCAGTGAGGTTCAAGGCAGCTAAAAAAATTGCATCCCATTCTTAAGTGCACAATTAAATTGTAGACATTTCAATAACCTACCCTCCTCTAAATGCCGCCAATTGATAATATTCACAATTCATGCATATCAATGACAAAACTTGTATATTTTAATATTTCAAACATTAAGTTCAACTTTGACATTAATATCGCTACTTTTGTTTGAATTTTAAGACAAACTATACTAAGTGAAGTCACTAGTTAAATCGGTTAGATAATCTATCTAGCAACAACCATTTGTGGAAATTGAAGTCTTATCGTTACTCCTTTTCAAGGACATTAGTACCACTGTGCCTCAAACATTAACGGGAGATCACCAGACCATGCGAACCAGTTTCAAACAGAGATGGCTACCATTATTGCTTAGCCTAAGTCTCAGCGAAGCCCTTTGGGCGAACACATCCCTTTGGATTTACAACTACCATTCAACGAAGCCGGACTGGAAGGCTATGATTGGGCAAGCCTCAAGCCCAGAAGCCTTTCGAAAGACCAATCTCTCGCTAATTTCTGGCCACCTAAATACCGTCAACGGTACCACAGGAGTTGACGGCGAATCGGTCAAAGGCGTGATTCAATGGGAGCGAGATGCTCCGATCAAGCTACCAAGCATTGATGATTTTTCTGGAACTCTTTACTACGATAGTCATGCATCATTTTTAGCGATCGATGAAAAGACACCCCAAGAACTTGCTGACACGTTCGCTAAAACCCTAACGAGTGCTGATGGGATACCAGTGCTGCATAAGCTTCGGAAGCTCGTATTTCTATCATGTGATGTATCCCCTGAATACATTGAGTCCTTCTCGAAAGAACTTAGGTACCTTGTAAATGACCACCTACCATCTGGGCAGCAAAACCTTGAAATCATCAGCTCCAATTACAAGGTAGGCCTAAAAAAGCAGTTCTACGAATCTCAGGGTGAGGTAAAAACTGGCTTCAATGTGATTCAAGTGGGATCAAAGGGTCTTGAAAAATATGTCTATTTGAAGGACTTCGGCGACTCTGCATTGAGCGACACCATATTCGATCGCAAGAGCTACGATTTTTCCAAGAAAAACTTTCTTGGCCAAGCGAAAGCTTTCGCCGATATCAAAATTAAGAGAGCTATATTTGGCGACCGCATATCACGACTCAAATCGATTGCATCCAGGGAACTTTTTTCCATCGGCAACGATGTCACAAAAATCTCGTTCACTCCTCAGAAGCTCTACCTATATGGCTTTCGCCTCAAAGACAGGGCTTTTCTCGATGACCGCGAAACCTACCTTAAGAACTTGGCCGATTTAGATCTAGCGAGCAGCAACGATTTTTATATAGACGAAAACGTGTTCTCTGCCAATGATGGACAAGGCAGCTATACGGACCTTGTTAAGGCTCTTGTAGATCATAAAGATTTAGGTCAATTTGTTGCTAAACCAGATCAGTATCCAAAGTCTTATAAGCTCCCCGGAGATCTACCTCAGCTTATGGATGCACCTCCCAGTAATTCTCAAGAGCTTGTAGATCGTTACAAAGACGTTCTTTCAGATATCAGTACCGACGTCACCATCGACTATGAGGGCAACCGCGACCGACTCGGTGCTACTGATGAAATTCTCGATCGTGGCTCAGAGCAGATTGAAGACTTTACCTTTGTGAGAATGCAGTCTCAAGCTCTAGCTACAGAGATTGCAACACAATCCATCCAGGGCTCCATCGCACTGGAAAAAGACCATGCTCATATCGCAAGAAAAATTCTTGAAGCCTTACCTGAAGGGGCCATTGTTGACGAAAATTCAGTCCATGGTTCCCAAAGCCAAAATTGGATCGAGGTGGAAGGCCGAGCTTCAGTTTCTGGACAAAAACGCTCCTTCACGGTCCGGGTTCCCAAGAGCGAACTCAGCTTTCCATCTTTAACGGAGAGTCTTCATACAAGAATGCAGGAGCACTCCGCTGGCACAAGCCAGGCAATCAATCGTGCTATTGGGATTTACGGTACGTTTATGGGCTTAAGAGGCGCCGTAAACTCCTTAGAACGTGGCGATATTGGAAATGGCGCGATCATGCTTTCTCAGGCTGGTCATGGTATCGGAGAACTAACTGGTGTCAATCGCAAGATCTATCAAGCAGCCGCCAGAGGACTTGGTAAAGCCATTAAACCAGCTATGCAGGTTGGCGAGAAATGGGCAACCCAATTTCTTTCCGAAAACGCAGGTAGGATCTTTGGTGCAGCAAGCGAAGAGCTTGGGGTATTCGCTCGTGAGGCGGGGCTGTTCTTAGAAGACGTTCCTTTAGTTGGAACGGCATTTGGTATCTACAATATTGAAGAAGATCTGAAGCGCCATGATACTCTAGGTTATATCGATGCTGGTTTAGACACTGCAATCACAGCCCTGAGCCTTTTGGTTCCTGAAGTACCAGAACTAGAGCCGGTTGTGATTCTACTTACAGTTCTTCGATTGGGAGTTGATGACTTCTATATCGAAATCAGTAATCAACTAAAAAAGCTTCCACCAGATGCTACCGACCTTCAGAAAGCCGAAGCAACATTCAAGGGTATCGGGCTTGCAACCAAAGACCTATGGGAAAACTTCACCCTCATTGGCCAGATCTATCACGCCATCGATGGATCTAAAAAACTTGATAGAAAGTACCATGACCAGCAGGACTTTCTTGAGTCACTAAAGGATTACCGCAACTACTATTCTGTCCATGATCACAGCATAGACTTTCTATCAGGAAAGCTCTCTGCTGATGGTGGTAGAATTGAATTTAAGCTAGGTGAGCCTGGTGAAAACTCTCACCTAAGCTACGACTCCTATAACGGAGACATCGTTAGCCATGATCTATCGCTAAACGCTGATCTAAACACGATAGTACTGGGACTTGGTGAGAGTCAGAACATCAAATTTAAGACCGAATCAGTTAAGCTTCTGTGGTTCATTCCTGTCGATAAAAAGCGAATGATATCGCAGATGGATGGCGATCAAAGATCGATTCACGGTCGGTATACGGGAAACAGTGCAGATAACACCTTCATAGCTGTTCAAGACCTACCTGTAGATCAATCGGGCAAACAACTAAGTCTCAGCTATAATCTTGATCAGTATCACTACCAAGTGTATGGCGAGGCAGGCGACGACACTTTTATTCTCGGCCCCCAAAATACTTTTGTGGAAGGTGGATCTGGTAGCGACACCTATGTGATCAGTGAACATGATGGACATATAGCGATCAATAATTGTACCAAAGGGGATAGTCAGCAGGATAGACTTGTTCTTGGTATCCCATTAGCTGAACTTACATCCGGTCGTGATGGCAATGACTTGATTTTCGGACGCTACCAAGACTTAAATCAAAACCTTACCAGCCCCGATCAAAGACTCATTGCTAGATCTGTATTCGCTGACCGCCAGCCAGTCGGCACTGCTCTCGTTAGAGTTCAATCCTGGTTCAAGAATCCAGAATGTCGTCACCTCAGCTTTCAAACTGAAGATGGAGCAGGGTTCGATGTGCAACCGAATGGTCAGCTGCAAGTGAAGCACCTTAACTACCAAAAGGCGCAACACTCAGTTTCCGTTGATCTCGATCCCCGTCAGTGGACGCAATCACCAAGATGGTGGGATAAGGTCCGCATGATCACTGGCAGCCCTTTCGATGACAATATCACTGGCAACAATCAGGACAACATCATCATGCCTGGTGGAATCGGCCCTGAAGGCTTCGACATCCTCACGGGCGGTGGGGGCAAAGACACTTATCTCTTGGTAGCTAACAGCAGAAATTTAATTGATAACCACGCCGACGATAGAAAGCTAGATACCATCGTCATCCCCTTTGCCTATGATGATCTCGTTCTAGAAAAACTCGATTTCATTTTCGCTGATTCTCTGGTAATTTCCGCCTCAAACTTTCAACTCATTGTCAAAAATTGGTTTACCGACGAAGCCAATCGTCATGCAGTATTCATCAGTAAGGATGGAGTCATTTTCACCGGTCCTCAATCTGATTCAGATAAAAGCTTGAATCCTATCGTAGTCAATCGAAAGGATACAGATCATCGCCAGAATCTGGTACTTAGTCAAAGTGGGCTGCAAACAGTGCGAACAGCCTACGGAAGCCTGAAGAATCGCAACATCATTCAAGGAAATGGTTTAGACAATACCCTGGTGGGTGGCGATCAGGGCAATTCCCTAAATGGTGCCAGTGGTAACGACACGATCAAAGGTGGAGCATCTAAAGACTTCATTCAGGGTGAACAAGGAAACGATACCCTTACTGGCGCTGCTGATAGAGACCATATCGATGGTGGAATCGGTGACGACATCTTATTCGGTGGCGAAGGCTCAGATACTCTGATCGGAGGCAAAGGCTTCGATGCAGCAATATTCGCAGGGGATGCGAATTCGTCGACGGGTGTACAGGTGAATCTAAAAGCTGGTCATGTCATCCAGGAAGCGCTAGGAGAAGCTGATAAAATTGATGGTATAGAAACCGTTTTCGGGTCTCCATTTGCTGATCAAATCTTCAGCTATCGCGGAGAACAATGGCTTTACGGCATGGACGGCGATGACACCTTTGAAGACTCTTTTGGGCATAAGTACTTCAATGGTGGCAACGGCACCGATAAGTATCGCATATGGTCGAAGTACAGTGGCATCAAAACCATCGAGAACTTTGCCATAGATGAATCAACCGACTATCTCTACTTTAATGATGCTACCTGGGAGGACCTTAGGTTCTATCGCGCTGATGATGACACAAGTATAATCATCGGTGTTGTAGGCCGACCTGAGTTCCGATTGAAGCTGCTTCATTGGTATAAGGGATCCCGCTATCAACACCTCAAGATCAAGACTCAGGATCGATCTGCTGTCTATGATGGTGAACTTAGCCCGTTTGGCTATACCCGATAGTATAAGAACTGATCAGCTACGAGCCTCAACTAGTTGACGTTTTAGCTGATCTTATTTGTAGACTTGGCCTGTTATATCCTGGTCTCTTCTTGAGACCAGGGTTTCTCTTTTTCCTTAATTAATCACATCCATAGCCTTCGTCTTGGAACAGATTAGCAATGCATGATTCTGGCGGCCTTCCCCCCGATAATGCAGTCTCAAAAACTTTCAAGACCATTTAGATTATGTGTGCCTTAATCGGGGAACGCAGGAGTGTAAGGTTCCCCATTCCACAAACCATTTAAGCAACTATTTTCTCCAGCCACTGGCTGGGTGACAACATATCCAAAGACCGATGCGGCCGATGGTCATTGTACTCATCTACAAACCGGTCTATCGCCTCACGCGCCTCGGC